>JARDZZ010000085.1 GCA_029240595.1 Nitrospira sp. | reverse complement strand
CATCATCAACGGCACGTCGAATTATATTCTGTCCCGCATGACGAACGAGGGAAAGGGGTTTGCCGAAACGTTGGTGGAGGCGCAGAAAGCGGGATATGCGGAGGCCGATCCGGCATTTGATGTGGCGGGGACCGACAGCGCACACAAACTGGCGATTCTGGTCAATCTGGGGTTCGGCACGCCGGTCAACTTCAAGGATCTTTACACTGAAGGCATTGCCCATATCACCGAGTACGACATCGCTTACGCGCGCGAATTCGGCTATACGATCAAGCTGTTGGGGATTGCAAAGCTCATTGACGGTGAGGTTGAGGCGCGCGTCCATCCGACCATGTTGGGTGAGGAGTCACCGTTAACCAAAATTGAAGGCGTGTACAACGCCATTCAATTGGTGGGCGACGCCGTCGGCGACGTGGTCTTGAGCGGACGGGGAGCGGGAGATCTGGCCGCAGGAAGTGCAGTGGTCAGCGATATCATCGCGGGTGCCCGCAATCTTCTCAAGGGCGCCGCAGGTCGTGTGCCGGCGGCATCCTTTCAACCGAATGAGCGGCGGCCCCTTCGTATGCGGCGAATGGAGGAAATACGCTCGCTGTACTACTTGCGTTTCATGGTCACCGACCGACCAGGCGTATTGGCACAGATCGCAGGTGAACTGGGGCGATATGGCATCAGCATTGCCTCGATGTTGCAGAAGGGACGCCGGGAGGGACAGACCGTTCCCATCGTCATCAAGACACATACGGCGACAGAGCGTGACGTTCAGACCGCACTCAGTCACATCAATCGGCTCTCGTTCATGTCCGAGCCCACCACTCTGATCCGCATCGAGGGCAAGGACGAATAAGTCATGACTCGCTGGCGCGGCATCATTGCAGAATATCGAAAATTCCTTCCCGTCAACGATCAGACTCCCGTCATCACGCTCGATGAAGGCAATACGCCATTGATTCAGGCGGCCAGGCTTGCCAAGAAGATCGCCCCAGGAATCGACCTGTACTTGAAATTTGAGGGAGCGAATCCGACCGGATCGTTCAAGGACAGAGGCATGACGCTGGCGATTTCAAAGGCCGTTGAGAATGGCGCCCGCGCCGTGATTTGTGCCTCCACAGGCAACACGTCAGCGTCAGCGGCGGCCTATGGTGCCCGGGCCGGCTTGGCGGTGTATGTGCTGATCCCTGCCGGGAAGATCGCCATGGGAAAACTTTCGCAAGCCATGATGCACCAGGCGACCGTCATCCAAGTCGACGGAAACTTCGATCAGGCCCTCTCGATCGTGAAAACCCTCTCCGCCGCACATCACATCGAGCTGGTAAATTCTCTCAATCCATTTCGCATCGAGGGACAAAAGACCGCGGCCATGGAGGTGTGCGATCAATTGGGCGATGCCCCGGCGGTCCATGTCCTTCCTGTCGGAAATGCCGGCAATATCACTGCCTACTGGAAAGGCTATAAGGAATATCGTGCAGCCAATCAAAGCCGGGGCATACCACGGATGATGGGTTTTCAGGCAGCCGGGGCCGCGCCCATCGTGCTCGGCCGGATCGTTGAGAATCCTCAAACCGTGGCGACTGCAATCCGGATCGGCAACCCCGCCAGCTGGCAAGCGGCGGTTGACGCGGTGAAGGAGTCATCCGGAGCCATTGATTCCGTGACCGACGAAGAAATCCTTCAAGCCTATGTTGCGGTAGCCGGTACGGAAGGAGTGTTTTGCGAACCCGCGTCGGCGGCCTCCGTGGCCGGTGTGATGAAACTGAGCCGTCAAGGTCGGCTGCGCGAGGGCGAAACGGTCGTCTGCACCCTCACGGGTCATGGCTTGAAAGATGCCGACACAGCCATCAGCGTATCGGTCAAACCGCAAACCGTCAACGCAACAACGGAGGAAGTGGCTCGACTTCTGAAGGTATAGGCACGATGCGAGTGTGTGGTCGATGAAATATGTGATTCTGCATGCCGAGGGAATGTCCGACCATCCCCGGCAGGAACTGGCCGGCAAAACTCCGCTTCAAGCCGCCTCCACTCCCCACCTTGATCGATTGGCCGAGCAGAGCGAACTCGGTCTCCTCACGGTCGCTCTAGACAATGGCCGTCATGGTAGCGGGCTGACGGGGACCTCCATCCTCGGGTATGAGCCCAAAAAGTACTATCAGGGGCCGGGACCGTTGGAAGCGGCTAGTTTAGGGGTCACAGTAGGCGAACACGATGTGGTCTACCGCTGTACGATGGTGACCTTGAAAGCGGAAGGTCCGTCGGGCGGCAAGGCAGGCACCCCAGATATCAAGAAGCTTGGCCCTCACATCGTCATGGATGACGCGACAGCAGGGCTGATTACGAGCGAAGAGGCCCGCGAGCTGATTGACGCCGTCAATGAGCAGCTTGGCTCAGAGATGATCCAATTTTTCCCCGGAGCTGGGCATCGACACCTGATGGTATGGGTCAATGGGAAGCCTCGTGCCGTCTGCGTGGATCCGCAATCCTTGGTGGGCCGTCCGATCGGAGACTCTCTGCCGGCAGGCGATGGAGCCGACATCTTACGGAAACTGATGGAGGCCTCGTTGATGATTTTGCGCGATCACCCGGTGAACGATGAACGACGGGAGGCGGGGCATAAGCCGGCGAATTGCCTGTGGCTGTGGGGGGAAGGCCGAGCCATCCCGAGGCCCAGCCTGTCTGAACGTTTCGGGGTGTCCGGAGTGGTCGTTTCTTCCGGCGATGTTCAACGCGGGCTCGGTCTGCTGTCAGGGCTCCAGGTGGTTGAACCAGATCGCTTGACCAACCATCGCACACATGCGTCGGTGGCGCTTGACGAAATTAAGTCCAAGGACTTCGCATACGTGCACATCGAGTTGCCTGATCAGGTCGTCTATGATCCGGACGTCAAGGCCAAGGTGCGGGCGATTGAGGAGGTTGATACCGAATTTGTCGGCCCCTTCCTCTCCGGCATGAAGACCTTGGGTCCCTATCGGTTGGTGACGGTCAGTGACCCGGGCAGTGTGCACCAGGGAAACATGGCGCAAGCGCACTGGCCGTATGCGTATCAGGACCGTACGGCAAAACCGTCCGGTTCCGGCCGACGGTTCACCGAGGTCGATGCGAAGGCGATGACGACCGCTCCGCGGGATGCGACGAAGTTCGTCGTGCGGCTCTTCGCCAAAGGCTCATGACGTGGCGCTGATCGTTCAAAAGTATGGGGGAACCTCTGTCGGATCCATTGAGCGGATTCACCGCGTCGCGGATCGTGTCGAGCAGGCGGTCAAGGAGGGCAACAAGGTCATCGTCGTGCTCTCGGCCATGAGTGGAGAGACCGATCGGTTGATGAAACTCGCTCACGACGTGGCGGCGCTCCCGGATGAACGTGAACTGGACATGTTACTCTCCACGGGCGAGCGCGTGACCATCGCGCTGTTGGCGATGGTGTTGCGCGGACGCGGGTTGGACGCCCGTTCGTTTACGGGACGCCAAGTCGGCATCATGACCGACAGTGCCCACACCAGGGCGCGGATCACCAGAGTGGCTGCGGAGCGGATTCGCGAGGCCCTGACCCGAGGAGTCATTCCCGTGGTGGCAGGTTTTCAAGGAATCAACGAGCACTCAGACGTCACGACGTTGGGCCGCGGCGGGTCGGATTTGACGGCGGTCGCGCTTGCCGGAGCGTTGAAGGCCGATCGATGCGTGATCTTTACGGATGTGGACGGCGTCTATACGGCGGACCCGAATATCGTTCCCTCCGCCAGACGAATCAATAGGATTGCGTATGAAGAAATGCTAGAGATGGCCAGTCTCGGCGCGAAAGTCCTGCAAAGCCGCTCAGTCGAGTTTGCGGCCAAATACAACGTACCGCTTGAGGTCAACTCCAGTTTCAAGGAAGGGAAGGGGACGCTTGTGAAACGCGAAGACGCAGATATGGAGGCCGTTGCTGTCTCCGGCATCACCGGCGATCGCAACCAGGCGAAAATCACGCTGGTCGGCGTGCCCGATAGGCCCGGTATCGCCGCGCGGCTCTTGGGCCCGATCGCCAAGGCGAACATCTTGGTCGACATGATCATCCAGAACGTAAGCCATGAATCCCTGACCGACTTTTCGTTCACGATTCCTCGCGTTGACGTCAAGAAGGCCATGCCGATCATCGAAGAGACGGCGAAAGACATCGGCGCCAAGTCGGTCTCCGTGACCGAAGCCATTGCCAAGGTTTCACTGGTCGGCGTGGGTATGCGCTCGCATTCAGGCGTGGCGGCCAAAATGTTCGATGTGCTGTCGCATGAAGGGGTCAACATCATGATGATCAGCACGTCCGAGATCAAGATCTCCTGCGTGATCGACGAGAAGTACATGGAATTGGCAATGCGTGCGCTCCATGCCGCCTTCGGACTGGACCAAACTCCCGTCGGCAAATAACGCTCCACAGACCCTCGACAGGCCCGACCCGCTCCTGGTACCCTCTTCGCCATGGCCAAACACGTACCGCATTCCGTTCGAAAATCCTCGGTGCCGAAAAAGCCGGCCACGAAGGCGGTTTCCGCCCCACTGGAAATCTACGATACCACGCTACGCGACGGAGCCCAGGCTGAAGACGTCACATTTTCTGCCGACGACAAGGTGATGGTCGCCCAACGGTTGGACGACCTCGGCGTCCACTTCATCGAGGGCGGCTGGCCCGGCGCCAATCCGAAGGACATTGAATTTTTCCGCATGATCAAAGAAACGCCGCTCAAACAGGCCACTGTCGTGGCGTTCGGCTCCACGAGGAAGGCCAGCAATCCTGTACAGAAAGACGCCAATATTCAGGCGCTCCTCGACGCCGAAACGAAAGTCATCACCCTGTT
Source organism: Nitrospira sp. (assembly GCA_029240595.1). Taxonomy (GTDB): domain Bacteria; phylum Nitrospirota; class Nitrospiria; order Nitrospirales; family Nitrospiraceae; genus Nitrospira_C. The sequence continues at coordinate 5,123 of JARDZZ010000085.1, read as the reverse complement.
TGGAAAAAGTTGGTCGTTCCACGTAACCGATGCCCTGGGCATCGCTCTCGCCGCCAATCTCGAGATCATCAGCGATTCCATCGCGTATTTGCGGTCAAAGCACCGGCGGGTGTTTTACGACGCTGAACACTTCTTTGACGGCTATAAGACGAACCCAGACTATGCCCTGGAAACCATCACACGTGCGGTGGCGGCCGGTGCCGAGCGCGTGATTCTGTGCGATACGAACGGCGGCACCATGCCCTGGGAGATCAAGGACATTTGTCGTGTGGTCCAGAGCGAGTGCCGGGTTCCGTTAGGCATTCATGCGCACAACGATTGCGACATGGCCGTGGCGAATTCCCTGGTCGCGCTCGAAAGCGGCGTCGTACAAGTTCAGGGCACGATCAACGGGATTGGAGAACGATGCGGCAATGCGAATTTGTGCTCGATCATTCCCAATCTTGAATTGAAGATGAAGCGGCCTGCGTTGGGCGATCGGTTACACCACTTGAAGGATGTCTCCGGCTTCGTGACGGAAATTGCCAACTTGATGCCTAACAAGCACCAACCGTATGTCGGCGATTCGGCCTTTGCCCACAAGGGGGGCGTCCATATTCATGCGGTGCTCAAAAATCCTGCCACGTACGAACACGTCGTCCCGTCTCTCGTCGGCAATCGGCAGCGCGTGCTGGTATCAGACAATGCGGGTCGCAGCGGACTGGTGGAAAAAGTGGAGGCTTACGGGATCAAGCTGGATAAGAACGATCCGAAGGCCCAGGAACTCATGGCCACCCTCAAAGAGCGTGAAAACGAAGGGTATCAGTTTGAGGGAGCCGAAGGCTCATTTGAACTGCTGATGCGCAAAGCCATGGGAGCGCACAAGCCCTCCTTCCAGTTGCTCGGGTTTAGGGTCATTGTTGAGAAAAAACAAGATCTTGGGCACTCAGGTTCAGAAGCGACCGTCATGGTAAAAGTCGGAGATGTGACTGAGCTGGCTGCGGCGGCTGGCGCCGGCCCTGTCAATGCCTTGGACCACGCGCTTCGAAAGGCCTTGGAGAAATTTTATCCGCAACTCCGAGAGGTCAGATTGATTGATTATAAAGTCAGGGTCCTTTCAGCCAATCGCGGAACCGGTTCAAAAGTCAGGGTTTTAATCGAATCCGGCGACCACAAGGACAAGTGGGGGACCGTTGGCGTCTCCGAGAATATTATGGAGGCTAGCTGGCAGGCTCTTGCAGACAGCATCGAATACAAACTCTTGGCTTCAGAACGGTAGCCCCTGGAATCTCCTCCAAGAATAAGTCCTTGACAGCCTATCTAACCTCACGTAACTTATGGTAAAACTGTCCCCTGCCTGAGGGGCAGACGCTTGTTTCTACGGGAGGCACGTTGGCCGCAAGGGGGGAGGGGGCATGAGAAAGGCTGATATCGCAAACGAAATTTACAAACAAGTGGGCATTTCCAAAAACGAAGCTGCTGATATCGTTGAACTCGTGCTGAACATGCTGAAGGCTGTGTTACAAAAGGGAGATTCCGTCAAGATTGCAGGCTTCGGCAACTTTGTCGTCAGAAGCAAAGGTGCCAGGAAAGGCCGGAACCCACGAACCGGTGAAGAAATCGGCATCACGCCCCGCCGAGTCGTGACCTTCCGTCCCAGTCAAGTATTCAAAAAGTACGTCAACTCGTAACAGCATCACACCTAAAGCCACTCCTGCCACGAGGACCGGTCCATGGGGAATGAGCCCAGGCTCGGCAGCAAAGTTTTCTATAAAATCGGCGAAGTCAGCCAGGTGACGAAACTTCCGGCCTACGTGCTGCGGTTTTGGGAATCACAATTTCCATTTCTCAAGCCCAAGAAAAGTCGCGGGAACCAGCGACTCTATGTGCGGCGTGATGTCGAAACGGTGTTGGAAATCAAACGAATGCTCTACGAAGAAGGATACACATTGGAAGGCGTGAAGCGATACTGGGCACGCCGTGGTCGTGCCTCCGCCCAGCGGGTGAAGCCGAAAGAATTAGCCCAGAAATTACGGGGAAATCTTCAGGCCATCCTCAAAATCCTCGAGTCGCATTCATGAGGACGCGTGACGATATCTTGGGAGCTCACATGCCGGAGAGCGCGGCGACCGTTTGGTCCTGTTCGGCAACGGCCTGTCGAGGAGGAGAGGTTGCAATCCGGCACACTTCAAGGCGAGAATGTGTCGGCATAGAAACAAAAATCCAGTCGGGGCGTGGCGCAGCCCGGTAGCGTACTCGCTTGGGGTGCGAGTGGTCGGCCGTTCAAATCGGCTCGCCCCGACCAAAATTTTTGAGTGAACGGTAAGCTTTAGAAGAATGGACTGAGTCACTGGGCTCGCCGATCAATCATCTCAAGCTAGGAAGCTGCCCCGCGCAGCTTTTTTTATGTCTGAGCCCAATTCGCCGCTGATCCTGGTTACAAACGATGACGGAATACATTCCGCCGGGCTGACAATCCTCGCGAAAGCCTTGGGCCGGCTGGGCGAAGTGTGGGTCGTCGCTCCTGACCGTGAACGTACGGCTGTCGCTCATGCCGTGACATTGCACAAACCGCTCCGTGTTCACGAAATGGCCAAACGCGTGTATGCCATCAACGGGACGCCGGTCGATTGCGTCAACTTGGCGCTCTTGAACATCCTGCCAAGGCGGCCTCACCTCTTAGTCTCCGGCATCAACAAGGGGGTCAACCTTGGTGACGACGTCTTGTATTCAGGAACGGTATCGGCCGCCGTGGAAGGGACGATCCTCGGTGTGCCATCGATGGCGGTCTCCCAAGAAGGGCGTGAGCAATTTCATTTCGTCACGGGAGGCTACTATGCGCGGCGCGTCGCGCGCTTGATCTTGCAGCGCGGCTTACCGGAAGAAACACTCATCAACCTGAATGTGCCGGATCGTGTCGTGGAATCAATCACCGGCGTCCGTGTGACGTGTTTGAGCCGGCGGCGATTCGAAAATCCTATCATCCAGAAGGTCGATCCTCACGGCAAGACCTACTACTGGATAGCCGGAACGCGCGTGTCATGGAGTCGAAGCAAAGACGCCGACCATGAAGCGATCGAGGAAGGTGCCGTTTCGCTCACCCCGCTCCACCTCGATAGCACCCACTATGAGGTTCTTGATCAGTTGAGAAGTTGGGCACCGGTCGTCCAGGGACAGAGACGCCGACGCGTGTCGTTGAAGAGCCGCGTACGAACGGCGAAGCGATAGGCATGGGGATTATCGAAGCGATCATCACGATCCTGAGCCGATTCGTGATCGGCACCATTTCTGCCTGGGGTTACACCGGCATTCTGGTGACGATGGCCATCGAAAGCGCCTGCATTCCACTCCCGAGCGAGATCATCATGCCGTTTTCCGGTTATCTCGTCACAACCGGCCAGTTCACGATGGTGGGAGTCACGCTGGCCGGCGCCCTTGGCAATGTGGTGGGATCGATCCTCGCCTATTATGCAGGGGTGTGGGGCGGGCGGCCGTTTGTCGAACGCTACGGGCCCTATATGCTCCTTTCGCATCGTGACTTGGAGACGGCTGACCGCTGGTTCTCAAAATACGGAGAAGCGGCCGTCTTCTTCAGCCGTATGCTGCCGGTCGTGCGGACATTTATTTCACTGCCCGCCGGCATCGCCCGCATGAATTTTCCCCGCTTTGTGATCTTCACGTTCATCGGCTCGATTCCGTGGTGTTATTCCCTTGCCTATGTTGGAGTGAAAATGGGTGAACAGTGGGAACAACTGCGTGAGTACTTTCACCGGTTCGACATCGTCATCGGTCTCTGCCTGGCGCTGGCTGCAGGGTATTTTCTCTGGTCACATTGGCCCCGACGTGCAACAACTCCCGACTCGTAGGATGTCATGCTGACGTTGTTTAACACGCTGACGATGAGGCAAGAGGAATTCCGGCCGATCGATCCGATGCATGTGCGGATGTATGTCTGTGGCGTAACCGTGTATGACTATTGCCATATCGGCCACGCGCGCAGCGCGCTGGTCTTCGACATGCTCAGACGCTACTTGGAATACAGCGGATACCGGGTCACCTTCGTGAAGAATTTCACCGATGTGGATGACAAGATCATCAAGCGAGCGAATGAGCAGGGCGTCTCTTGTGACATGATTACCAGCAAATTCATCGACGCCTACTATGAAGACATGGGCAAATTAGGAATCAAGCCGGCGTCGCAGGAACCCAGAGCGACTGAGCACATGCCAGACATCATTGCGATCACGGAAAGGCTGATCGAAAAAGGACTGGCGTATACGGTGGACGGGGATGTGTATTTCCAGGTCGACAAATATCCGGCTTACGGCCGCCTTTCCAAACGCAGACTTGAGGAGCTGCAGGCCGGTGCGCGGGTGGATGTGGATCAGCGCAAACGGCATCCCATGGACTTTGCGCTGTGGAAGCACAGCAAGCCCGGCGAACCTTCATGGGATAGCCCGTGGGGGCCTGGGCGTCCCGGATGGCATATTGAGTGCTCAGCGATGTCGATGAAACATCTGGGCGAGACGTTCGATATCCATGGTGGCGGGATGGATTTGATCTTTCCGCATCATGAGAACGAAATAGCACAATCCTCCGGCGCCACAGGCAAGGAATTCGCTCGTTATTGGATCCACAACGGCTTCGTGCAGATCAACCAGGAGAAAATGTCGAAGTCGCTGGGGAATTACTTTACTATTAGAGAGATTTTTGAGAAATCTGAATGGCCAACAGACATTACTGGAGAAGTACTGCGCTATTTTCTGCTCACGAATCATTATCGAGGTCCTTTAGACTTCTCTGATCAAGCCTTGAGAGAATCCAAAACCGCACTAGACGGATTCTATGATTTGTTCAATCGACTAGATGAGAACGCTGAGGCCATAGGTTCTGGCGATGAGAGGATTCGAACTGCAATTGAGCATGTTCGCATCGCTTTCGAGCAAGCCATGAACAACGATCTCAGCACCCCGGTTGCGATTGCAACATTACAAGGGTATCGGAGTGAGCTGAATAAACTGTTGGACATTGGTCTGTCCAATGTGGCGAGAAAAGAGGCTCGCGAAATGTTTCGTTCCATGGGTCGGGTGCTTGGATTATTTCAGCTAGAGCGATGGCAGTTCAACGTTGATCTCTCTAAAATT
>JARDZZ010000084.1 GCA_029240595.1 Nitrospira sp. | reverse complement strand
GGCGATGGGCATCAACAGTTCCTGCGCCCCCGCCCGGTTCATTTCCTGGCGGACGATGTGCTCGACTTTCCGAATGATCCGCAGACCGAGCGGCAGGTACGTATAGATGCCTGCGGCGACCTTCCGAATCAATCCCGAGCGAAGCATAAGCCGGTGGCTGATGGTTTCGGCTTCACCCGGGTCTTCCCGCAGGGTGGGAAGCAGGAGTTGAGAAGTCCGCATGAATGTCAGTGAGAGAAGAAGATACGTTCGAGGTCGTTCCAAAAGGCAAAGATCATGACGCCCACGAGCAGAACCAGGCCGACCTGTTGCGCAAGCTCACGCTGTCGCTCCCCCAACGGTTTGCGCAGGATGCCTTCGATCAGGAAGAAAAGCAAGTGACCGCCATCGAGAATGGGGATAGGCAGCAGATTCAGGACACCCAGGTTGATGCTGAGGAGCGCGATCAAAAAAATTACATTGGCCGGACCTTGGGCGGCGGCTTCTCCGGAAATTTTCGCGATGGTCAATGGGCCACCGATGTTTTTGCTCGAGATATCGCCAACGATCATCTTGTACAGACCGACGATCGTGAGTTCCGTCCACTTCCATGTGGCTTCGAGGCCGTTGTACACCGCCATCAGCGGATTCGCCGATCGCATGAGCGATCGATCCGGCCCGGCAATGCCGATCTTCCCGACTTGAACCGCCTGACCGTTGACCGTCGCGCTTTCAGCGAGAGGCGTCACCGACAACGATACCCGGTGGCCGTCGCGCAAGACATCCACCTGAAGCGTCTTGCCCGGGCTGTCTTTGACGAGACCCGTCATCTGCGTCCAGGTGTGGATCGTGCGACCATCAATCGAAAGCACCCGGTCTCCTTCCCTGAATCCGGCAGCGGCAGCAGGTTTGCCTGGTACCACTTCATTGACGACCGGTGGAATCTCTTCGATTCCCAGGTAATAGCCTGAGTCGTCGTTCCGTTGAGTCGGCGCCGGCGCCTGAATCGGCGTGACCGTGAGGGTTTGGATGCGGCCGTCTCGAAGAACCTCGAGTGTCAGCGGCGCGCCTTTCCCTTTGGCGGCGGCATCGAGCAGTTCCACGCGCGTGGCAATGTCCCGCCCGTCGATCTTTTTGATTTGGTCGCCGACCATAAGGCCGGCCTTGGCTGCCGGCGAGTCGGGCGCTACGGCTTCCAGAACGGGAGCGATGTCCTTAAATGAGGGGACGGGCAAGGTGTAACCGGTCGCCAGCCAAGCGGCAAAGATCAAGTAGGCTAAGATGAAATTGAATCCGGGCCCTGCAGAGACAATCAGGACTTTCCCCCAAAGGCTCTGGTGCGAAAAAGACCGCCGGCGATCCTCGGGTGTGATGGCTTCCGTCTCCTCCTCGCCGAAAAGCTTGACGTAGCCGCCCAACGGAATTGCGGACACGAGATACTCGGTCTCACCCACCTGGCGACCGAGCAGCTTCGGCCCAAACCCCAAGGAAAACTTCAGCACCTTGACGCCGACCCAGCGCGCAGCCAGAAAATGGCCGAGTTCATGGAATGCGACGAGAATGCCGAGGACCACGAGGAACCACCAGGTCTTCTGCAACAGAAGCCAGACACTATCGGGAGACCAAGCCAAAACCGATGCCATCATGTTCATACTCGATGGTTGGGGGTTAGCTACAATGCCGTTCTTCGTTCCCTGTCAGCGGGCCAGTGCATGGACCAGTGAGTCGGCTTTCTCCCGAGCCCACCGATCAGCCTCCAAGGCCGCCTCTAGGGAGCGGACGGCTTGCGGGACATGCGTCTGCATGGTGCTCTGAATGATATCAGAAATATCGGTAAAACGGATGCCACCGTTCAAAAATGCATCGACCGCGATTTCATTGGCGGCGTTCATCGCGGCCGGCATGGTGCCGCCGATACGGAGAGATTCATAGCCCAGCCGCAGGCAGGGGAAGCGATCGTGGTCGGGCTTGCAAAACGTGAGCGTGCCGATTTCGGTTAGATCCAACGACGGCAAGTCGAGCGGAAGCCGATCGGGATATCGCAGCGCATAGGAGATCGGTGTGCGCATGTCTGGTAAGCCTAATTGTGAAATCATTGAGCGGTCTTCGTATTCTACCAGAGAGTGAATGATGCTTTCCCGGTGGATCAAGACGTCGATCCTCGATTCCGGGATATCGAACAACCAGCGGGCTTCCACCACCTCGAGACCTTTGTTCATCAAGGTAGCCGAGTCGATGGTGATTTTGGCACCCATCTTCCAATTCGGATGCTGCAACGCCCGCTCCGGCGTCACGTCCTGGAGTTGCTCCTTCGGCACGTTCCACAGCGCCCCTCCTGAGGCGGTTAAAATCAGACGGCGAACGTCTTTGATGCGATGGCCCTCCAAGGATTGAAAGATCGCGCTGTGCTCGCTGTCGACGGGAAAAATTCTGACGCCTTGACGCCTGGCTTCCTCCTGCATCAACTGGCCGGCCATCACCATTGGCTCTTTGTTGGCCAGGGCAATGTGCTTCTTGCTGCGGATCGCGGCCAGGGTCGGAACGAGGCCGGCGCCTCCGACAATGGCCGATACCACCAGTTCGGCTTCCGGAAGCGAGGCCACGGCGGCCAAGCCTTCCGGTCCGCTCAGGATCTCGACGGGCTGACCGCCGCACCGTTGTTTAAGCCGGGCCGCGCCTGATTCGGTCGGCATGGCCACGGCCAGTGGGTGAAAACGGCGGATCTGCTCGGCCAACATTTCGTCATTGTTCCCGGCTGTGAGCCCCACGACGCGGAATTCCTCAGGGAATCGCTCCACGATGTCCAGCGTATTGGTCCCGATGGATCCGGTCGACCCCATGATCACGATAGATTTCATAACCGCTCCCTAGGCAGGATGTTGAACATGTCGTCTCACCCGCCCGACCCACCGATTGCTTCGCAATCGATCTCCCGGGACTCGCCTGACCGCGGGCTTCGTTCTCACATCGTCGAGACGCTCGGACGTAAAGATATGGCTCGCCTCTTCACTCGCCGGGCGCTGATTGTGAACATCCTGCAACAGATCCTCTCTTCCTGACACCTGGTTTAGGGCGACGGCGCGATGTCACGAATCGACGTGACATAGTAGTAGAACGTGGGCGCGGTGAACAAGAGACTATCGAGCCGATCGAGCATGCCGCCATGACCCGGCAACAGCCCCCCGGAATCTTTCACGCCGACACTGCGTTTGATGGCCGATTCCACCAAGTCTCCCCACAAGCCGGCGAACGTCAAGAGCACGGCGAGTATGAGACCATCCCAATGGGAGAAGTCCGACACGAACCCCCATCGTGCAACAAAGGCGATAAGCACTGCAGCAAATAGGCCCCCTGCCAGACCTTCGATCGTTTTCTTCGGACTGATCCGCGGGGCCAGCGGGCGCTGACCGTACAGCGTACCCACGTAGTAAGCGCCCGTGTCGGCAGCCCATGTGACCAAGAGCAGAAAGAAGAGGAGCCACTCGCCTTGCGGAAGAAGCCGGACTGCGACCAGATAGCCCAGCATCAGGCCGATGTACATCATGCCGGTCAAAGTGAGGGCAGCATCCTTTACGCTTTGATCCAAGGGGGTTCTGATCAGCAGCGGGATGGAGAGGATGGCGACGAGGGATACGAGCAGGCCCGGCTGTGCAATACCAGGTAGGTGAGGACTGACGATCAACGCGACGCACCCTGCCAGGCCGATTCCGACCATTAATGGTTGACGTACAACCTGGAAACACAAGCGATACAGCTCACGGAGAGCGAGACAGCCGGCCACCGCCACAAGGCCGGTAAACACAGCGGGAGGAGAAAAGCGGATGGCCGTATACAAGAGGGGAACGACGAACAGGACTGTGTAGATCCGACGGGCATCGAATCGACCCGCGGCCTTGTGGACGGTATGCGGCGAGTCTCGATTCGTTGTTCCGCACTCCAACATGTCGGTGATTCTCCGGCAGACTACGAAGACAGGCTGCTGAAGACGCGGCCGAAACGCCGTTCGCGCCCTTGATATTCGAGTAGGGCCAATAATAGCTCCCGGCGGCGGAAGTCTGGCCAGAGGGTTGGTGTGAAATATAATTCAGTGTAAGCCAACTGCCACAGGAGAAAGTTGCTGATGCGCGTTTCTCCGCTCGTGCGGATTAACAGGTCAGGATCGGGCAGACTCCGCGTATACAGGTATTGTTGAATCTGCGGTTCATCGATATCCTCAGGCTGCAGTTTGCCCTCCTGGGCGTCCCGAACCAGTCCTCGGACCGCATCGACGATCTCAGCGCGCCCTCCGTAGCTGAGCGCCACCGTCAGTTGGAGCTTCTCCATGCGTGCCGTTTCCCGTTCAGCCGCGCGCACCCACTGCAGGGCAGAACTCGGCAGGGCCTCGGTTCTCCCGATCGTGCGAAAACGAACTCCCTGTTCGATCAACTTATTTCGCTCTGTTGACAGGTAATGTTCCAACAGCCCCATGAGGCCGTCGATTTCCGTCGTAGGCCTGTTCCAGTTTTCCTGCGAAAACGCATAAATAGTCAAAGCCTGAATGCCCAACTCCAGACATAAGGAAATCATGTCGCGGACCGACTTGATGCCCTCGCGGTGGCCGGCAATCCTGGGCAAACTTCGAGCCTCGGCCCAGCGACCGTTGCCGTCCATGATGATGGCGACGTGTTTGGGAAGAAGGTCAGGATCGAGTTTTGCCGTCAGTTCTGTTTCCGACAGATCGTCAATTCTGGAAGGTGGCTGAGTGTCCATGAGCTCTGTATGGATATGGTCCTTTCTATGGCGTGCGAATGGCAGGTGAGGAAAGTCTACTGACGGTCTCTGTGAAAGTCAAACGATATTTCCTAAAATCCTTGGAAAAGCGAAGAGTTCGACGCGCGCTGATTGCGCCTGGAAAATTGAATCGGCTATACTTTGGCTTCTCGCATTCATGGATCAATTTTAAAACCATCTTCTAAGGATTCTTGCGCGATGGCACAACTTATTCCATTGGATTCATTCGGCGTTACTGAGCGCGATGTCGAGGGGGCTTTGGGCCGGGTCAAGGTTCGCAATGTGGATTATGCGGACCTCTATTTCGAATCGTGCGTTTCGGAATCCGTATCGATGGAAGAGTCGCTCGTGAAGCGGGCGACGAAGAGTATTTCCCAAGGGGTGGGTGTCCGCGCGACAGCCGGAGAAAAAACCGGGTTTGCCTATTCCGATGAACTGACGAAGCGGGACCTCGAGCTTGCTGCGGATACCGCCCGCTACATCGCCCACTCTCCCGGCGGCACTGAACCCGTCCCCGTGCCGGTGCGTTCCAGGCCGACGCGTGATTTGTATCCGGTTTCCCATTCACAGCTGGAAGTGGCGACAGCGGAGCGGGTGGCGCTCCTCAACCGTATCGACGAGGAAGCACGCCGGTACGATCCACGCATCAAAAATGTGATGGCTTCCTTTAACACCGAGTATAAGATTGTGATGGTGGCCACGTCTGAAGGAACGTTGATCGGCGATGTCCAGCCCTTGTCCCGATTGCAGGTGACTTGTATCGCTGAAGAACACGGCAACCGCCAAATCGGCTCTTTTGGGGGCGGCGGCCGTATCGGGTTTGAGTTTTATCGCGAGCGGGACCGTTACTTGGACTATGCGAAAGAGGCTGCCCGCATCGCCATTCTCAACCTCTCGTCGGACGACGCTCAGGCGGGAGTCATGCCGGTCGTGCTGGGCGGCGGTTGGCCCGGCATTCTCCTGCACGAAGCCATTGGCCATGGCCTGGAGGCGGATTTTAACCGCAAAAAGACATCGGCGTTTTCCAACTTGATCGGCAAACGGGTAGCCTCCGAGGTCTGTACCATCGTGGATGATGGGACGTTGCCCGGCCGGCGTGGCTCCTTGAATATGGATGACGAAGGCACGCCGACCAGCCGGACGACCCTCATCGAGAAGGGCATCTTGCGGGGCTACATCACGGACAGGTTGAATGCGCATTTGATGGGAATTCCCGTGACCGGTAACGGTCGGCGCGAAAGCTACCAAAGCATCGTCCTGCCGCGTATGACCAATACCTTCATGCTGGCGGGACAGTCGGATCCCGACGAGATTATCCGGTCGGTCGACAAAGGGTTGTATGCCGTCTCGTTTGGGGGAGGGCAGGTTGATATCACCAACGGGAAGTTTGTGTTCTCCGCCAGTGAAGCGTATTTGATCGAAGGCGGGAAGATCACCAGGCCCGTCAAGGGCGCGACACTCATCGGCAGCGGTCCCGATATTCTGACGAAGGTCTCGATGGTCGGCCACGATTTGAAACTCGATGAAGGCATCGGCACCTGCGGCAAGGAGGGCCAATCGGTGCCCGTCGGCGTCGGATTGCCCACCATTCGGATCGATCACATCACGGTTGGAGGAACTCAGGCAGCATGAAACAAGGTGGTTTGTGATGCACCAACAGAACCCGGATCGCGCGATCCAGCCTGCCAACGGGCACCTGGCCCAGCTCGCCGCCGATGTCTTGGCCATGGCGAAAAAAGACGGCGCGACGGAAGCTGATGTGGTCGTCGCCGACGGGGAAAACCTGTCGGTGCAGGTCCGGCTCGGGGCTGTCGATCGGCTCACGAAGGCACGTGAAAAACGGCTAGGGCTTCGCGTCTTCGTCGGCAAGCGCTCCGCCACGACCTCCACATCCGATTTCTCCTCCGAGTCGTTGCGACGTCTGGTGTCAGAAACCTGTACGCTCGCCCGGGCTGTCGTCGAGGATTCCATGTCGGGGCTGCCTGAACCTGAGCAGCTGGCGCAGGAACAACCGGACCTGGATATTTATGATGACACGAAGGTGGATGCCGAACGGCAGATCGAGCTGGCGAAGCGGGCAGAGTCGGCGGCCATGGCGACAGACGAACGAATTGCGAATTCCGAGGGCGCGGATTTTGATTCTTCATGGGGTCGCGTCGTGCTCGGAAACAGTCACGGGTTTGTGGGAGAGTATCGCAGTTCGAGCTATTCATTGGCTGTCTCACCGGTGGCAGTCGATCCGGCGTCCGGCGCCATGCAGCGCGACGCCTGGTACGACGTCCAGCGAAAGTTCATCAAGCTGGAAACGCCGGAAGCTATTGGGATTGAAGCCGCAAAGCGGACGGTCAGACGATTGGGCGCACGAAAAATCGCCACGAAGCGCGTTCCCGTCATATTCGATCGCGAAACTGCTGGCAGCCTGCTCGGTAATCTCTGTAGTGCTGCGTCTGGGTACGGCCTGTACAAGGGTGCATCGTATCTGGCGGGGCAGCTGGGACAACAGGTGGCGCCGGACTGGATCACGGTCGTTGACGATGGCCGCATGATCGGAGGGCTTGGCTCACGGCCATTCGATGGGGAAGGACTGCCGACCCGAAGGAACACGATCGTCGACAAAGGCATGCTGGCAAGTTACCTGCTCGACACCTATTCCGGGAAAAAGTTGGGGCTGCCCTCGACAGGTAATGCATCGCGCAGCGTGGGGGAGAGTCCTTCTGTCGGACCGACAAATTTCTATCTCGTGCCCGGTACGACGCCGGCAGAAGACATTATCCGGAGCGTGAAGGACGGCCTCTACGTCACGGAGTTGATCGGGTTCGGCATTAATATGGTAACCGGTGATTATTCGCGCGGTGCCGGCGGCTTCTGGATCGAAAATGGCCAACTGGCTTATCCCGTTGAAGAGATTACGATAGCCGGAAATTTGAAACGGATGTTCATGGACATCGAATCGGTTGGCAGCGATCTTGTGTTCCGAGGACGCATTGCTAGTCCGACGCTCAAGATCGCAGAGATGATGGTCGCGGGTAGCTGAGCAAGCACAGTGAAGAGCATCAGACCCTTCGGACGCATGTCTGCAGGAGTTCGTCATTCCTTGCTGGCAGCGCCCCTCGCCCTTATTCTTCCTGCCATGGCCGTCTCAGCCCGCGGGGAGGGCAACATGCACATTACCTCGAGCGCCTTTACCAATCAGGGAGCAATTCCGGTGTTGTACACATGCGAAGGCCGGGATGTCTCACCGCCGATGGCCTGGTCAGACGTGCCGCCTGGTACGAAAAGTTTGGTGTTGATTGTGGATGACCCTGACGCACCCGATCCGGCCGCACCGAAAATGACCTGGGTGCATTGGGTGCTGTACAATTTGCCGCCGACGGCCAACGGTTTGCCGGAACGCGTGAAGACACTACCGGAGGGGACCAGAGAAGGGGTCAATGATTGGAAGCGCACGGGTTATGGAGGGCCGTGCCCGCCGATCGGGCGCCACCGGTACTTCCATAAGCTCTATGCGTTGGATACCCTGCTGCCCGACTTGAAGCAGCCGGCAAAGAGCAAGCTTGAGGAAGCAATGAAAGGCCACATCTTAAGCGAGGCGCAGTTAATCGGGACGTACCAGAAGGGTGGATGAAGTTTCACGTGATCGCACTCAGTGCAGTCATCCCGGCAGCCGCGCGGCTGCAAGCGGGTCACGAGATCCACAGAGAGGAGTGGGTTATGCGACGTGCATGTCAGATGATGCTCTTGGCTGCGCTGCTGTTTCCGACCGCCGGCATGGCCGCCGACTTTCGCCTCAGCAGTCCCACCGTGAAAGACAAAGGGACCATCGGTCATGAACATGTCTTTAACGGATTCGGATGCACCGGCAACAACACGTCGCCAGAGTTACGATGGGAGAGGGCACCGAAAGGGACGAAGAGTTTCGCGGTGACGGTCTACGATCCGGATGCGCCGACCGGAAGCGGGTGGTGGCATTGGGTGATCTTCAATATCCCTCCGGATACGACATCCCTGCCAGCCGGTGCCGGTAAGCCGGAGAGCGGAGGAGCGCCGCAAGGCAGCATCCAATCCATGACTGATTTCGGTCAGCCGGGATACGGCGGTCCCTGTCCACCGCCCGGTGATAAACCGCATCGGTATATCTTTACAGTGTATGCGCTCAAAGCGGATCAACTTCCTCTGCAGAAAGAGGCCTCGGGTGCGATGGTGGGCTATTACCTCAATCAGAATAAGCTCGCTAAGGCCTCGTTCACGAGCAAGTACAGTCGAAAATAACCGCGACGAGCAGCGGAGGGACGAAGAGACGCCGCTGATGGAGGAAGTCAATGCCGCTTGATGCCGAATTGGGAAAGAAAATGCTGCAGCTCGTGACCTCGCGTTACGACGACCGGCACTGGCGTAAGAAGATTGAAAAGACACTCAGCTTGCCGCAATCAGGCGTGGGCGATCCCCTTCAACAACAGATCTTCATGTACTTAAAGGTCGGCCTGAAAGCGTACAAGTCCCGGCGGGCCGATCCGGATTCCTGGATCATCGGCGGGTATGCCACAAAGGAAGTAATCGAGCGTGCCAAGCATCAGCCCAAACAGGTCGGAGCCGATGTCACCAAGGATGACGTGGCTTTTCTTGGCAATGATCCCGGCACGGAAGTGGACGAAGCCTGGTGGGATGACATGTTGGTGCAGTGGTTCGACGTGCCCGAGGAGGAAAAGCCCGCCGAAGGGGAGAGGGAAGAGCAACCCACAGAACCTACCTCCGCAACATCGTCGGAAGGAAAACCGACGAAAGCATAGATTAGCCGCCCGCCGTTGCCCCCTGTTGCCGGCGCTTGCTGGCTTGCCTTCACGCTCATTCCTGCTTAGCGCAGAAACTCATTCCGTCCTGTTCGTTGAATGACGGAACTCAGACATCTGCGCTACCTGCTCGACGCAGGCCGCAGGACTTCGCTAAGGCAAGTACGCAGAGCGCGAGGGCACGGATGGGCAACCGCGGGCGGCTTCACGTGAGAAGAGATCTGCAAGCTCGGATGGATTATTGTGCTTGTTGTGTTTCCGATTCATCCGGTCACCGACGACGCCGCGATTCTCACGAGCGATTAATAGGAGACATGGGCGCTTTTGTTTCGTTCTAGTGGGATGAGGATAGTTGGGGCTCCGGCGACTTGCGATGGTGCATAGACCTGTCGCTGCGATCGCGAAGC
>JARDZZ010000083.1 GCA_029240595.1 Nitrospira sp. | reverse complement strand
CCCTCGACTTGTTGAGCCAATCCCAACCAACAACCGCAGCGGCAGTCCTCGGCACTACATGTATCCATCTTTTCGTAACAACTCCATCCCACGGCCTTCATCCTGCGCACGCCCGGAGCGCTCGGCCACGGTCGTATGACGCAGCTCTTCGATAATCTCATCGACCGTTTTCGCCGTGGATTTGATCGGCGTGGTGCAGGGAGCACAGCCCAGGCTGCGATAACGAGTCCCATCTCCCTTGTTCAGGTAGAGGTCGATGAAAGGAATATTCTCGAGCTTGATGTACTCCCAGATATTGATTTCCGTCCAATCCAGCAACGGATGGATCCTGATGTGTGTCCCGGGAGGAAACGTGGTCTTGAATTGATCCCAGAGCTCCGGAGGTTGATCACGAAAATCCCAGTCGCCATGCTTATCGCGCGGGGAAAAATAGCGTTCTTTCGCCCTGGTGCCTTCCTCGTCCGCCCGAACCCCCAGGATGACTCCGGTGTAGCCCTTCTGTTCCAGCAACTGTTTGAGCCCGTTGGTTTTCAGCGCCGTGCAACAGGTGACGCGGCCCAACGTATGGTTCATACCGGCGGCCAAAGCGTCTTTGTTTTGGCCGACGACGAGATTCAGATGCCATTCCCTTGCAAGCCTGTCTCGGTATTCGATCATGGCGGGAATTTTGAAACTCGTGTCGACATGCAGCAACGGGAATGGCACATGCCCAAAAAACGCCTTTCGAGCCAGCCACAACAGCACCGTTGAATCCTTCCCCATCGACCATAGCATGGCGAGATTGTCGAAATGCTTGTAGGCTTCCCTCAAAATGTATACGCTCTGGTCTTCCAATTGGCGCAGGTGTTTCACTGATGGACCTCTTCCCTCTAGGTCTGTTGAGCAGCAGCCATGGTTGCGTGACTCAGGCTTTCCAGTTTTCTCGCGGCAGTTCCATCCTCAAGCGTCCGTCGTGCCAACGATACCCCTTCTCCTAACGATGCCCGTTTCCCTGCCGCATAGAGCAACAGACCGGCGTTGAGCAGTACCCAGTCCCGCTGGCCTCCGGAAATCTGGTTATGAAGAATCCGTCTGAGCAGATCCGCCTCTTTGTCTCGATGTTCGTTAGAAAAGCCAGCCATCTCTCTGGACGTTCCCAATGGCAATCCGGCGTCTTTGGGCGCCAAGGTCAACGGTGCGATCCGTTCGTCCCGCAACTCCAACACCTTGGTCGCCATGGCGATCGACAGCTCGGGATCGCCCTCGACGCCCCGTATCACAAGCGCTCTCGGCATGCCCAACATCCGAACGGCCTCGGCCGTCTTCTCGAAATGAGGCGGATGAGTGAGGCCGATAACCTGCGAGGCAGCGCGTGCCGGATTCAAGAGCCGCGCAATGGGATGGAACACGTTGCGCACCCCCAGTTCCTGCCTCATTTCCAGAAACCGGTAGAGCGGAGGGTGATAGAGCGCAATGTCGAGGTAGGCGAACCCCTGTTTCGATACGAGTGCCGCGACGGCTTTGGACTCAAGGTCAATGGGAATTCCCAAGGCCTTCAGCAGGCCGGCATTTCCCGGACGACCTGGAACGCCATCGTATCCATGCATGAGTATGGCAGCACCGGCCGCAGCTGCCACAATCGCGGCGCCGGCCAGTGCATGGAAGGTGTCCTGCTTACCGGCATATGACGGCAGATCCACGACACCGAGTTCCTGAGGGATTGGAAGCGGCGCCACATAGGAGCGGGTCGCGGCAGTGAAGGCGGCCAACTCTGTTACGGACTCCATCTTGAAACGCATGGCAATGAGAAATGCCCCGGCCTGCGCGGGCGTGGCGTCGCCTTCTATCAAGGCGTGAATGGCCCGCTTCGCTTCGTCCCATGTGAGATCCTTGGAAGCCTTGGGTCCCTTGGCGATTTTGGCAATGACTTCTTGCATGCCCATCATGATGTCTTATGAAGGCCGCATTCGGTCTTATCGCGGCCCTCCCACCGTCCGGACCGCGGATCTTCACCGGGCATGACCGGCTTCGTGCACTGAATACAGCCGATGCTGGGATAGTTGCGGTCATGCATTTCGTTATAAGGCACTTCGTACAGGCTGATGTAAGTCCAGACATCGGCCCACGTCCACCGGACGAGCGGATTCACCTTGACGAGTTGGAAGATGTGATCCCACTCGATTGGCTTGGCATGGGCCCTGGTCGGCGCTTGTTCCCGTCGAATACCGGTAACCCACGCATCGAATCCACTCAGCACACGCGTCAACGGTTCGACTTTTCTCAACTTGCAGCACTGGTCGGGGTCGCTCGTCCACAGGGCAGGCCCATGCTGTTCCGCCTGACGTTCCGGGGTCAGAAGAGACTTCACTTGATACACTTGGGCCGGTTTCAGCTGGTATCGCTCAATGATTCGGTCGCGCGTCGCGTACGTCTCGGGGAAGAGAAAATCTGTATCGAGATAGAACAGCCCCACCGACGGGTCAATCCGATGGATCATGTCCACTAAGACCACGTCCTCCGCACCGAAGCTGCAGGCGAGCACAATTCGCGGAGCGTAGCGCTTGATGGCGGCGGCGAGCACCTCTTGTGGTTGGCTGCCTTCCAGCGACTCGGCCCAGGCCAGCATGTCGCCAGTTGGTTGCTTTGTGTGCACGTTTTTTTCCACCCTATCCTTGCCACACTGAGATGCGCGCTCAACTCATTCCACTTTTTCGACCAGAATTCGGTAGTGCGCCGCTTCCGGTTCCAGCGCTTCCTGTACGAGCACGAGATGTCCGTCATTCTTCAAACTCAAGGGCACGTTCTTGATCGGCTCCCCTGCGTCCAACCACACTTCCAATTTTTCACCGGCATCCATCATCTCCAGCTTCAACTTCGTTTTGACATAATTGAGGGGGCACGCGACACCCCTGAGATCATAGACCGGAGCACCGGTGGGAACCTGTGTGGCCGCCTTCGGCTCAACGACCGTAGAGGCCGTAGTTGCTTGGTCGGTTGTGAGCTTGAGATCCTTCCCCATCTGCTCTGTGGCGGCCCGGCACGCATCAACAAAGCCTTTCGCGAAGGCCATTTTCTCTTGAGCCGATTCTGCCGTCGTATCCTTCGGCCCCAGGTCCCCCACCTTTTTGACGAGGTCACGATACGCAGCCGGCACCACGCCGTTTTGAGCGATGCGGCCGTCGAACTCTCGGAACGTATCGGCGTCCGTCGAGGGATCGAGACCTTCCGTCACTAACAGCGCTTTCGCTGCCGCGAGGACCGCGCGATACGACTTGTTCACCGAAACGGAGTATTGATGGTTGTCTATCAACAGCTTTGCCTGATACAGCTCTTGATCGGCTTCCAAGATTCCATTCTCGATCATCTCCAGCGCGCCGCCGGCACATTCACCGGGCCCAAGATCTTCCAGGACAAACTCTTCTTCCGCCTCCCAGTCGTAATAATAGGTGGGATCCTCGGCAAACGGCGGCACAATCGTATAAGGAATCAGTTCATCTTTCAGTGCATTTTTCCCCAGTCGGTCTATGAAGGCTGGGAGCCTTTCACCGGTTTGACGGTCCCGCCGATAGACGTCGATGAGGTGCGTAATGGCTGCCGAAACAGCTTTCGCGGGCAGCTTGACCGTCATCTGACCGATTTTAGCCGTGCCATTCACCTTCCCGCCAAGATGAAGCTCGTAGAACGGCGCCGTATGCTCGCCGATACGCTTCCCGACACCGTGCAAGCCGATTGTCGCGATATGGTGCTGTGCGCAGGAATTGTGGCATCCGCTGATCTTGACACTCACGTCCGCGAGATCATCGGGCACACGTCCGGCGGGAAACACCTCCGCCAGGGCTCGTGCCAGCCCCTTGGACGAGGTAATACCAAGGCCGCAGGTATCGGTGCCGGGACAGGCGATGATGTCTTCGACGAGTTCGGCGCCGGGGTCCGACAGCCCCTGTGATGCGAGGTCGTGATAAAGATCGGCAAGACGGGATTCGTGAATCCATCGGATGATCAGGTTCTGATTGATTGTCGTCCGGAGGTTACCGTTTGAATAGCGCTCGGCGAAGTCTGCCACATGCATCATTTGACTTGCGGTCAGGTCTCCCATGAACAATTTAATGACAGCCGCCGTATAACCGGCTTGCTTCTGACGTACGACGTTTGTCCGCTTCCACATGTCAAAGGGCGTCTCCTGCTGGACGCCGTTCGGATGACCGTTGGTCTGCGCGACGCCGGACTTCACCCCATTGGACGTCGGCATAATCAACGAAACAGGCTCATCCTGATGCGGGAGCAGCTTGATCGGCTGCTGCGTCGGCCTCGCGTGGCCCATTGAGAGATACGCCTCTTCCCAACGCCGTTTGAATTCCGCGAATCCCAGTTTTTCAATGACGAACTTCATTCGCGCCTTGTTGCGATTTTTTCTGTTGCCCAGGGTGTCGAACACCTTAATGACGGCTTCTATCGTCGGGATCACTTCGTCCATCGGTGTAAATTCACGCAGCACCTGCGCAATGCGGGGCGCAGAACCCAGGCCGCCTCCGACAACAATACGGAAACCAATGGTGCCGTCCTCGGCTTTTACGGCAAGCAGGCCGATATCGTGAATAGGAGTCAGCGCGCAGTCCTGTTTGCACCCGGAAAAGGCAATTTTAAACTTGCGGGGCAGGCTTTGATTAAGCGGGTTCCGCAGAAGATGATAGGCCACCGTCTTGGCATAAGGGGTAATGTCAAACACCTCGCCCTGGCAGACCCCCGCCAAATGGCAACCAGTGACGTTTCGGACTGTGTTGGCGCAGGCTTCTCTGGTCGTCAAGCCTACTTCAGCCAGACCTCGCATGATGGCGGGTATGTCTTTCAGCTCTGCAAAATGCAGTTGGATGTCTTGGCGGGTCGTCACATGGCCCACGCCGGTCGTATAGCGCTCCGACAGCTCGGCGATCCGTCTGAGTTGGTTGGCCGAAATACCGCCGAAAGGAATCTTGATGCGCACCATTTGTACGCCAGACTGCCGTTGACCGTAGATTCCGTACTGAAGCCTGAACGGCTTAAAGAGATCGCCGGCGATATCGCCGGACAGCATGCGTTGCGCCTCCTGCTCGAAGGTCTCGATCTCCTCCTCAATGGCCGGAGGAATTGGCTGCGTCTTGACGGCTACCGATTTGGTAGAGAGCTGGCTCATGGCTGACCTCAAATGTGATACATGAGAGTACGTTGCTCTTCGATTTCGCGCTGTTGTCCAGCGAGCTCTTCGACGGTGATCCCTTGAAGGACCTCGCGTTCCGCTAGACTCACGCGAGTCCATATCTTGGCCAGGAGCGGATCTGATTTTGTCCTCGGACCCAGTCGTCCATTCATGCTGTGAAATAGAGGACCTTCGAGCGCCTCCAAAATTTCGGCGACGGACAGATCTGCGGGTTTCTTGGACAGAACATAGCCGCCTTGGGCCCCTCGAAGACTCGACACCAAGCCGGCCTTTTTCATCGCGTGGAGCACTTGCTCAAGGAATCTTGCTGGTATCCCCTGTCTCCTGGCGATAGATTTAGCCTGAATGGGAGCGGAACCGGCCTGCATGGCCATGTCCACTGCAGCCATAATTCCATAAGTAGATCTCAGGGATACCCTCATACCTCACTATTCCGCTCGGAATTAGATGAATGTAAAGTTATACTCTGGCCATTCTCATCCTGTCAAGGTGTGGCAACCGCCCCCTCGATCATAGTCTTTTGTCTGCGAAAGCTATTACGCACTCATCCATCATCCTCGATCACAGAATCCTCATGCTCCGGCTGGAAGACGAGGCGTCCTGTCGACAGTACTCGAGGAACATCATCATCCTGCACCAGATGTTCGTTCAGTCGATCCACGACAGAGCCGGCTTCGATCCGGCGTGAAAGATTCTTTTGCAGCACACCGTTCCTGTAATAAATCCGCTCGTCCTCACATTTCTTCATTGACATCAAATCGGCTCTGGGCAATAATCCGGCCCTCTTCTTCTGGTGATGGCTTCATGACGCTCTCTTCTTCGGTCTTCAGCATCCTGTTGCTCAGCGGCGATTCGGAAATCCAAAACCACTTCAGGCAAACATTTAAAGATGCGGCGATGACTACCGCCAAAGATGCGACGGCATTGCCGAGAGACGCGGCGAAGCGAACATTCGACGCCGTGATTATTGAAGCCAAGCCCGGCATGCACAATGGATCGGGCGGACTGCCTCATCACGTCGACCTGTCCCGGACTCTTGTCATCACCGGGTCCAAGCCGGTGCTGAAGCGGGCCTCGAAGTTCATGCAGACGATTGCCCGCGCCAAAGGAACGGTGTCTGACGGCGCGCCCGCGCCCATGAGCCTTGAAGACTATGTGGAATGGAAGATGGGAGACTTTGTCAAAGGCATGCGAAACGGCTCGGGACGCAATCTTCATCCGATGCTGATTTCCGCTATTGAACGGCCCCTCATCACCAAGGCCTTGCAGGAAACTCAAGGCAACCAAATCCAGGCTGCCGAGCTGCTTGGCTTGAACCGCAACACCCTCAGGAAAAAGATCCAGGATCTGCACATTCCCGTCAAACGAGGACGGTCAGCGCGTGTACGGGAGGCCTAGTCGTTCCGGACCTCGGATACAGCAGGAGAGAAGCCTGCAAGGCAGCAAGTGGTGGAGGCGGTTTCTAACCCATATCAAGGAGGGCGATGATGACGAAAGAAGAACTGATTGCAAAGATGGCAGCGTCTGCCGGGATTACCAAGGTGGCCGCTGGAAATGCGCTCCATGCTTTTACCGGAGCCGTGACCTCTTCTCTGAAAAAGGGACAGCGAGTGTCGCTGGTCAACTTCGGGACCTTCACGATTTCCAAGCGCAAGGCCAGGATGGGACGGAATCCGCGGACCGGGGAGAGCCTCAAAATTCCCGCTGCAAAAGTGCCGAAGTTCTCAGCAGGGAAAGTTTTGAAGTCGGCTGTCCGGTAACCTCCGGATCACCCCTTACGCGCCGGATCGCGGAAAAGAGAGAAGGCGGCGTGCTCACATCGGAGCACGCTCCCTTCTCTTTGCATTTCTTGACACCTTGGGCGGGGCTATATTAGCATGCGCGCTCGGACGATAGGCGCGTAGCTCAGGGGGAGAGCGCTACCTTGACACGGTAGAGGTCGACGGTTCAAGACCGTCCGCGCCTACCATCTCGCCGAGGGCATCTGGCCGCCTGCTGCGGTTGGGGTGCCTTTTGTATTTTTGTATCCTGCTGAGAAACAGGATGTTTCCCGCCTCGTGAGATTTCGGCGTTCAACCGGATTCTCAAGGGAAGGTGGTCTGCGCCTACGAGCCATAGAGAGAGGAATGTGCCGAAAGTCACCCTGAAGAATGGGAAGAGTTTTGACGTCCCTCCTGGTTATACTATTGCCCAAGCCCTGGCCGCTGGCGGAATTCCTGTCGGGCCCGAGGTGCTGGCCGCCTCGGTCAACGGGAGGCCGACCGATTTGTCTGCGCCTTTGACCGCAGATGCGACCATCGATCCACTTGGATTCGACACTGCCGAAGGCCGGGAAATCTACCGGCATAGCAGCACACACATCATGGCGCAAGCCGTGAAAGAACTTTTTCCCGCCGCTCAACTGACGATCGGGCCGGCTTTGGAAGACAGTTTTTATTATGACTTTGCCTACGATCGGCCGTTCACGCCTGAAGATCTCGAGAACATCGAGCAACGCGCGCGCGAAATCGCGAAACGCAAGCTTGCCGTCACCCGCCGCGACCTCACGAAGCAAGAGGCATTGGAGCTCTTTAAAGCTCGTGGGGAGCATTACAAGGTGGAGTTGATCGAAGGCTTTCCGGATCGAGAGCCGATTTCCATTTATACGCAGGGTGAGTTCGTGGACCTTTGCCGTGGTCCACATGTGCCGTCGACCGGTCACGTGGGCGCCTTGAAGCTTTTGACGACGGCTGGCGCCTACTGGCGAGGCGATGAGCGTAACCCAATGCTCCAGAGGATTTACGGCACCTCTTTTCCCACGAAGGCCGAGTTGGATGCTCACCTGGCCAAGCTGGAAGAAATCAAACGTCGCGATCATCGCAAAGTGGGAAAGGAATTAGATCTGATTTCGATCCAGGACGAGATCGGACCCGGGTTGGTGCTGTGGCATCCGAAGGGTGCCGTCATTCGTCTGCTGATCGAGAATTTTTGGCGCGAGCAGCATCTCCGGGACGGCTATGAGCTGGTGTATTCGCCCCACGTGGCGCGGTTGGATCTGTGGAAGACCAGCGGACATGTCGACTACTATCGCGACAACATGTTTGCGCCGATGAAGCTCGAGGGCAGCGAGTATCAACTTAAGCCGATGAACTGCCCCTATCACATCATGATTTACAAATCACATTTACGGAGCTACCGAGAGCTCCCAATCCGCTATGGCGAATTGGGGACGGTGTACCGCTACGAGCGCACCGGCGTGCTTCATGGCCTGCTTCGCGTGCGTGGCTTCACTCAGGATGACGCGCATTTGTTTTGCCGTCCTGATCAAATAGAAGCTGAAGTCAGCCGCGTGCTGGACTTCACCTTCTTCATTTTGCGCACCTTTGGATTCATGGAATTCGAGGTGTTTCTTTCAACTCGTCCGAACGAATCAGTCGGCGCAGAGGAACATTGGACGCTCGCGACCAGCGCACTCGAAGCCGCGTTGAAAAGCCGCAACATCTCGTTTCATCTTGACCCCGGTGGAGGCGCATTCTACGGCCCGAAGATCGACATCAAGATCAAGGATGCGCTCGGCCGATCCTGGCAATGCTCAACCATCCAGATTGACTTCAACAATCCGGAACGGTTCGAACTCAGTTACATCGGCGAAGACGGAAAGAGTCATCAACCTATCATGATTCACCGCGCGCTCATGGGGTCCATCGAGCGATTTTTCGGCATTCTCATCGAGCACTATGCCGGCGCCTTTCCAACATGGCTGGCACCGGTGCAAGCGGTGGTCATGGCGATTACAGACAATCAGCGTGAATTCGTCACAGAGGTGACCGCACAGATGAAAGCCTCAGGCTTTCGCGTCGAGTCCGATATCCGGAACGAAAAGATCGGATTCAAGATTCGTGAAGCGGAAAAGGCGAAGATACCGTTTATGTTCGTCGTCGGCGACCGCGAAGTGCAGAGTCGCTCACTGTCCGTGAGAGGTCGTAGCGGCGCCAACCTCGGCACAATGACCGTCCAAGGCGCGTTGGATCTGCTCAAGACTGAAGTCGAGCGGGCCGGGCAGCAACTTTCCCCTACATCATGAGAGGTGGCTTATCGTCCCCAAACTGCGGGTGAACCGCGAAATTCGAGTCCGTGAAGTCAGAGTGATTGGGCCGGAAGGTGAGCAACTCGGCATTCTTCCGACTCCCGAAGCTTTCAAGCAGGCACAAGAAGGCGGATATGACCTGGTGGAAGTGGCCCCGACGTCGGTCCCACCGGTCTGCCGCATCATGGATTACGGGAAGTATAAGTACGAGCTGAGCAAAAAAGATCACCAGAGCCGTCGCCACCAAAAATCAACTCAGGTGAAGGAAATCAAGTTGCGCCCTCGCACCGATAAACATGACCTGGAGATTAAGATCCGACAGATCAAAGGCTTCCTGGAGGAGGGCAACAAGACGAAGGTCGTCCTGACGTATCGGGGGCGAGAAATGGCCAATCAGGAAATGGGACGGGTCGTCATGAACTCAGTGATCTCTGAGCTATCCGAAGCCGGTACGATCGAGTATGCGCCGCGGATGGAAGGGCGCAGCTTGATCATGATCGTCGCTCCTAAGAATTAGAGAGACCGAACGCTTAACCAAAGGATGCGAACATGAAGATGAAGTCACATAGCGGAGCAAGCAAACGGTTTCACAGAACAGGCACGGGCAAATTTATGCGCAAACGCGCCGGCAAGCGCCATATTCTGACCAGCAAGAATCGGGAGCGGAAACGCCGGCTGAGCGGATCGGTGGTCGTTGACGAAACCAAGGCCGCGGCACTCAAGCGCCTACTACCCTATACATA
>JARDZZ010000082.1 GCA_029240595.1 Nitrospira sp. | reverse complement strand
TGACCTGCGGCAACCTGCCGGCTATCCAATACCTCTTCCCGAAGCCCGCATGCCAGGGCTTCGGCTTCTGCCCTGGGCGCTCCGGCCGCGTCGAACGGAGGATCGCCGGGGCGCGATGCCGTGATCTGCAAGAGTACGCCAGGGTCAAGTCGGCTGCGTCGACGCCTCTCGCCGCCTTCGAGGCGGACGTTACCGGGTTGCACCAGCGGTCTCCGGACGAAGAGTCGATCGAATATGTCGTTGACCGGTTCAAGGACGCTCGCGTCGCTCCGAAAGTTTGTGGTCAAGTTATGAACGATCCCGCCATCGGCTTCGATTTTCTGTACGACGCGATCGAAGGCTTCCATATCGGCACGGCGAAAGGCATAAATCGATTGTTTGGGGTCGCCGACGATGAAGAGTTTGCCGGGCTCGAGCACGATGCTCTGCCAGTTTACTGAGTGGTGTCCCGGCTCTTCGGACACGGCCAGGATAATCTCGTATTGGAGAGGATCTGTGTCTTGAAACTCATCGATCAAGACAGCGCGATACTCCCGTTTGACCCGTTCACGGATGGCGGGATGCTCCCACAAGAGAGTTCGCGCGCGCGCCAAGAGCCCGTCAAAGGACAGCCAGCCGGCGTCCGCAAAGGTCGCCCGGACGGAGGTGATGAACGGCGAAACTAACTTCAAGAATTTATTGAAGTAGTGGTGATCAAGCAGCAGTAATTGCTGAGCCAGCTTAATGAGTTTCGTTGCCTCTGTGAAGTCATGTTCTTCCCAACCGCTGACCTCATCGCTGGTTTTTTTCTCAAGCCATGCACGGTCGGCCGCATCAAGCTGGGTGGTCGCGTCCGGACCTTCGTCTCGAACGAGCTTCATCAATGTCGCTGCGGCCGCCAGCATGTGCTCGACCTTGCGCCGTTTGGGCCGGTCATAGACATCAAGCATAGCCTGCGATCTGGTAGCCATACGCCCGATCCACTGTGCAAGGTCGGAAGGCGATTCCATCTCAAGCTGCCGCGTGAGCGCTTCGATATCGATCAGATCACTGCACAGACAGAAGGTCAGTGTGCGAAGCTGCGCGACTGTCGTCGATTCGAGTAGCGCTCGCCAGAGCTTGTGCTGTGTGCCCTGCCGGCTCAGCTCGCGGTCGATCCAGACGTCCCACGCCACCCGAAAATGTTCATTGAACCGCGTCCCATCGTCCTCGCGGAATGCAGGGTCCACTCCGCTCTCCAACGGATACAGGCGAAGGAGGTGGCCGGCAAAACTATGTACAGTGCCAATCTGGGCTTTTTCCAGATCCTGCAGGGCGGTTGTTGCCCGATCCGCGATATCTTCAACCGTAATGCCATACCGAAGCCGCAGATCTTCGATGACCATCGTGCCGCCATCGAGCCCGGTTTCTCCCGCGGGGGGGACTTGACCCAGCATCGTCAACCGCTCGCGGAGGCGGATTTTCATCTCCGTGGCTGCCTTGTTCGTGTAGGTCAGAGCGACGACCTGAAGCAGTCCGACCGGATCCGGTTCCTTCATCAGCAGATGCACCAGACGGTTCACGAGCAAAGTGGTCTTTCCGGTTCCTGCTCCGGCCACGACGACCACATTGCGGTCATACGTCGTTTCTGCCGCTTCCCGAGCGGCCGTATCAGACAAGCTCGATCGGTTAGGCATCGTTGACCCGCGAGGTCCGTAACAATGTCAGTGCCTTCGCTTCGGCGGCGCGCGATGCACGCCACGACGTCAGCGTATGCTCACGCCGGCAGGCCACGCGATAGTCACATGTCTCGCAATACGTGTCCGGCAGGATGAAGAAGGTGCCGTTCCGCAGGCCGTCAACCAGTAGAGCAAAGGTGGTTCGGAGCGAGGTGCCGCTGTCAGAAGACCAGAGGTCGGTCTTAAACGTTGAGCGCACGACGGGAGTCGGCCAATGCGGTGCCAAAAAGAAGAGTTGGACTTCGTGAACCCTGCCGTGATCCGGAACGTTCAACCGAGCGTACATGGGCGGCTGAAGTCGGTAGCCTCTCACCGCCGATAGCAAAAGGTTACGATCTTGCGATTTCATTGAGTTGCCGATTTTGAATTTATAATCGATGACCCGCAGAGCACCGGAAACGCGATGCCGATCGACTCGGTCGATGCGGCCCCGCATGCGTAACGGTGAAGGCACATTCAGGGGCAGATCGTCGATGCTGCCGTCGGCATCAACTTCAAAAACGATGGGTATAAAAGGCTCGTCAAGATAGGCGCGTGTATCGTCATCAACAGCGGCTGTCACGACATCAATGATCTGGCTCTTCGCCAGTTCCCACAGGAGATAGTGCCCGGTTCGGTGAAGGATTTCCTGTTCTCCGGCCGCCTGTTCAACCGCCGTCTCGACGCACCAGTCGATGGTGTCGTTAGTGACCGGTTTCACCGGCCACCCTGTTGGAAGCAGCAATTCATAACAGCGTCGCAAAGCCGCGTGGCATACGGTGCCGAGCAACCGCGCGTCCGGCTCATCGGCAGGAGGTACTCTGACCGGATCCAATCGAAGCACGTCGGCTGAAAAGTACTTGAAGGGGCAACTCGCATATCGTTCGAGAGGCGTTGGCGCGATCCCACGTTCGGCGATGCGCGCCCAGTGGTTTTTCAGTGGGCCTGTCATACCGTCGAATGCCGTCAATGCGGCACGATCGTCTTCAATGAGCCCCAGCGCCTCGACCCCACGGTGAAATAGAGCGGCGTCGCGGCCTGTGGCTTGAAGAAGCTCGGCGGGATCTTCCCCCCGCCCCGCCATCCACTGAGCCAGATCTTCCGGGGGAAGGAATCGGCTGATTGTCGGCCTTTGCTTGATTCGATCGGACAGGCGACGAGGAACCATTTCCACTTCGACCTCTCTGAATCCGAGGCGGCGTAGTTCACCTCCGATGTACGGAGACGCAGCCAACATCCGTCCGGCATCGTCGGCACGCTGGAACGACAGATATAACCGACGAACGGCCGACCCGCAGATCAAACTGAAGAGCAGGCGTTCCTCGTCGTATCCTGCCAGCTTTTCATCGATCTTGAATCCGAGCGTGGCGTCCAATACCCGTCGATGACGGTCACGCAAAAATGCGTCTTCACGCACGTATCGGGGAAAGACTTTTTCGTTGAGACCAAGGACGAACAAGGCTTTGAAGGGCACACCTCGCGCGGTCATCGCATCCAAGAGTCTCACACCCTGGTGGGGCGTGGCCTCCAGGGGAATGGTCACACGTTCGAAGGCATGTGCGAGCAGTTCCGCGAACTCCGCCCAGGTGATGTCTTCACCGATCGCGTCCAGTTCGTTGACGGCTGCGCAGGCTTGATCGACGGCGCTCCAGATCGCGTGCTCTTCTTCGACCCGATGCACATGAGTGGCCATGAGCTCTCGGAACGCCGGAAGCAATGAGCCGATCGTCCCACGGGCAGGAAGACTACTGTAAGCCTTCAGCAGCTCCGAGACGGTCTCCCACAGCAGGCCGATGACGTCCGGGGCGATCTTGACCGATCCAATGGTTCCGGCTGCCTCGTCCTCGACCTCCCATTCGAGTGCCGATTGACTGGCTTGCTTTAGACGCGTCCACTCATCAATGCCGTGTGTAATATGCAAGGCCTCGAGAACCAGCTTCCACTGTTCAGGCCTGTATGAAGGACAACGCTCGAACCGGCCTGAGGAGCGGGGCACCCTATAAAATGGTGACGTCACGAGATCGAGCATGGCCGCACGGTAGAAGTCATTGGCCGACAGGGAAGCCAGGGCAAGCAGCGTTTTACAAAGGGGTTCATGAATGAGCGGCCGGCGCGCCGTTGTAGAGAATGGAATCCGATGCCGATCGAAGATGTTGCGCGCGGCGCTGTGGTATGGATCGAGTGTTCGAGCGACCACCCCGATCTCATCGAACCGATACCCATGCGTTTCGACCAAATCGAGGATGGTCCGGCAGGCAACTGCAAGTTCCTCCTCCCGGCCTACGACGCTTCGCACTGCGACGTCGACGCGCGCAAACGCTTCGCCAGTCTCCGCAGCCTCAACCAGCGCGTCATTCGATTTGAGCAGCGGCTGGACATGACGGTCGAAAAAGCGTCGGGCAAAATCGAATGAAGAATCTGTCGCCAGGGGGAAAAAGAGCGTGGTGGACACGGTGCCGCTGACCGCTTGAAACATGGAAAGCTGCACCTGGGTCAAGTCATAGAACCCGTAATAGGCGATGTGGCTCAGCGACGTCAGAAATGGTGAAGTGGACACTGCAGGGAGCACGGCTTCCGTCAGATCATCCGCCGTAACGAGGTGCAAGCCGCGTCCCACTTCCCTTACAGCCGCGTGCAGTGAAAACAGCGCCCGAAGCCAATCCGCCTCGTCTGGATCGAAATAACCTTCCCCTACCGCGCGGAGTACGGTGGCCGGATCGACCCCGCCATCGTTCAAGTCCCGCACCGTCGACCAGAGGCCTGCCCACGTCCCGAACGAACGGCCGAGTTGCCGGAGGGCAGGCAGCTCCGCCAGCCGTCGCTGGACAAGATGGCGAACGAGGTATTCAAAGAACAGGTCGTCGACGACACGCGGTGGATGCCCTGTCCCTTCGCGATGGATCTCCTCCGCTAAGCGCAGCGCGAGCTGATGGAAGGTCAAAAGGTGGACGTTGACGAACGCCAGCTGGTGCTCAACGGCCAACAGCCATCTGATCCGGTCAAGCAACGGCTTCGATGGCACAACAATGGCAATCGGCGACCAGACGTCGACCGCTTTGATCCCTTGGATATGGGTGACGAGGGCGGATTCGAGAGCAGGCTGAAACCGGCCGGTGACGACGCTCAACATTCAGCCACCGAGATGGTGGCAGGTGGGTGAGTGGGAGTGCCCCAAGGGTGCGTGGTGGGTCAACTCACCACCGATCGCTAGCCACCGTGCACTATCCTGTCTCGGGACCCAGCAATTCGCCATTACAGTCAACGCATGCCCAATCACCGTCGATGAAGGACATGGGGTCGCCGCAGATCGGACAGTCAGGAGGCGGTCCTTTATCGAGTCGAGGCAGGATCGGAAGCTCAATATCGTCTTCGTCCATCTTTACCCCGTTGGAATCTATGACCATACCGACCGACGGAGGTTACGTCTCTGCTTCGCGCCTGCCTTCCGGGATGGCCAGTTCGAACAACATTTCATCCTACGCTTCTCGCGGGCGCATTTTCAGTTGCAGGGCCTTTTCGGCACTTTCCCGGCTGGGCACGCCGACGAACGTCAGCCGCCCGTCGATGATCGTCGCCGGCACGGCACGCACCGCATGCCGATTGGCCAGTTCCTGACCGTCTGGGGTCGTAATATCCACTTCGCGGTATGAAAAACTGTATTTGACCCGGAGCTGTTTCCATAGGCTCTTGGCCGACGGACAGGCCCCGCAACTGGGAGAGATCAACAAAGTGATGTTCGGCATCGTTGATAGGGCTCAGGACGTTACGAGCGAGACGTTGGATCTTACACCGTGGGAAAAGCCGGTGCAAGAAGCCCTGTGCTGAACGAGCTGGTCGTGTGGCAAAGACACGACCAGCTTCGAAACGCAGAAAGCGTGATGGGAACGACACTACCGCGTAGTTGAACCGGCTTGCGGCTCCTGGTTTCCGGATGGAGCCGGCTTGTTCGTTGCGCTGTTGGTCCCGCCAATCGCAGGATTGGGTTGTTCCATGTTGCGAGTGGACGGATAGTCCTGAGCGCTGCCTTGTCCTTGTTGTTGTCCGACTGGCGTTGTCTGGTCTTGGTCGCGATTACAGGCAGACATGAAGCTCAGTACCATGAATGCCCCGGCGGCGGTGATGATCGTTGTGCGAGTCATGAGTGCTCCTTTGACATGCTATTTATCGGCCCTCGGGCCAAGCGGTTTGCTGAGTTTCCGTGCCTCCCACCATAGGGGGAAAACCGGAAGGGTTACCGCCGGGATTGCCGGGTGGCGCGACGATGTTGCCCGAGGTATTGGGATAGTGCGGCGGATTGGACCTTGGCACGGTACTTCCCGGCTCTCCGGTGTGCTGTTTGAGTGAGTTCTTTCCCGTGGAAGTGGCCGATAGTCCGCAGCCATTCATTGCCGCTAGGACGAAGATGACCGTAAGCGGCCATGTCCACGATTGAAAGGTCATAGTCGTCGAAGCCTACAGTTTGCCAACCAGATCGAGGCTGGGACGCAGTGTTCGATCGCCCGGCTTCCAACCGGCTGGGCAGACTTCGGCTCCCCCGTTTTGATGGACGAAAGACGCCGCCTGAAGCTTGCGCAACAGCTCCTCCATGCTTCGTCCGATGTTGTTGGCATGAACTTCGTAGGCGCAGAGCTTTCCGTCGGGATCAAAAATGAAGCTACCGCGCAAGGCGACGCCTTCCCGGTAAAGATAGACCCCCAGTTTATTGGACAAGGCGCCACCCGCGTCCGCCAGAAGGGGGAACGGCAGTTTCTTGATCGCGGGGGATGTGTCATGCCATGCCTTGTGAACGTAGACGGAATCCGTGCTCACGCCGATGACTTCGGCATCCAACTTTTTAAATTCCCCATACAGCGCGCCTAATTCTTCTAATTCAGTGGGACAAATAAACGTGAAATCGCCCGGATAGAATACGAGTACCAACCATCGGCCGCGATAGCTGTCTAAGGTGATTGTGCGAATTTCATCTTCGTGAAAGGCCTGGTAGGTCCCGTCGGGAATTGCTTGTCCGATTATTGCCATGCCGACCTCCGTCTGGATAATAATGCTTTGACCGCAGTTAGCTCCAATTCCGAACCCGCGAATGGCTGCGGTCGGTGTGTTGCCCCAACAGGGTGGTGACTCGTTCGACCGCGTGCTGCTCCGCTTCTTCCCGGCTGGGATAGGCTTCCGTGACGATCGAACGCTCCCCTTGTTGATCTTCCAGTCCGCATTGCAATGTCCCCTTGACGATCCATCCCTCGTGGGACGCACGGCAATACGCCAGGCGCACCCGGCAACCTGCGATGGTCATTTCCTTGACATCATCGCTGAGGCGAGTGCTTTCGCTCTCATCGATCATGGTTTCTTCGGCGACGAATCCCGTGGAGGAGGAGCAGTAGGTTCCGTTTGCGGGCTTGCCGCTTCCGGATTAATGGCCATCTTAGGGTCCACAACCGGAGGCGTCACGACTGAATCGGGATGGGGGACCGTGTCCGGTTGCTTGACCATGCCTGGGTCCGTAGGGCTGGGGACCGGGTTCACTCGAGGCACCTCATTGGCCGGGGGTTGTTGAGCCGCCGGCGGCGAAGGGTCCGGTGCCGGCACAATGTCCGCCGCAAAAGCGGGCCACCCGAAGGCCATGAGAGTCAGAGTCAACAGCCAGATATACAGCATAATCATCACGCTATCTCGCCGCGACGGAGTTTGCCTACTGGGTGAATCCCCTGCTCGCTGGCACGCAGAGAAAAACCGACCTCCGCCTGCCGGCGCTCAGAGACCATTAGCTCAGCTGAAGAAGGGTTGCGAGACGCTGGCGCGTGAGTGGTGGACGGATCGACTTCGTATCAATCCAGCCAGTCTTTTTCTTTCAACTTTCGCGGAAGGTATTTTTTCGTCAGGTATTGAAAGTCTTTATTGGCCAAGGCGTCCAGTTCATATTTGAGGCCACTGGTTAGCATACGCTTGATTTCGGTTTGCCAGGCCGGTTTCTGAAACCACTGGTAGTTCATGAGTTCTTTTGCCCGGGCAATATCCTTTTCGTTCAGCTTGATCCCGACATTACGGGGCAGCTCGTAGCGCTCAGGATCTGCGCTGGACAATCCGATGAATTTGGCCTTGGGGATGGCCATGCGCTGGCTCTCGAACGCCAGGTTGATTGATCCCTGCTTGACGACCGAATAGATGTAATAGCCCCAGGGATCGTTATCGACCAGGACGTAGACCGGCAGTCGATGTTCTTCATGCAGCCGTCTCGCCAGTCGTCTGACACCTCTGGGAGGTTGACCGTTTCCTGTCAGCAGGACGCAATTGTACCGGCGCCAGAACTTGTCTTCCGACAGACGGTTCCACTGCGTGCCTTTTTCGACTAGCAGCAAAAAATCAGCGGTACAACGTCGGATCTCCAGATATTCGGGTTCGACAATGGAAGGGACCGAGTACCCTCCCTTGCCGAGGCGTGCGCAGTCGACCCGATCTCCGTCATCGCCGAATACGACGGGCCCGACGATGCTGCCGCTGTTTTCGGCCCTGACGTGCAGTTCTTCGCGCAACGCCGCCAGCGAGACTTCGAGATCTTCGATGACCGGGTCCGATTCGTCCTGCGTGTCGAACGTGTTTTCATGCGAGTCTTGGATGGTGTGCTTCGTCCGGTAGTAAATTTCCCTCAGGGACGTGGTGAGATCCGCGCGCTGCAGTTCAGAAAGTGCGTCAGCCACCAGCACGGTCTGCATAAATTTTTTCGCCATGCCGACGTTGAAAAACGAACGGGCCTGCTTCTTGTGACCCATCTCGATCAACCCTTTGCGCTCGTTGAAGGAGACATTCGACAGCGCGCGAATCGGGATGGCGAACGTCGGATCCTTCGACCGGTCGGCGGCCGAAATCACAATGTCGGCTAGGCCGATCAGTTTCTTTTCGACGGAACTCGGACGTCTCTGCTTCGTGGTCATGGCAGTTACTTCCTTCGCCGCGGCGTAGCAGCCCGCACGCGTACGGTCGATTTGTCTGCAAACAACCCGATCTGTTCGGACTTGCCGCGCACGCCTTTCTTCGTCCCCTTCTTCAGTTCCTGTCTCACGGCGCCGCTTTTACCTTGAGCCGGTTTGTCGTCCGGTTTGCTCCCACCAAGGAGATCGCCCTCCGGAACCGGGCGAGTTGTGGCTGCTTCTGCGTTGTCCTGGGCCGCTTGAACCTCTCCCTCAATGCCTGTCTCGGTGACGATGATCGAATGTGGAAGGCCTTCCGGACCTGCTCCGGTCTTACCGAGGGCCTCATCGGTTTTAAGGCCGCCGGTACGCGAATTCGCGATTTTCTGCAGCTGCATCTTGATCTTGTCTTTTGGCAGCTTCCCCCCTTTGAGCCGGTTGCAGGCTTCGACTACCTCTTCAATATACAATTCGAAGATATTGCGCCGCCGGTATTCGCTGGCCGCCCGCTCCCGCCGTCGCAAGAACAATCCCAACCGACGCCCGCACTCACGTAAGGCGAGAGTGATCTCCTTCTGGATCTCGTCATAATCGGCGATCGCCTCTTTAGACTCGCTTGTAAAGGGCACCCAGACGGAAGCCATATGGACGAAGATAACCATCGGACCGGCCGGCAGCGCCCCTCGCGACTGCGGGACGCCATAGTTTTTCCAGGTCGTGCTCAGGGCGGCTTTGAATGTGGAACACGCGGATTGCTGGTACAGTAAGGGTACCCGATTTGCGTAACGGATGACTCGTGCGAGCTCGGTGTTATCGTCCTCGTCTTCACCCTCGGCCTTCGGTCCCGCCGCTTGTTCCGGTTTGGGCTGATCGCCCGGTCGGTTCCCATATGCCAAGCCAGCCTCGATGATGAAGGGATTGCCACGGTAGACGGCCGGGGGCCGGCTGACGGCGGTATAGAACTCACCTTTAATTTGTTTGTAGAGGCCTGACAGGATGGCTTTCTCGCCGATCGGAGAAAGACAATTGGTGGGGGGGGCCATAATTTTCGTGGTTTGGACTGTCCGGTACAGTGATTCGGCTGCGGGTCCCTTCAGTTCACGAGGTTTGAGATTCGGGGAAACCTTCGCCTCCTTGCAGATGTCCACTGCCAGTTGAGGCGAGACCCGGCAGAAATCACTGGAGAGAAAGTTGGACAATGAGTGGCTCTTCGTGTCCTGCAACATTTTGAGTAGCACGCCGAATTCAATCCCGTAGGGATGAGGTTTGATTTCGCGCGGCGAGGGCGGCAGCTCATGATACGAACGGGAATATTCCTTCGTTTCGCCTTCGGGTGTGTGGTACACGAGTCGGACGTGAGGATTCGCAATGGACGTCTGTTCCAGCCATTCGTCGACTGAAGCCCGGCCTTTCTGATATTTGCCTTCAACTTCAAGCGTGACTTG
>JARDZZ010000013.1 GCA_029240595.1 Nitrospira sp. | reverse complement strand
TCTTCCGCAGCTGCGACGATTTGACCGTTTTCGACCAAGGCAGCCGCCGCATCGCGCATGTTCGATAACCCCAGGATGCGCATGGCGCGGTAGAATAAAGCAGCCGGCTGGGCGTGACAAGTTGCTTTCAGACATTGATTCCGGTACGGTGAGCCACGTCCATGCTCACGAGTCTGCGTCTTTATCTGGACAGGTTCACTGGTAGATTTCTCTGTACGAGTGCCCACCGCATCGCTCTCATCTTGATCCTGACGGTATCGGGATGCACGAAGCAGGAGCTTCCCGACCTGGGACCTCGCCTTCCACAGACTGCATCCATGGAATTCTCGCCATCGTTGCTCGAGTCCAAGGCCGAATATACGGACAATTGCGGCCATATCCAGATAGTGGATATCGGCAGCACGCTCCAGGACGTCCTCCTGGAAGCCGCCAATCGCACGTTCACGTCCGTGGTCCGGCCCGGCTCCGGCGCCAAGCCCGACGTTGTCGTCCGCGTGAATCTCATTCAATCCACATTTAAACTGCGGATGGACGGTGTGTATGATCGGGCTGAGACCGAGATTCAGCTTGGCGGTCTCGTGTCGTATGTCGATCAGGCCGGCACGGCGCTTGGAGAACAGGAGGTACAAGTCGTCCAGAAGGGGCGCGTCCGGATTATGCCCGTGCAAAAAAACTGCGACTACCTCTTGGACAGCTTTATCCAGGACGCCGCCCACGACTTTGCCCAAAAATTTGCAGTCACGACCAGGGCGAAACTCGGTGCTCCCGGCGCCCCCCTCGCCGCCGCCGCTCCAGCCGCCATACCCGTTCCAGCCCCGACACGGCCTGTCCCGTCTGGCGCAGCGCCTCTTTCGTTCAAGGCCACGGTGTTGGACGACAACAGCAATCTGATATTCGAAGGCGGAGAGCGGATACGCGTTCGTGTCGATGTGGTGAATACGGGTGCGCAGGATCTGCAGAACGTCACGGCGAACCTCAGCGGATCGCCTCAAGTGCTCGCCCAATTTCCGACGACGACCCTCTCAGCCGGCCGGCTGCAACCCGGGCAATCCCGGTCCCTCGAATTTGTCGCAACGCTTCCTCAGACCGTGCAACAACAGAAAGCCGAACTCCACGTGGCTGTGTTCGACCCTGCTGCGGGGTCATCACCGTCGCAGGCCCTTTCACTTTCGATCCAGCCAACCGGCACGAACACTGATGACGTCGATCAAGTGCCCGCCATGCCCGTGGGGTTCAAGCGGCCTCACACCTACCTGATCTCGATCGGCATCGGTTCATACCGCGATGTCCAGGGAGGCGCCAGAAAGTATGCGGCCTCCGATGCGGAACTGCTGACGACCTACTTCCAGTCATTGGGCGGATTGCCGGCGTCGAACGTGCGTCTGCTTCAGGATTGGAAAGCCCTCAAGCCGGACATTGATGAAGCGCTATTGGACTGGCTGCCTGGGCACATGAACAAGGACGCGGTGGTTATCGTATATTTTGCCGGTCTGGCAACCGTTGCGCCCAATGGAGACGTCTATCTCGTTCCCTATGACGGCAATACCACCAACGCGTCGCGCTCATATCCGCTCAAGGACCTTGACGCCGCTCTTGGCCGTTTGAAGGCCAAACAGACACTGCTATTCTTTGACGGTTCGCTGACCAGGCTGGGAGCAGACAGCCGATCAAAAACTGTCGTCCCCCAATGGAGTCCATCCGGAAGCTCGACGGTCCATGTTGTCGCCATGAACGGCATCGGCAAAGCCGTCGAAGATGAAGGGCATCGCCACGGTCTGTTTACCTACTACCTGTTGCGTGCGCTTCGCGGCGAATCAGACGTGAACCGGGATGGGGAAGTGACCCTCGGTGAAGCGATTGCCTATGTGGGGCAGAAGGTCAGTTGGGCCTCGAAAACGCACTATGGGCAAGAACAGCGTCCGGCGGTGTTTCCGTCACTGAAGACGACCGATCCCATCAGCGGTCTAGCCCTTGCCAAACTGGTCGCCATCAAAGCTGCTGAACAACCCTGACAAACAAAACGGGGTGGAGGACCGGTCCTCCACCCCGTTTTCGTGCTTCGGCGGCTGTCTTATTCGTCGCCTTTGCAGAAACTCCGCTCGTAATTGATGATCGTCCAGGCTTCTTCTTCGGTAATGGCAGCTGGGATCAGGGAGACCATTCCCGTTCCGGCACTGCCGTTCTTGATGACCCAGAAGAGTTCGCCGTCTTTCCGCTTCTTATGGAATTTGCAGTTCGTGAAGTTGCGGGGGCTAGGATTGAGGATCGCACCGGCGGGACCGTCCCCTTTCCCTTCTTTGCCATGACAATTGAAGCAGGTGCCCTTTCCTTCAAACAACGCCTTTCCCTTCGCGACGCTTTCCGGTGTGTTCGCCACCGGATTTTTCAGCGCCTTGGCGTCCGCGATCTGATCCGGTGGGACGCGAGGCTTCAGCGGATCTTTCTCTTCCGCTCCCACCACAGTGGCCGAGAGCAACATCACTGCCGCAGCGACTCCCAAAAACTTAGAAAAATACCCCATCAGACTTCCTCCTTGTTGTTAAACCACCGCGCATCACAGGGCCGAGGCCCGCTGCTTGGGTTGCATGAAGGTAAGAAAGCGTCGGGACTATAGCAACGCCGTTTTGACATTGTCAAGCAAACGACTCAGCATGCCAACGGCCATCGTTCCCGACGCTGCCCCACACCTCACTCGTCGCAGATGATCAAACGTCATGCCACTTCGACCAATTTGTCTGGTTCGAAATTTCGCTTAGTTAGCACTGGCTGAGGGAGTCACTCGCGATGACGCGAGCTGTCGAGCATACCAATACGCCACAGAGGGCACCGCACCGCCACAGGGAAGACCCCTCAGGTCAAAGGCGTTCGACGGGAAGAGGAGGCGTTAGGGGAGCACACGACGCGTTGCAAGGTTCTGCTAACGCTTTAAGAGAATGTCACGGGCAACTTTCCCGCTGGGACCAAAGGGCTTTTGAGGCTTTCCATTGAGCTCGGCCTTGACGCCGCCCGCATTGCCAAGCGTGAGCGTGAACTGGTCCTGTCCTTTCCACTTGGCCTTTTCCCCGGGACGCAGCAGAGCCTCCTGGGGACTTCCTCCGTCTATCTGAATGACCACCCAGCTGAGTTCCGTGGCTTCCAGGTCCAGGACCAATGGCTCATCCGTATTCGCCTGACCCTGCAGCGTGAGTGCACTAAGCGGCCCCTCCGTAGCCGGAGGGGGCGGAACAGGCGCAGCCACGGTGGCATGAGGCTGAACTGGCGGCGGAGACGGAGCCGGTGCAGCGGCACGACTGGAGCTGGCATCGGCACGAGCGAGAGGCGGTGGAGTCGGAAGCTCGGATGGCTTCCCCTTCACCGCGCCGGGTTGAGCCTCAACCTCAGGACGAGCGGGCACATCACTCTTCGCAACGTCTCTGCCGGACTCCGGGGGAGCCGCGCGCTTTCCCGCCATCGCGGATGGTTCGCTCTGAGATGTTCGTCTGACCAAAAGCGATGATTGCTCGCGACTCAGTAGAATCACGAGCGTAAGAATGGCAAGCCCGATGGCGATGGCGACCGCCTTTCGATTCGCACGGCGCTTTCGTTCCTCTTCCGCCTGCCGGACCTTGAGACGTTCGCGTTCATCCTGCTTTTCATAGAAGGCCCCCGCCGATTGGATAAACCGATGAATGGCATCCTCTTCATCCAACCCCAGCGAACGTGCATAGGAGCGAACAAACCCTCGGGCAAAGACCTGGTCGGGCAATTTGGCAAAATTGCCTTCTTCCAATGCCTTCACGAAATCCGTGCGGATTCGTGTCTTCGAGGCTACTTCCTCTAGCGTCAGCCCTTTGGTCTCTCTCACCTGCTTGAAAAAATCGCCGATCGAATCCATATGGCTCTCTTTACGGCTTCGGCCGTGCCAATAGTTCCTTGGCGGCTGCTGCATAGCTGCCGTTCTTGTCCAATGTCGTGACTTTGGTCAGCGCGTCTTTCGCCCTGCGCTCGAACCCGAGTTTGTAATACACCCGTCCCAATTCCAGTTGCAGCATCGCGGGCGGGACATTCGGCGGGTTGACGACCAAGGCATCCTCCAGCGCTTCCATGGCGCCTTGATAGTCACCTTCATGTGCCAGCGCCTTGCCGAGTTGATAGCGGGCCAGATCGGGAGTGCTGTAGAGGGGATTGCTCAAGGCGCGTCGAAACTCAGCGATCGCCTCATCCCAACGATCCTGGCTCGCCAGCACTTGGCCGAGATAGGTGTGGGCTTCCGAATAATTCTCATCAATCTTAATTGCTTCCCGAAACTCGCTTTCAGCCTGTGACAGCTTGCCTTGATACACCAGAATATGACCGAGGCCGTACCGTGCTTCTTTGTTCCTGGGGTCGAGCTGCACCGCCTTTTGAAACGAGACGTAGGATTTTTGACGGTCGTGTTCCAGACTCGCCATCCCTTCCTGATAATAGCCCTTCGACTTTTGCTTCATCTCCTCGGACGTCCCGCAAGCTCCGACGAGTACAACCGCCAGCATGAGGAGTACCACAAGGCCGGCATACGATTGCGGCGGCATAGGTAACCGGTTCACGGTAGGTCCTCAAAATGGGTCAGACGCTTGAATGCCCGGAAGCGATCCTGGATCTCTTTGTAATCCAGGACTCGCAAGCGGTCAAGACTAAAGGCTTCTACGGTAAATGAGGCCATCACGCTTCCAAAAATGATGGCCTGCTTAAACGATTCAACGGATCGGTTTCCGGTGGCGGCCAGATAGCCCAGGAATCCGCCCGCAAAGGTGTCCCCTGCGCCCGTCGGATCACGGACGTCCTCTAACGGAAACGCGGGAGCCCCGAACACCTGGTTCTCATTGAACATCAACACCCCGTATTCGCCTCGCTTGATGATCAGATGCTTGGGCCCTCGTGCCAGGACGCTCGCGGCCACCTTGACGAGGTTGGAGTCCTCGCCCAGGGCCCGTGCTTCACCGTCGTTGATAATAAGAATGTCGACTTTCTCGAGCACCCGCCACAGGGCGTCCCGCTTGCCGCTGATCCAGAAGTTCATCGTATCGCAGGCCACTAAGGGCGGCCGTGGCAGTTTGTTCAGCACATCCAGTTGCAACTCGGGGTCGATATTGCCGAGAAACAAGACGTCGGGAGAGCGATAGGATTCCGGGATTTTTGGACGGAAGGTCTCAAACACGTTCAACTTCGTATCGAGCGTGTGCGCTTCGTTGAGCTGGTGGGTGTATTCTCCCCTCCACCTAAATGTCGCACCGGAACGCCGTTCGAGTCCGGCAAGATCAATGTTTCGGCTTTTGAGGAACGCGAGGTGCTGAGAGGGAAAGTCCTCGCCCACCACGGCAATGAGGTCAACCGCAGTGAAATAGCTCGCGGACGTGGAGAAATATGTGGCCGATCCGCCAAGCACCTCCGTGGCCTCACCGAACGGTGTTTTCACGGTGTCGAATGCGACCGACCCGACGACTAAAAGTTTGCCCATGATCACCGTTTTCCTTTCACAGGTGAGAGGACCCGTTCAATCAAGAGCGCCAATCTCCGGCGGAGGGCGAGGGGAATCTTGTCCGGAGCGGTGACAATCGCATGCTGCAAGGCACGCTGACATTCGCAGCTCGTTGCTGAGGCCGCCGATTTCAAGGCTGCCGCCAGCAGCCGTTTAGCCAGCGCAACATTTTGACACAAGGTGGCGAGA
Organism: Nitrospira sp.; assembly: GCA_029240595.1. Lineage (GTDB taxonomy): Bacteria > Nitrospirota > Nitrospiria > Nitrospirales > Nitrospiraceae > Nitrospira_C. The sequence continues at coordinate 22,148 of JARDZZ010000013.1, read as the reverse complement.
ATGGCCTCCACGGTGACGCACTCCTCGGTCTCATGCCAGCAATCATAGTCAGTCACCAGTGCCACCGTGGCGTAACAGAGTTCGGCTTCGCGGGCGAGCTTGGCTTCGGGCAGATTCGTCATGCCGATCACGCTCACGCCCCACTGGCGATATAACTGTGATTCCGCTTTTGTCGAAAACTGCGGGCCTTCTATGCAGACGTAGATGCCGCCCTGGTGCACCGTGGCTCCGACCGACCGGCCGGCCCCGAGAAGCGATGCGCTGAGTGACGCGCACACCGGCTCGCCGAAGGCCACATGCGCAACCAGGCCGCCGTCAAAAAATGTCGAGAGTCGTCGCTTCGTCAAATCGATAAACTGATCCGGGAGGACCACGTCGCCCGGCTTCATGGATTCCTTCATGCTGCCCACTGCGCTCACGGAAATAACTCGTCGGACGCCGATCGACTTCAAGGCATAAATGTTGGCCCGATAATTGATTTCGGAGGGATTATATCGGTGGCCGACGCCATGCCGCGACAAGAACGCCACCCGAACTCCGTCAAGCTCGCCGAGCACGATGGCACTCGAAGGCGATCCGAATGGTGTTCGCACGTCTACGCGTTTGACCTGATGCAGCCCTTCCATGTCGTATAAGCCGCTTCCCCCGATGATGCCGATGTCCGCACGAGACGCCCGCGTGAGCTTGGCCACGATGCCGCCTTTCCCCTACCAAGAATGAGGAACTAGTGTGTCAATATCTCCGTCCAGCCCTTCGAGAAAAGGATGGATCAAGTCCGCCACTCGGCTCACCGTCTGTTCGGCTGGCTCGGATTCTTCTATCATGAGCCAGGTCAGCTCCGGTTCCCGGCGGAACCAGGTCATCTGCCGCTTGGCAAACCGCCTGGTGTCGCGCTTGAACTCGTTCACCATTTCATTCCAGTTACACTCACCGGCAAGATAGCTGGCCACCTGACGATATCCCAGCCCTTTCATCGCCGGGGAGTCCCGCCTGTATCCCCTCCGAAGCAATGTCTGTGTTTCGTCTATCAAACCGTGGCTGAGTTGCCAATCAATGCGCTCCTCGATGCGACGATAGAGGTGATCGCGCTCCCGGTTCAACCCGATGACCAGAGCAGAAAACGGTCGCTCGCGAAATCCATGCTTCGATTGGAAGGACGACAGAGGCGAGCCGGATTGGAGATACACTTCCAGGGCCCGCAGGATCTTTGGGGTGTCCCGAGGGTGCAACTTGGCCGCTGTCAGCGGGTCGACCAGGGCCAAGCGGGCATACAGCTGCTCACCCCCCTGTTCATACGCCTCGTGGCGGAGCCGCGCCCGCACACAGGGGTCGCTCGGCGGCGCTTCACAAAGCCCTTGCAAGAGTGTCCGCACATAGAGACCGGTGCCGCCGACCAGCAAGGGAAGCATCCGCCGTCGATAACACTCGTCGATTGCGGCAGCAGCATGGCGCCGGAAGAGACCGGCATTGAAGGGTTCGTCGGGATCGACAAGATCGATGAGATGATGAACGATCCCTTCGCGGGCAAGGAGCGTGGGCTTGTCAGTGCCCACATCCATTCCGCGATAGACCTGGCGTGAATCCGCCGTCAGGATTTCGCTTCCCAGATATTTTGCCACTTCGACGGCAATCCGGCTCTTGCCGACGGCGGTCGGTCCTAGAATGACCACGAGGGGCTTCCGGCGCAGTTGTCGCTCGGAAAGTGAGGGCATGGTGAGATGAGAGCAGGTCGTCACGACCATCCGGTCCGGCCGAAGAGCGTGTCCAGTTCGTCCGCCGAGAGGCGGAAGGCCGTGCGCCTGCCATGCGGGCACGTGGACATCACCCCTTCGTCTACCCAGTCGCGCACCAACTGTTCGATTTCGGGAAGCGCCATGGGCCGTCCGGCTTGGACGGCACTCTTACAGGCTAGCGTCGCGAGAACCGCCTGTACACGTGCGTCCACAGAGGAAACACTCGCCCATTCAGCCAAGTCCTCGAGGACATTGCGTACGACTGAAGCGCCGTCGACGGGCCCGACGCCGACAGGCACCGCTCTCAGGACAACGGTATTGGTACCGAACGGCTCAAGAACCAGACCCAGGAGTTCAAGATCTTTTGCATATTTCTGCATCAGCGTATATTGGGCAACGGTCAAATCAATCGGCTCTGGTATCAGCAGAGGCTGGATGGCCATGTCCCGCGCCATCCATCGTCGCCACAAGCGTTGAAACAGCACTCGTTCATGAGCCGTGTGCTGGTCAATCACGTGCAATTCGAGCCCGACCTGCGCGATCAGATAGGTCTGATGCATCTGTCCCAAGGGCGTAATCGTCACATCCTTCGACGCTGGGTAGGCGCCTGTGCGCTCCGCCGCAAACAGTGAATCCGGCATAGACGCCAGGCGCTGGTCCGCTTGCTCCGCGGGTCGCCATCCGGACGATGCGCTGGAAGAGCTTCCATCCGTAAAGGACGCCATCGCAGTGGCAGCGGCAGTCGCTGGGTCGTCGGCCAAACGAAGGACCGCTTTGCGCTCCACTCCACTGAAGGCATGTCGCACGCTCTGGCGTACGAACCGGTGTATGCCCTCCTGATCTGCCAACCGGACTTCACGCTTTGCAGGATGGACGTTCACGTCGATGCGCTCGGGGTCGAGATCAAGGAACAGCACGTAGGTCGGATGGTGGCCTTTTGCCAGCAACGAGCCATAGCCTTCGCTGACCGCATGGAACACTGCGGCATTGCGGACGGGACGTCGGTTCACGAAAAGATCTTGCGGCGCCCTCGAAGAGCGCGCCTGAACAGGATCGATCATGACGCCGCTGATCGTGCATCCGGCGATGCGGCCCCGCACCTCTACTGTCCGCTCGAGAAACGGCTGTCGATACACCTGCAGAATCCGATCGCGATCGGAAGCAACGGCCGCATGATTCAGGACTTCCTGCCCGTTGTGGGTCAGTCGAAAATGGACGAACGGCCAGGCGAGGGCCGCTTGCTGGACGACGGTGCTGATATGTGAGAATTCGGTTGGAATGGACTTAAGAAATTTTTTTCTGGCCGGCTGGTTATAAAAGAGGTCCGAGACTTCGATCTTGGTTCCGATCACCGCGGGAGCATCAACCAGTTGTTGAGGCACCCCGCCGATCAATGACAACTGCGCCCCGACGAGGTCCTCGTTCGTGGCCGTGGCCACCAGCACTTTGGAAACAGAGGCGATGCTGGGCAGCGCTTCTCCCCTGAACCCCATCGTGCCGATGGACGTGAGCTCCGCATCGGAGGTCAGCTTGCTCGTGGCATGACGCTCAAAGGCGAGGGGAATGTCGGATCGTGTGATGCCCTGGCCATCGTCGGTCACACGGATGAGTGAAGTACCCCCATCCCTGATGTCGACGGTGATGTGCCGGCTGCCGGCATCGAGACTGTTTTCGATGAGTTCTTTGACGACGGCGGCAGGCCGCTCGATTACCTCTCCGGCTGCAATCCGGCTGACAACATCGGCCGGAAGCACTCGGATCGTCGGAGAACAGCGTGCGGCGGGCACCAGCTTAGGCTCCCAACACCCATCCCATCATCGAATGTCTGCCAGCTTGTTTTTGGCAAGCTTGGCTTCGTCCGAGGTGGGAAATTCCTCAATGACCCGCTTCAGATTTTTCTTAGACTTCACGAGATCGCCGGTCTCCGCCGCGGCCAGCCCTAACTTGTAGAGGGCGGCCGGTACCTTTTCATTGCCCGGGAATTCGGTTGACACATATTCGAACGCCTGCATCGCACGTGCATAATCCTTCTGCTGGTAGTAGGACTCTCCCAGCCAATAGTGCGCATTCGGTGTCAGCGAGGTCCCCGGGAAGTCTTTGACGAAACGCTGAAAACCCGAGACGGCCAGATCGTATTTGCCGTTCAGGTAGTCATTATACGACAGGTTGAACGCTGAAGTGGGAGTAATAGCCGGAACGTTGGGGACGATGGATGACCCTTCTGATCCAGCCCGTTGAGGCTTGATCGTTCTGGCGGGTTCGGTCGGAGCGGCCTCAGATTTAAGTGCCGGGGAAGCCGTTGCTCCGTCGTCCAACTTGGCTACACGGGCCTCCAGTTTCTGCAACCGTGCATTGAAATCCTCAAGCCTGGTTTTCGGCGCCTCCACATCTTTGACTCGTTCCATTGATTCCATGCGGCGCTGCAGCGCGTCTAACCGCTTTTGATCCTGGTCTTGGGACTTGGCTACAGTCGCCAAATGGTCGCGCAACTCCACAAAGTCCGCGTGCTTGGCGCATCCGGAAACCGTCAAGGCCGTCACGGTTACGCATCCCACCGCCAACATCATCATGCCGTCGTGCACCGTTATCGTAGTTCCTTTAATTGGTTCAGTTTGTCATAGGCTTTGCCCGCTTCGGGACTCTTGGGATACAGTGTCACGACCTGCTTGAAAGCCGAGGAGGCCCGCTTCTTGTCTTTCAGCGCAAGATAGGCAAAGCCTTTTTTGAGGATCGCCGCCGGAACTTTCTCGCTCTGCGGATAGTCCATTTCGACCCGGTCGTAGGAATCGATCGCCTGCTTATAATCTCGCTTACCGTAATGCGATTCACCTAGCCAATAGCGGGCATTGGGGGCCAACTCTGAGTTCGGATACTCGGTCAAGAATGACGAGAACCCCTCGCGAGATCCTTCCAAGTTGCCTTCCTTAAAAAAGGCCAACACGCGTTCGTATTCGGCCCTGTCTGATCGTTCGGCAGGACGTACAGGAGCAGCAAGGGCAACGGGTTCAGCCGGTTCATCCGCCGCAACCGTCCGCTCTGCGACATGATTCACCGTCTCCGGCTCCTGGCGTGCCGCGGCAACCGGTTCAGCTTCGTGATGAGAGACGCCTTCAGCCGGGCCAACCGCAGAGGACCGCTGCATGGACTTTGTTCCCGCTGACTGCTGACGCTGGCCGGCTTTGGGACTCGCTCCGCGCGTATGAACTTCCTGAGTCACATGATCGAGCGACTTGGTGAGTCCGTCGATCCGCCGGTCTTGCTCGGCCACCCGCCCGTCGAGCTTCGTGACGGTCTTGTTGATCTCGCCCATCTGTTCATCGACGCGGGCAGCGAGTTTCTGAGCGACCGCATTGACGCTCTTATTCACCTCACCGAGATGTCCCGACATCGACCTCGTCGTCTCATTGATGTGAGCGGTGGATGCCTTGGTGTCGGCTTCGACCTTGGCCGCCAAGGCCTTGCTGGCCTGTTCCTCCTGAGCGATCCGATCCCCCAACGAGGACAGGGACTCTCGAAATCCCGCTAAGGCCTGATTGAACTGCGCAAATTTCGCCGACAGTTGCTCGGTACGGGCCTGATTGTCCGCCAACGCCTTGCGCTGCTCCTCCAGTTTCACATCCAAGCTCTTGGCGAACGCCGTATTCGTTTTTTGGACGGCATCGATGATGTCTTTGCGCAGCACTTCCATCTGGTGATTGACATCGTCGAGTCGCGTATTGACGTCCACCCTAAGTTGGTCGCGGTCCGCCTTGTTCTTGAGGTCTTGCGCATTGAGGCTTTCGCGCACCTGCGCATAACGATTGGCGGTGTCAGCATCCAGTTTTCCGGACAACTGTTCGAGCTTCCTGGTCTGTTGTTCGAGAACGGCTGATCGCTGCTTCAGGTCATCCTGTGCCCGTTGTATTTCCTGAGCCTGATGGTGTGCCCGTTCGAGTTCGCCCCGAAGTTTGGGCAGCTCCTGGCTCTTCAGCTCCTCGAGTTCTTGCCGCTGTTGCGCGCCCCGCTGCGCCAAGGCGTCGCTTGATTCCTTGAACCGGCGTTCGGCGCTTTTCAAATCGGCTTGCTGGGCCACGCAGCCATGCAAAAGTGCGGCGGAAAACACACAGACCACAGTCCCGACACTTGCGACATTCCACCCGATGTTCATGGTGTTACCTATGTCCGCCTCGTTGGTTACTTGCCTGACTTAACAACCAGATGTCCCCGCCGGTTCTGCTGATAGCAGGATTCGGCATGCTCTGCGCAGGACGGGCGCTCTTTTCCATAGGATACGACTGACAACCGGTTCGCGCTGATGCCCAACTCCACCAGAAAATTTCGCACGGCCTTCGCGCGCTTCTCGCCCAACACCAGATTGTACGCCGAGGTCCCCCGCTCGTCGCAATGGCCTTCGACTTTGACCATGGCCACTGGGTTGGTTTTCATCCAATCCGCATCGCGAGTCAACGCTTGCCGCTGGTCTTCGGAAATCGTCCAGCTATCATAGCCAAAGTAGACGTCCCGTAACCCAGCGCTGGCTGAGGCGGCTTGCTCAGCCCGCATCTCGTCCAACTGACGGCTTGCGGCATCGGAGGGATCAGCTTTGGCCAACAACGATCCGCCCATGCCCGCGGAGGCACCGGCCGGACTGGCGCCAAACCCGCTGGCCACATGTTCTTCCGAGGGATTTTTATCCAAGCCCCGGAGACCCGACCCTCCTGACTGCATGCTGGTGTCGGGGAAATTCCCGACTCCGCTTTTCGAGCCCTCGGTGCTGCCGCTCTTCGCAGCACTCCCTTGGTGGGACGATTGGGTGTCGCCGCCCGATTGCACCGACTTCTTCGAACAACCCGAAACGCCCATCAGGGCGACGCTGGCAACAAGTGCCATGGCGATTTTGAAACATGTTGTGCCCATGCGCGTGTCTCCTCTCTCTACGTTAGTCATATATGTCACCGGTTGCCTTTGTCACTCGGACGTCGGTTAGGATGCCGGAGACCAACTTGGCGCACTGTTGTGGCTTCCCTCAAATGTCAAGCGTTCAAGGCCCTTCCCGTCAGCATCGATCATATAGATGTGGCTCTTGCCGTCAGCGGTGGAACTAAAGGCCAGGTGACGCCCGTCCGGAGACCAGGAAGGTGAGTCATCAATGCCACCTCCTGTAGTTAATTGCATACGCTTTTGTCCGTCAGGGCTAATGACGCACAACTTATACTCCTTACGGGGTGTCCGGCAGACGTAGGCGATCCAATTCCCTCTTGGAGACCAGGCAGGAGCGGCGTTGTAGTCGCCCTCGAACGTCAAACGGCGCACGTTTGAGCCGTCCGAGCTCATTAGAAAGACTTGGGGACCACCCCCGCGGTCGGATACAAAAGCAAGTTCTCTACCAGTCGGCGACCAAGTGGGAGAGAGGTCGCCGGCCGGGTTGGTTGTCAGACGCTGTACGGCCTTCGTCCTGGTGTCTAACCGATACAACTCGGAATTTCCCTCGTGGCTGGAAGCAAAAGCCAGGAAATTCCCATCCGGCGAAAGGGCGGGAGTGATGTTCAACCCCCCATACGAGACCAGAGTCCAACGCTTCCCCGTGGCCAGTTCGATCATATCGATATCTTGGGTATTCCGATCGCGGTAGGCGGTAAAGACCAAGAACCGCCGATCCGGAGACCAGCGGGGCATCAGATTGAGGAACCCATCCGCGGTCAGCTGCCGTGCATCATACCCGTCGTAATCCATGACGAACAGCTCGCGAGCCGCCCCGTGGGCCGACACATACGCAATTTTAGTTCTGGCTATGCCCGGTTCCCCCGTGTAGCGAAACACCAGTTCGTCGGCAAATCGATGGGCCATCAGTCGCACAACCGAAGGCGACCCGGCGTACCGCTTTCCTCCGACGATCTCATCGCTGCCGCTGTCATAGACGAAGCCTTCCATGTTGACGTCGTCTTCCTTCTCGCCTTTCTTGAGACCTGCTTTGCCCCATACGAGAACGGACACGCCGTTTTCAGCCGCCTGCTTGAAGACGGCTTTTGACCCATTTCCATGCCCATTTCCGACATCCCGCACCTTGATACCCAAGCTGGGAAGGTCCATCAGCTCGAATACCAGCGAGCGCTTGACGTCCTTTTTCAGCACCTCCTCGAGGCGTCCGCCGAGCCAGTCAGGCCCGCCGTTGTTTTCGATGCTGACCACGCCGAGCGGAATCTTCTGAAAGTCCGGCCTCGTCGCCTCGAGAAAGACATCAGCCGCATCAGACTCCAGAATGCCGGCGGCTGCAGCCAACAGGCAAAGCCCGGACAAGACAAGGCTCAACACGATTCGTCGATTCATCCCGCGATCTCCCCGACTCGAAACACCATTTCAACGTCTTGATAGGCGTCGCTCATATCCGCGGGAAACGCAGGAAATTGACGCGGCTTCAAGATGGCTCGCTGACCCGACATGTCGAAATAGCTGTTCCCAGACGTCTGTTGGATTACCACATCCTTGACGGTCCCGTTCCGATAGAACCTGAATCGGACCACTGCACTGTACGTTTGTCCGGTCACGTCGATGGGAGGCGGCTCCCATTGACTCCTGATGATCGCTTCCACACGCCCCCAGAACGGATTCGTGCCGGATGATCCCGACGTTTTCAATTGCGTCTGGGGGGCCGTTACGTGTGGCAGGGCGGCTTCCTGGTGAGGAACGGCTTTGACGGGTGCTTCTTTCGGGATCTCCAGTTTAGCAGCCGGTTTGAATTCCTTGACCTTCTTGAGCTCCTCTTCGAGTTCGCGGTCGAGCTCTTCGCTGATCGACGTTCGCTGCGGAGTCTTCGTCACCGGATCCGGCATGATATCCGGAATGCGAGGGAGGTCGGGAACATGGACTTTCGCTTGCACCTGTGGACGAGGTTGTGCCACCGATTTGACCGGCGTCAATTCTCCAAATTTCGGCGCATCCGGGGGCAACTCAAGATCCTTGAGAATATCTTTGGCCACACTGGTACGCGCCGGCGTCGAAACGGGGGGAGCCGCGGGGGCAGGCATTCTGACGGGGGGAGCGGAAACCGGAACCGGCTTGGGTTCCAGTCGTTTGACAGGTTCGACCGGCCTACTCTGCTCCACGGGTTTCATCGGGGTGGGTAAACTGACCAGGTTCACTTGGACTGAGGCCAAAGGCCGTTCACCGTGAGGAGCCAGCCGAATTCCCATTGCGATCAGCAGAGCGACCAGGTGCAGAACAAGGGAGATGGTAAGCGTTCGACCCAGGCGAGCAAGAAACCGGTCCTGCTCGTCATGATCGAACCAGAAAGCCGACTGCACCTGTGCGCGAGCGACCATCCCAACATCCCTCTCAGCAGCGACGTGTCTAGCTCTTACGAGAGGGTCCGCGCGGAATCGATGCCCCCCCGATGTGCTCCGGTCCCACCGGTTCGGTCACCATTCCGATCTTCTCGATTCCGGCTTTCTTCACCCCATCCATGACCTGGACGACGATGCCGTAGGGCACCTCACGATCGGCCCGGAGGTAGAGCGACACGTCCGCATGCTCGTGTTTCAAGACTTTTAGTTTTTGCTCAAGCTGGGCAACGCCGACGGGATCCTTATCCAAGTATAGCCGTTGATCCTTTTCGATGGTCAGCACCGTTCGCATTTCCGGCTTGATGGTGTTGCTCGCAGATTTGGGGAGATTGATGTCCATACCGCGGTACAACATCGGCGCGGTGACCATAAAAATAACGAGCAGCACGAGCACGACGTCAACCAGGGGGATCACGTTAATCTCCGCCATGAAGCGGCGCTGGCGCGACTCGAACATCATCGTTGCGCTCCGACGGGAATCGGCTTGGCCTTGATGGTTGGAATCGAGAGTGACGTCATCAGCTCGATGGTCACGGTGTCCAATCGAAACGCGGTCCGGCGAATTCTAGACAGGAAATAATTGTAGGCGATGACCGCCGGAATCGCCGCAAACAAGCCGGCAGCGGTGGCAATCAAGGCTTCAGCGACGCCGGGAGCCACAGCCGCAATGCTGGCCGTGCCTTGAGCACCGATTTCACGGAATGCATCGATGATTCCCATCACCGTTCCCAACAGGCCGATAAAAGGCGTGATATTGCCCGTCGTCGCCAGAAATGGGAGATAGGATTCCAGTCTCGCCAGCTGGCTGTGGGACAAATGGGCGGCGGTTCGTTCCACGAGCTGACGATCGGCCACACCCGCCCCGTCCTGTCCACGCAACCCCGCAACGCGATCCATCACGCCTTCAAACAAGATGGCAGCGGGGCTTGTCTCCATGCGTCGCACCTGCCGGCACAGATCGTCCAAATCCTTCGCCTTCGCCAGCAGAGCCATGAACTGATGATCCATGCGGTCAGCTGCCGAAAACGCACGCCACTTGAGGAAGATAATCGCCCAGCACACGACGGAGAACACAAAGAGCAGCAGCAGCACCACTTTCGAAACTGCGCCCAGTGAGCCCAGAAGGCCGGTCAAGCCGATTTGAAACATGGATCGCTACCTTTCGTGGTCTCGCCGAAGAGTCCACCTACCCTTGGGAGTGTAACAAATGCGTGAGGAAGTGCGGCGCTGGCCCCCGTGACCACAGTTCCTAACAGGGGCATCGCTCAAGACGGCCTGACTCCATTGAAACCGCTGAAACCGCCTGCGGAGGTGTATCCCAATGGCCATATATGCGGGACGAAAAAGATGGCGGGGCCGACGGGATTTGAACCCGCGACCTCCAGATTGACAATCTGGCGTCCTAAACCAGGCTGAACGACGGCCCCTCGTGACTCTACCTATTGCGGATGATTTGATTGATCAGACCTATATATAGCGGATGGTCCAGTCTGTCTAGAATATTTGTTCCTACTGCATGAACGAATCCGTCCCGCCGTGGGTGGTAGGCGGAACAGGGATCGAACCTGTGACCTCTGCCTTGTAAGGGCAGCGCTCTTCCAACTGAGCTATCCGCCCGATTTCTTTAATAAGCTGGCGGATGCTATCAAGTCCGTTCATTCTTGTCAACCGAATCTCGCACTGTTCTTGCACATTCTTCAGCTACTTCCGGGCTTCTGTGACGGCTCGACCATCCTTCCCGCGTCTCTGCCGCGGGAAGAAATTTGCATGGACTTCTTTGAGCCGCTCGCGTTCGACGTGCGTATAGATCTGCGTTGTCGCAATGTCGGCATGTCCGAGCATCGTTTGCACCGATCGAAGATCAGCACCTCCCCCGAGCAAATGCGTAGCGAACGAGTGCCGCAACATGTGAGGGGACACGGCTTTCGTCAACCCGGCCCGTTGAGCTCGTGCGCGCAGCGATTTCCAAAATGCCTGGCGCGAGAGAGGCGTCCCGCGACGCGAGACAAACAAAAATCGCGACGCCCTCTGTCTCAAGAATCGCGGCCTGATCGCGTCCAGATACTCCAGCAGTACCCGCCGGGCCGGCTCGCCCATCGGCACGATCCGTTGTTTCGAACCCTTTCCCGTCACACGCAGATAGCCAACCTCAAGGTTCACGTGCAACGTCTCGACAGAAATCAACTCGGAGACACGAAGTCCCGTCGCGTAAAGTAATTCCAGCATCACACGGTCGCGTTGATCTTCCAGCGTCGATTGAGCGGGACTCTCAAGCAAGGCCGTGACCTCGCGCGCGGACAGCGTCTTGGGCAGACGGATTCCGCGCCGGACCGGAGCCGCATCGAGCGCCGTATAGTCATCGATAATCTGCTCTTGACGCAGGAAGCGAAGCCATCCGCGAACGGCGGATAAACAACGGGCCGACGAGACGGGGGACAACCGCACAGCATGCAGCGAACCCATAAAGCTCCGCACGGTGTCAGTCGGGAGCCGCTTTCGCAAGCCGATCTTCCGCTCGCTGAGATAGCGCTGAAATTTCGCGAGATCGCGCCGGTAGGCTTCGATGGTGTTACGAGCGAGGCCGCCTTCGACACGAAGATGATTGAGATACCGCTCGACCAGCGCGTCGGTTTCCATTTCGGCGATGATAGCCAATCGTTCTCATGAACACAACGCGACGGCGGGTGCGTGAAACCTTGACACCCTCCGGGGATTCCGATACTAGTCACTCTTGACGATCTTCATGCGTACCAGCCACGATCGCCACTTTATCCGTCGCGCCCTACGGCTGCCCGATCTCCATCGCATACAGCTTCCGATCGCCGCTTGTGTCGCGCTCACCCTGGCGCTTGTCACGCTTGCCGTACCGGGACGCCATCCCGTCGCTGCCGCGGAGACTGCCAAGCGTGCGCCCGCCAGCCATCCCTCCCTGAATCAGGCCAAGCGGTTGATCGATGCCGGACAGGCTGAAGAGGCCATCACGATACTTCGGCGATTTCTCGGAACCAACCCGAAGCCGGAGTTCCTTGACGACACATACCTACTGCTTGGGGCAGCCTTATACCGAGGACAGCAATATCCGGAAGCCCTCAAATATCTGCAGCAACTTCAAACAGAATTCCCGTCATCGGAAGTGATCGACCGTGGCAAGTTGATGCTGGCACGCACCCATGCCGCGATGGGGAACCCCGATCTGGCGTTGCCGATTCTCACGGGCCTCCGCGCCCTCTCACAGGACGATGTGACGAAGCGCGAAGCGGTGCATCTCAGTGGAGAGCTGTACTTTCAAAAAAAGGAGCCGGCTCGGGCAATTCAGGCCTGGCTAGACGAGATCGCGTTGAGCTCGGACGAGCAAGGCGAAGAAATCCGGAACAATATTACCGAGGTGATCACCGAATCCTTTGACAAAAAAGCGCTCGAGCGAATCCGTGAAGCGTATCCGAAACAGTTTCCCGGGGATCTGGCCGCCCTACGGCTGATCGACCTCTACATGGGACGTGGCGAAGATCACCAAGCGTCTCGGCAAATCCAGCAATTTCTCGCCCATTTCCCCACTCATCCCCAGAGAGGCCGGCTCTCGGAAATGCTGGAAGCTCTGCAAACCAAACTGAAGTCCAGCCAGTACGTGATGGCGGCCGTCCTGCCGCTGTCAGGAAAGCTCTCGTCATTCGCGAATGATGTGTTGAGCGGCGTCCAACTTGCCGTGGAAGCAGGCAGCGAGCGTGGAGGGGGGCCCTCCATCGGCCTGCTCGTCAAAGATCTCGATGCTTCCCACGCGTCCTTTCTCGACGATTTTTCTCATCTGCTGTTTGATGACCGTCCGATCGCGGTCATTGGCCCACTCTTGTCCAAGAACCTTCCCGTGATGGCGGAGCTGGCCGAACGCTCGCACACGCCGCTCCTGACGCCGACCGCTATGCTGCCGAACGTCCGACGGCTGGGCAGCTTTACGTTCAGCACGGCGGTGACGTACCAACTGCAGGCACGGAAAATTGCCGCGTATGCCACTGTCGACCTCGGCTTTCGCCGATTTTGCATTCTTCACCCCGACACGGCGTACGGACGCGAAATGGCCCGCTTGTTTGCCCAGGAAGCGCGGCAGCGCGACGGAGAGATCATCGCGATCGAGTCCTATAAAGAAGGCGACTCGGATGTGGGCGCACAGTTGAAACGGATGAAAGCGGAGGACCTCAAGAAATACGGGCTCGCGGTCCAGGTAGATCCGCTGAAAGTCGGCGGGAAACTCACGAAGCTCGACAAGAAAGTGCTGTACACTCCCGGCTTCGATGCCGTGTTTATCCCTGGTCGAGCCGCGGACGTCGGCTTGATCGCCGCACAACTAAACTTTCACGACATGAAGGTCCCGTTTCTTGGGAGCAACGGTTGGAACGCCCCGGATTTTGCCAGAACAGCGGATCAATCCATTGACGGTGCCGTCTTCGTCGACGGGTTTTTCGCCGAAAGCCCGAACCCCAGCATTCAAGATTTTGTCGACCGCTATAAGAAGCGCTTCCAAAGCATGCCAACACTCTTCGCCATGCAGGGATATGATGCGGCGAAATTCGTGGTCGACGCGATCAAGAAAGGCGCGACGTCCGGGGACGCACTACGCGATTATTTGACGAGCCAGCAAGACCTGCCCGCGCTGGCCGGACCGGCCGCCTTCGCTCAAGACGGTACACTCAACCGGCCCCTCTTTTTGATACAAGTGAAACGTGGACGTTTCACTCAAGTGGACTAAGCATGGTGAACGGTAGGATGGCCACATCGGTCGCCTCGAGAGGGCGCCTCCGAAACGGGTTCCCTCTTCATGCTCAGCCCTGAAGTCACGGAATCGTAGGCGATCTATTTCCATGAACGACGTCACGCAGATCCTCCATGCCGTCTCGTATAAAGCACTTCCCTTGCTCTTTGCGATCGTCCTTCATGAATACGCCCATGGATGGGTCGCCAATAGATGCGGCGATTCAACAGCCAAACTTCAGGGGCGTCTCACGATGAATCCATTGGCGCATATTGATCCGTTCGGCACCATCATCGTTCCGTTGATTTGCCTGATGCTGCCGGGCAGCTTTCTTCTTGGGTGGGCCAAGCCCGTTCCGATCGACCCCAGAAACATGAGACGGCCGCGACGCGACATGGCCATTGTCGCCGCAGCGGGACCTGGCATGAATCTCACGCTAGCGGTAGCCAGTGCGGGACTGCTGGCGCTGCTCTTGTCGGTCGATCCGTCGCTGATGACGAGCGATTCGAGGACCGACACGCTGGAAACCGCCCCCTCGTCCGCGTTTCGATTCTTGCTGCCGGTCGCCGTCATGGCATTGTATTCGGTCTTGGTGAATGTGTTCCTCGCCATTTTCAATCTCATGCCCATTCCACCACTGGATGGCGGACGAATCTTATTGAGTCTGCTGCCTCCGCGCCCCGCTCTGGCCCTCGCACGATTGGAGCCTTATGGGATGATGATCCTGGTCGGTCTCCTCGTCTTTGACCGGGAACTCCGCGTCATCCACACCTTTACCAGTACATTTGCGTCGGGGCTTTCAGGTACACTTCTGTCGACGGCGATCGGGTTCAGTGCAGGAGCCTCCCCATGACAAGCCGACCGAAACGAGTGCTGAGCGGAATGCAGCCGAGCGGGCTCATGCATTTGGGGAATTACCTCGGCGCACTTCAGAACTGGAAGCACCTTCAAACCGAATATGAGTGTTATTTCTTCGTCGCAGATTGGCATGCACTCTCGACGAATTACGCCGACACCTCCCGAATCAGAGTATTCGTGCGGGAGCTTCTGATCGACTGGCTGGCAGCCGGAATCGATCCCAACCGGTCAATCGTCTTCATTCAGTCGCGTGTGCCGGAACACGCCATTCTGCACCTCTTGTTATCGATGATCATTCCGATGTCATGGCTTGAGCGCAATCCGACGTACAAGGAGAAGCAGGAAGAGATCAAGGAAAAGGATCTGACGACCTACGGCTTTCTCGGCTATCCCGTGCTGCAAGCAGCCGATATTCTCCTGTACAAACCCGATTTCGTCCCGGTGGGGAAAGACCAGCTCCCTCACTTGGAGCTGACGCGTGAAGTGGCGAGACGATTCAACGATCTCTACAAACAGCCGGTCTTTCCCGAGCCGAAAGAACACCTGACCAAGTTCCCAAAAGTGCCGGGCACCGACGGCAGAAAAATGAGCAAAAGCTACGGCAACACCATCAACCTGTCCGACACTGAACCGGTCGTTCGGCAGAAATTGAAGACGATGGTGACTGATCCCGCTCGTGTCAGGCGGATGGACCCTGGAAATCCGGAGCTCTGCCCGGTTTTCGATTTTCACAAAATGTTCTCCTCGCTGCCGATCATCGAGCAGATCAATCGGGAATGCCGTACGGCGGAAATCGGCTGCATTGATTGCAAGAAACTGGTTGCGGATCGCGTAGTGGAAACCTTGGCGCCTATCTGGGACGCCCGAGCGGCTCTCCTCCAGAATCCGTCCGGCATCGAAGACCTCGTGCAGGCAGGCAGCCAAAGGGCCGCCACCATCGCCAAGGCCACGTTGCAGGAGGTGACCGAGGCGATGAAGATTTGAGAGATGACCGGCCAATGAGTCGCCCGTGCTCGCGCAACGCGCGGTCACTGGGAAGAGGCGGCGTCTTGGCGCCGCGAGGGCGGGTGGGTGAGAAAACGACCCTCGTTGGACCCGCGCAGTTGGAGAGCCCTTCGGGCCGGTCATGGAGAGCTGAGGATGGAATCACATGGAGGGAAGAAGCTCCTCATTGCAGTTGTCCTTTGGCAACTCAGCGGAGACCATGCCTGGGCGGTGGATCCTCCCTGCGACGCCTTTCCGCCCGCAAAACAACTCCGCTGCGTGGAAGTCTGGAAGGACCTGTACAAAGAGGACGGGCCGGCGATCGCACAATTCGGGCTTGACCAGCTAAAGCGCCGGGAAGAAGGCAAGATTACCGCCCAGCAGCACCTCGCCCAAAACATGGACTTCATCAAACAGGCGACGGAAAGACGTCTCGCGCGATTAAACGAGCGCATGGCGAAGGAGTGAGCGCAGCCGGGTGATTCCTCACGTCTTGAGGCGACGAAGCTGCGGGCGGCGGAGCTCCCCTCCGAGTGTCAGAGGTCCTGGGGCTTCGGTTCCTCAGGAACGACGCCCGCCGAGTTCAAGAGATCCCGCCCCACAATAATCGGCGCCTTGAAGTGAATAGCCAGCGCGATCGAATCCGAAGAGCGGCTGTCGAACACTTTGACGTCGCCGCGGAACGAAACGCTCAGCGCTCCATAATAGGTGCCGCCTTTTAAGGTAATGACCGATTGCGTCACCTTCGCACCGAACGTGTCAAGAATGGTATGCATGAGATCGTGAGACAAGGGCCGGTGCAACTGCTCGCCATTTAACGCGCCCTGGATAGAGACCGCGACGGTGAGATCGACAAAGATGGGAATAGTTTTGCCTTCCGCCTGCAGAAGTACCACCGGCCCATGGTCGGAGATGCGCACCTTCACGTCGGCGATGGTGACTTGATCCGATTGTGGACCCGAGGCCGCCTCTGCGTGCACGATGGGTGGCCCCCATGCAAAGGACAACACGAACAACGCCAGCCATCGAGCACTTGTTCTCATAGCCACCTCCTCATCCGTTCAGGCGCGAACGAATTGGTTCCTGTCTTTCTCCCATCCGATCTCCGTTTCAGGCCCATGGCCGGTCACGACGGCCGTCGCGTCCTCGAGCGTGTATAACCGTTCAAGAATCGAGCGCTCGATCGCATCAAAATCGCCGCCCCACAGATCGGTGCGTCCGATGCTGCCGCGAAAGAGGGTATCTCCCGTCAGCACGATACGCGCCGCCGGGAGATGAAAGCTCATGGATCCTGGCGTATGCCCCGGCGTGTGAAGGGCAGTAACGCGAACCTGCCCAATGTGGACTGTTTCCTCGTCTGTCAGCCAATAGTCCGGCGGTGGAACCGGAATATACGGAACTCCGAACGCCCGGCATTGAAGTTCGAGCATGTCCCACAACGCGTGATCGTCTTTGTGCAAGCACAAGGTCGCGGCGGTCGCCGCCTTCATTTCGCCGGACGCCAAAAAGTGGTCAAAGTGCGCATGGGTGTGCAGGATCTTCGTCACCGTCAGTCCGAGGTCTTGCACCTCACGAAGAATCCGTTCGGCAGCGCCACCCGGATCCACGACAATGGCCAGTTTGGTCACAGGGTCGCCAAGGATCGAGCAATTGCAGCCGAGCGGCGGTACGGCAAACGTCTTCCGAATGAGTTCTGTCATCGCAAAAGGCTCTGTAAGTATGCTAACGCGCAGGCCGTTCGGCTGCAACTGAGGAGAAGGAGGCCCGTGACGAACGATGAGCCAGGCGGCGAGGCAAGACCGTCCGCTACTGAGGCCGACCTGCCCAGACTAATTCGCTGTCGAAGATGCGCCAGTGGGCTCCGGACCGATGGAGCCATACCGCAAAACCGGCTCCAGCTCCAGTCGGTCGGTTGTATTCGACATAGATCAGGGCCTGCTCGCGGCCGAGCGTATATGCGACGCGTGAGAAGGCCAGTCGGTCGAGGATAGCCGGCGGTTCGTCAAGCGGCTCTTCTTGCATGAAGCGAGGACTCTCCGACACGAGGATGGACGGCATAGACGCTTCCTGTTGATCGACCCCATCCCCAGAAACGAACCGATATCGCACCCCAAACCCGAAACGCCCATCGAGCTTCGAAGGCGATTGGTTTTTTACGAGGAAGTCACGGATGAGCTCGCCCGGTAGACGACCGTCGAAAATCTCATACTGATGGAACGTTTCCGGCCTCAGAGGGCCCTGTTGCTCCGGATGTAATCGTGTCAGGGTGAACCGTTCGAGGACGACAAGTTTTGTTTCCGGCGTGAGAAATTTCTCGTCGACAACGAGATCGTACAAAGGATAATCCTCGGCAGGTACGGCGGCAGACGTGTCAGGTCCTGTCTCCGCCGGCGCGAGAGATGCAGAGCCCATGGACAGGACACAGGTGAGCGCCAGGAGGCTGAAACCGGTCATGCGAGAGCGCATGGACGAGAATAGCCTGGGATCAGAAAGGGGTCAATCAACCAGAATGTGAATTGACCATGGACAAGAGACCCCGAAGCATGGATAATCCGTCCACTCATGTGGTGTTGTCGACATCGCTCGATTCTCCTCCCCCTTGTCCTGACGACTTTCTTGCCTTTGTCCGGATGTAAACCGGATGAATCTCCCTTCAGGGCCGAGAACGACCTACTCAAGAAACAACTCGCCCGGCAGGAGTCCCTGGTTACCTCGTTGCAAGACGGGAACAAAGTCATGCAGCAACAGATCGACCTTCTGAATCAGGAGATCCGTGACGCCAAGAAGGCAGCAGAAAGCGCGAGAGCTGAAGCCAAAGACGCAGCCGAACAGCTCGACAAACAGCTGATCCAGGCCCGCAAACTGACGGCAGACATCAAGAAGACGGCCGTCGAGCAGGCCGCCCAAAGTATTCAGCTGGAACAAAAGGGCGCGCAATTTGAAGATCTCCCGCGGCCGTTGAACGCCGTCACCAAGACGGTGGAGGAAGCGCTGGCGCGCAACGGCTATCAGGTGAAAGTCAGTATCAAAGCCGATCAGAAGGCCGTAATCGTCACAGACCGCAAGGTCTCCAATCCGGCTTCACTCGAAGTGGCCGGTTTTCGAAATCAGTATGTGATCGCCGTCCAAGCGCAGCCGTTAAACGTCACCCGTCTGAGCGTCAAGGCCGAATTCGAAAAGCTGGCGCAGGGCGGGCGGATCTTGAGCGTCAGTGCGGAGGAAACGGCAGAAATCGAACGACGACTTATCGGCGAAGTCAGCAAAGCTCTTTCCGCTCCCAGCAAGACCTGATGTGCAGTGTTTTCGTGTGGCTTGCTGGATCTGTCCTGTCGCTCATTTCCATTAACGCAAACCAAGCGGCAAGCGCGCACAAGCCTTCTCCGCAACTGGCCGGTCATCTCGCCTCGATTGCGGGGCTGGCGCAGTCGGCGCCGACGGTCCAGATCCCGGCCGGTGAGTTCACGGTTGGCAGCAAGCGAATCGACGACGACCCCTATGGTCTATGGACGCAGTTCGACGATACCGAACTTCCACAACAGCGTGTCTGGTTGGACGCATATGCGATTGACCGTCATGAAGTCAGCCTTGCCGAATATCTCTCGCATCTCCGACAGACCAACCAGCATCCCGCCGACGAGTTACAAAAACTCATTTGGCATGTCATCACCGTCCATTCGGTCTCGGATCACACGCTGGCGCGGTGGCCGGCTCTCTACATCACCTGGCACGAGGCGGCGAGATTTTGCGCATCAAAGGGAAAGCGGTTGCCGACCGAAGCGGAATGGGAGAAAGCCGCCCGCGGTCCAGACGGCCAACTTTTCCCCTGGGGTGATGCCGCTCCAAGCTCTGAACGGGCGATGTTTGGCCAGCATCACGTGCATGAAATTCCCATTTTGGCTGCTGTGGACTCGCACCCCGAGGGACGAAGTCCCTACGGCCTGCATCACATGGCAGGCAATGTGGCGGAGTGGGTGCAGGATTGGTTTGGCTTGGACTACTACGCGTATATGCCGGGAAAGAATCCAAGCGGTCCGTCAAGCGGCCGCTATAAGGGCGTGCGCGGCGGCTCGTGGAAGAGCAAGATTATTATGCTTCGCACCGCCACTCGAAGCGGCTTCAGTCCCGACCAGCGGTCGGCCACCATTGGTTTTCGCTGTGCACAACCTTCTCCGAACCCTGATCCCTAACGACAACGATCCCCCCTCGTGCTGCCGGCCAGTAAGATAGAATTCTGGCCGATCGCTTGGCCGATTGTGGCTCTCATGCTAGGTTGGCAAGAATGAACGCGGCCTCGATCTCTTTGACCCGAATGGTCTTGATTGGATTTCTCGTCGCAATCGTGACGCTCGTCGGCTGCGCCACGTCGACCGGTGACCGCTCCCCTCGAACCCTCACCGGTCAGCCCTGCTGTAAGTCCACCGAGGCTACGTCCCGGCGCGCTGCCATCGTCCAAACGGCGGTCAGGCTTGTCGGGGCGAGCACGATTCACATCAAGGGCCGACGCATTGCCTACGACTGCGCCGGCGTGACCCGAGCAATTTTTCTTGAGCACGGCATCGACCTATACGACAGCGCCGTGCCTGATCCAAAAGCCAACGGCGTGAAGCTGATCCATCGTCATGTCAACCGGCACGGCAAACTTCATCAGGGTCCGGCCGTCCGGCCCGGTGACCTCGTCTTTTTTGACAACACCTGGGATTACAATGGGGACGGCATGGCCAACGACCCTTTGACTCATGTCGGTATTGTGGAGCGCCAGGAAGACGACGGCACAATAGTGTTTATCAGTCGGGTTGCCGGCGCCATCGAGCGCTACCGGATGAATTTGGCCCTCCCCCACGTCCATCGTACGACGGAAGGACGCCTCCTTAACGACTATCTCCGTCGAAAAGACTTCGACGATCCTGCCAGGGCCGCCTATCTGACCGGGGAGCTGTTTGCCGGCTTCGGCAGTCCGACCGGGCTATAACCCCCCCCAGGCGGCAGGGCGGACCAAGCACTTTTGCGTAATTGCGCTATACTTGCTCCTATTGGGCACCGTGCAGTTTTATTCTTGAGGAGGAGCTATGGCGAAGACAGCGACCTATTGCAGCGAGTGTTACAACAAGGTCGGCCGGGTCGAAGACGCAGTGGTCAAAGCGGCAGAAGCCTCCGGGAAAACGCCCATGACCGGGCAAGGCACCTGCTGCAAGTGCAACAAGGCTACGATCGTGGTCTACTACGAGGGCTAAACTTTAAGCCCCTCGATGGCCTCATGGCGCGGAAATCCGTGCTAGGCATGGCCACTATTTTCCGTCTCATCGAATTCGTTGATGAGGTCTTCTAGGTCATCGAGTTCATCGGGCGGGATTTCTTGAAATTCGACGCCAAACGTCTGCTCGTCGACCCATTGCACCGTCGCCTCCGGAATCGACAACGGTTCCTCCAATCCCGGAATCACGAGACGGACCACGATCGTCTTCCCTGGGAAGACCTCGACATCACTCGCAAATTTCGCTCCGCCGAGCGAGAGGTCGAGCGTGTGTCCTTCGACTTCATGAGAATTCCCCAACAACAATCCCTGAATCTGAATCGGAACACGCCGGTGTTTTCGTCGTTCCACCTGAGGCACCTCTCGAAGACGGTAGGGAGAAGAATACCTCGCTCTTGGACCGAAATGCATCCGTCTTTATGTCTGCATCAAGGCCGCTGGCCGTTTCGTACAGGCCTGCTACACTTGACCTATGGAAGCGTCATCTCACACGACGGCGCTGGTTCCCGTGGATCCACGTCGCAGGACTATCCTGTCGATGCGGGAAAGCCTCATCGGGCTTCACGGTGCCCTCATTCTTGCGGAGCAACAAACCTATGAACGCGTGAGTGGACCCGTGCAATCCGTGGAAGTGTTGATCGAGCTGCTCCAAAAGGACCCCTGGTTCACCTGGCTGCACCCGATCGCCGATCTGCTTGTCCGCATTGATCACCTGCTGCAAGACGATACGTGTGACATCACCGGCGACAATGTCGCGCATCTCCTGGGAGAAATTGACAGCTTGCTTCATCCATCCGTCGAAGGAGAAGGATTCGAACGAGCCTACTATGAAGCGCTCGAGCGGGCTCCCGATGTCGTGCTCGCTCACTTTCGTATAAGAAAGTTGTTGACCAAGGCTGCATAGCTCCGGTGGCTTTGTTATGATGCGAGTGAGGAGCAGCCATGGGGTGGATGGAACAGGTCCGGAGCAGCCTGATCGCCGGGGCGCTGATGGCAGTCTGGGTCGCACAGCCTCCTTGGGTACTCGGCGAAGTACCGAGCGACAATCGGATCAACGCCGGACGTGACGGGACACGCGGCGGCACGGACTCCCTTTCTGCCCGGCAATCTGGCGCTGCGCCCATCCTGCATCCCGAGCGGAATGCCCATCAACCCACAATGACGCCGCTCGGAGTGCCGTCACCGCCTCACCAGCTCACCCCGGCTCCGGTGCTTCCCTTTCACCCTAACGGCCACCTCATGCCTTCCCCGGCAGTGCC
>JARDZZ010000081.1 GCA_029240595.1 Nitrospira sp. | reverse complement strand
CCTCGGCGCGAGCCCTTCGATCTGAGGGCACGCCACCGCGATCGATGAGGCATGCGCCTCCTGATTGACATGGCTTCTCTGCTCTTCTTACGATGAACGCAAGGAGCAAGACGGCCTCATGAAGGGACGATTGGTTCGGTTGTTCAATAACCTGCCCATTGCGCGCAAGTTATTGCTCACGGCGCTGATTCCCTTGGCGGCTTTCTTGGTTCTTGGCATCCAAACCTACCTCAGCCTGCAAACTCTCACCGAGCATGAAGAGCAATTGGATCGCGTGTACGTCGCGCAACGTGCGGCGGCAGAATATATGCGCCTGATCGTCGACTATGAAACCGGCTTCCGAGGCTATGTCATGACTCGACAAGACGCCTATCTCATTCCTTCGCGAAATGCCCATCAACACCTTCCTTCCGTCGAACAGGTGCTCCTGGGCCTCGTTCGCCCGCATCGTGCGCAGTATGAAACGGTTCAGGCCGTGCAACGCCTGGTCACTCGATTGATGGAGGAAAAGGGAAGCCTTATTCAGTCCGTGAAGAAGGGAGAGACAGCGGAAGCCCTGCGGTATATCGAGCAAGGCCGCGGCCAAGCCCTCATGCAAATCGTGCGCGAGCACATGGCGCATTTCGACCGACTGGAGCAGGAAGCCCTCAACGATGCGCTTGCCAATATGGGCCGCTCCCGGAATTCGATGGTCGCTCGCATGCTCTGGGGCATCGCGCTGGTGTTCGTCCTCATGGTGCTCGCGCTACAGCTCATTGCCCGCTCGATTACGGGTCCGTTGATCGGGCTGGCCAAATCTGTCCGTTCGTCGGACGGCCTCGTGCCCACGGACGTTCCAGTCCTCTCGCGGCAGGACGAACTGGGAGAACTCACGCGGGTCATGGGCGCGATGAGTGAGCAAGTGCGGAAACACCTCGCCAGCGTGCAAGCTAATCAGGCGGAGTTGCGTGCTTTGAATGAAGACCTCGCCGCCTCCGAACAAAAATACCGCAGTATCGTTGACCACGCGCCCTTCGGAATTTTTACCACTTCGGGCATGACCGTCAACTTCAGCAATCGCTACAACCGGATGCTCGCCGGTTTGAATCCTGATGACACCAGCGAACCGGATGCCTTCAGGGAGTGGATCCATCCAGACGATCGGGATCGTGTCCTGCACGAATACGCGCAAGCTGTTGCTGAAGACCGCCCCTACGAGACGGTGTTCCGCTTTCTGCACCGCGACGGATCGCTCAGAAAGGTCCTGAGCCGCCGTATCCCAATCCGCAACAAAGAGGGTCAGACCACCATGTATCAGGGGTTCAATGTCGACATTACGGCCCTCGACGCCATGCAGCAGCAATTGAGCCGTGCCGAGCGTCTGGCGACGCTCGGTCAGGTCGCCGCGGGCATTGCGCATGAAATCCGGAACCCCCTGGTGGGCATCGGGTCAACGGCCGCCCTACTGCGTGACGAGTTCGACTCCTCCGATGAAAAGCGCGCAGATCTCGACATCATCTTGAACGAAACGCGCAGGCTCGACCGCATCGTGAACCAGATCATCGACTACGCCCGTCCACGTGATCTCATGCCGACCACCTGGCCGGTGGAAGGATTCGTGGATGAGGTATTAAAGTTGTTGGATACACGTCTGGAAGGTCAACGGATCAAGATCATCCGGCAGTGTGAGCCAGACCTGTATGCCTGTGCGGATCGGGACCAAATCAAACAGGTATTGCTAAATCTCTGTCACAATTCATTGGATGCCATGCCGACCGGCGGTGAACTGCGCATGAGCGCCGGACAAGCGGCGCGCGTCGGAACTCCCGGCGTCTACATCGAGGTGACCGACACGGGCTCAGGCATCAGTCAGAAAGACCTCGCTCAGGTGTTTCAGCCCTTTTTTACATCCGGCAAACAGCATGGGACCGGCCTCGGCCTGGCCATCTGCCGGAACATTGCCGAAGCGCACGGAGGTGACATGGTCTTGACGAGCGAGCCCGGGCGCGGAACCACTGCGCGGCTCTGGCTGCCGCTGCGGCCAGCGCGCGACTACGCGGAGTTCTCCGCATGAACGCCACCATTTTCGTCACCGACGATGAGCCCGCGATCCGCGCAGCCCTCGTGAAACGTCTGTCACGGCGGCAACATCGCGTTGTGGCGTTCGAATCCGGCGAAGCTTTGCTCGCAGCCTTGGATCACGAAGTGCCGGACCTGATGCTCTTGGATGTCAAGATGCCAGGTCTCTCCGGTCTTGAAACGCTCAAAGTCTGCCGCGCCAAAGCGCCGTTTGCACTCGTCATCATGCTCACCGCCTATGGGACGGTGCAGGACGCCGTGGAAGCCATGAAGCTCGGCGCCTACGATTTCGTCATCAAAACCGTGGATCTCGACGGGATGGAACAGGTCCTGGATCGGGCGCTGGAGCTGTTCGCGCTCCGACGCCGTCTGTCCTATCAAAGCGAACAAGAGAGGGATCAATATGCGATAGACCATCTCATCGCCGACAGTGCGGCGATGAAAAGTCTTGTTGAGCAAATTCGGGAAGTGGCGCACAATCCCAAGAGTACTGTCCTCTTGTTGGGAGAAACCGGCACGGGCAAGGAGTTTGTCGCCCGTGTACTGCACCATAACGGCAGCCGCGCCTCCGGTCCGTTCATCGGCGTGAATTGTACGGCCATCCCCCGCGATCTCTTCGAGAGCGAGTTGTTCGGCTATGAGCGCGGCGCCTTCACGGGAGCGCACCAGCGCAAGCTTGGCCTGCTCGACCGGGCGGAAGGGGGGACCCTGTTCCTCGATGAAATCGGCGATTTAGATCTGACCATGCAGGCCAAGTTGCTGCGAGTGCTCCAGGAACGCACCTTCCGGCGGCTCGGAGGCACCACCGACATCGCCGCAGATTTCCGATTGATCACCGCGACGAACCGCGACCTTAAAAAAGCCATCACGACAGGCACCTTTCGGGAAGACCTGTTTTTCCGGCTGAACGTCGTCGCACTCGAATTGCCGCCGCTGAGACAGCGGATCGAGGACATTTTCCCCCTGAGCATGAAGGCGTTGTTGCATTATGGGACGGAGTTTGCCAAGGACGTGGCCGAAATCGATGCGGAGGCGCGGGGGCTGTTAGAAGCCTATCACTATCCCGGCAACATTCGCGAGCTGCAGAATATCATCGAGCGGGCGACGATTTTTTGCACGGGACGAACGCTCACCGCCAACTATCTTCCCCGTGAATTGCGAGATCAGGCCAAACATACAGCGACAGCCGTCCCACATGGGGATGGGCAAGTGATCAGGGTCGAGATGCAGGTCGGCACGCATACCCTCAGCGAGGTCGAAGACAGCATCATCGAAGAGACTCTGCGCCTTGCCGATTATAATAAGAGCCTTGCGGCGAAACAGCTGGGCTTGACCAGATTCGCGCTTGACCGCCGCTTAAAAAAGATCAAAAAAGATGACTAGCGCCAGACTGGTTAGGCCAACATCAGGGATTCGGTGCCACAAAGACCAATACTTTTAATCGCTGTCCACTGTCGTTTTTCACCCCGTGTTCTTCGCCGGCGGGAGCCATCGTGCCTTGACCTGGCCCCAGCACTTGCTTATCGGTACCAACCTGAAACGTCCCGTTCCCTTCCAAGACGAGGTAGACTTTGTCCTGCTCGCCATGCACGTGCCCGATCTGTTCCTGCCCCGGTTCGAAACAATAGACATCGCAGAAGAACCGCGGCGTTTGAAAGATATTGTTTTTCTTCATTTTCTCTGCACTAAACACTTGAAAAGTTGAAAGATTAATCACCTTCATGCTCACGCTGCCTCCCCTTGTTAGACAGAGAGTTCGCACCCTCCTTTGACGCTCGCGGGCTTTTTCGGCTACTGTCGATACCCCGGTTGAATGCATCATGAATCGAGCAGATCGACGCCGTCAAGGCGCATCACGAAAGACAGGAGACCAATCGGTCCGGGCCTGGCTCGATCAAGGCCGGGTTCATCAACAGGCCGGTCGACTTACCGAGGCGGAAGACGCCTACCGACACGCGCTCGAGCTGTCTCCGCATGATGCCGAGTCCTGCCATCTCCTGGGCCTGGTCACCTACCGTTTGAATCGGCTTGCTGAGTCCCTCCGTTACCTCCATGCGGCAGTCGAACGACAACCTTCGTTGCCTGTCTACTGGTTCAATCTCGGCGTGGTATCGCAAAAAGCCGGGCGTTCGCCGGATGCAGTATCCGCTTACGAAAAAGCCATTGCCCTCAATCCCCGTTATCCCGACGCCTATGGGAACTTGGGAAATGTTCTTCGCGAGATCGGAGATCTACCGGGGGCAGTGAACGCGTATGAGCGTGCCTTGAAGCTGAATCCGTCCCATGCCGACACGCATAACAACCTGGGGGTTGCCAAAAAAGAGCAAGGCCACACCAGGGATGCCGTTGTCTGCTACCGCCGCGCCCTCGAACTGAGGCCGACCCATGCCGAAGCGTTGAACAATCTCGGCTTGGCGCTCATGGAAATCGGCACGCTTCACGATGCGATCGGGTGCTTTCAGCAAGCGCTCTCCATCCTCCCCGGCTATCAATTAGCCCGATACAATTTGGGCATGGCCTGGTCATGGGCGGGAGACGACTCGAAAGCCTGCGAATGCCTCGAGAAGGTCGCGCGGGCCAGGCATGATCACCGTTCATTACCGGCTGACACAGCCATCTATCGGTCGCGGATCAAGCATGATGCCGAGCAGGCGCAGTTCTTGTTCGAACAAGGCAAGCTGGATGAGAAGTATCGTCCCTATGCACAGTCCTTGCGCCGGCTGCAAGAACGGTTGGAAAGCGATTCACGCCCTGGAAACCGTCTCATGATTGAGCCGAATGAACTCATAGCCATCGCGCCCTCATTTAATCGCATCTTGAATTGTGAACCGCCTCCCAGAATTGGCCATGGCGCATTGAATCCATTGCTCGATGTCATTGCGGTGGAAGCGCAATACCACGCCACGCGTCCTGAGGTGACCTATATCGACAACCTCTTGACCCAGCCCGCCCTCGACGCATTGCGCCGGTTTTGTTGGGAAGCAACGATCTGGAAGAAAGATTATGAGAATGGCTACAGCGGCGCGTTCCTTGGCGACGGATTCGCCTCACCCTTGCTTTTTCAGATTGCGGACGAACTGCGTCAGAAGTTTCCTCGGATATTTTCTGGCCATCGCATGACTCAAGCCTGGGCCTTCAAACATGACAGCACCAGGCGTGGGCTGAACATTCATGCCGATGCCGCCGCCGTGAACGTCAATTTCTGGATTACTTCCGACGAGGCAAACCTGGATCCAGCGACCGGCGGTCTCGTTGTGTATGACAAGGAAGCGCCGCTGGAATGGAATTTTAAGGAGTACAACAGCGACCGCAACAAACCCAAGATTTTGGCATGGCTCAAGGAGGTGGGGGCGCAGGCAATCAAGATTCCCTATCGGGCCAACCGGGCAGTTGTCTTCAATTCAGATTTGTTTCATGAAACCGATGACCTGTCTTTCAAGGACGACTATCTCAGCCGCCGCATCAACATCACACTCCTCTACGGGTATCGCTCCAAGTCCTGACTAGGAGGCCTTGAAAAAGGAACGCGTCGGGAGGTGCAGTTCGAACTCCGCTGCCGGCATCGGATGTCCGAACAAGTAGCCTTGCGCCTGGTCGCAACCTTCGGCGATCAGGATCTCCCGTTGCTGCTCCTGTTCGACCCCCTCTGCGAGCACCTCCAGTTGAAGGCTGTGGGCCATCGCGATGATCGCGCGCACGATGCGAACCGGTTGGGCCTTGATGAGCATATCCCGGATCAACGAGTGATCGATTTTCACTCGGTTAAACGGCAACTGGTGGAGGTAGCTCAGCGAAGAATATCCTGTCCCGAAGTCGTCAATGGACAATTGCACGCCCAAGGTTTTCAATTGATGCAGGATCGTCAGCGATGCCTCCAGATTGCGCATCGCAATGGGCTCCGTCAACTCCAGTTCAAGCCGATTGGCAGTCAGACCGGTTTCGTCCAAGGTCTCTTGAACTGCCCTTAAGAGCGTGCTGCCGTGAAACAATGAGTTCGATACGTTGATGGAGACGCATGGGACCGTGAACCCGCGCTGCTGCCAGGTCCGCGCCTGACGGCAAGCCGTTCGCAGCACCCATTCGTCGATTGAGCGGATAATGCCCGTATCGGAAGCAGCCTGAAGAAATTCATTGGGTGCCAGTAGGCCGCGCTGCGGATGGAGCCATCTGATCAATACTTCCGCACCGACAATCCGGCCGCTCCGCAAGTCGATCTGCGGCTGGTAATACAGGACAAACTCTTCCCGTTCCGTCGCTTGGCGTACCTCAGCTTCGAGCATCAACCGTTCACTCGCTGCCGCGTTCATCGCATTCGAATAGTATTGGAAGTTGTTGCGACCCTGCTCCTTGGCGTGATACATCGCCGTGTCTGAGCTCTTGAGCAGGAGATCCACGGAGTCGCCGTCGGTCGGAAAGATGGCGATTCCGATGCTCACGGTCACGAAAATTTCATGTCCGTTGATGACGAACGGGCGGGCCAGGGCTTCAAGAATCCGTCTGGCCACTTTCCCCGCATCTTGGACATCCCGTAGGTTCGTCAGCAGCACGGTGAACTCATCCCCGCCCAGACGTGCCAGCTCATGATTGCGATCGTTCTCAGTCGTCCGACCGATGGAATCACTGTGACGAACCGAATCCATGAGTCGGTCCGCGACGTGCTTGAGCAGTAGATCACCGATGTGATGCCCTAATGTGTCATTGGTAGCCTTGAAACGGTCCAAATCCAGAAAGAGGAGCGCCAGATTGTATTGGTAGCGCCGGGCATGAGCGATCGCCTGCGTCACGCGGTCCTTGAACAGCACTCGATTGGGGAGACCTGTGAGGCTGTCGAAGTACGCGAGTCGGTGGATTTCCCGCTCGGACCGTTTGCGCTCACTGATGTCTTGCGCTGTTCCCACAATGGTCAAGGCGTTCAATTGATCGTCGAACACCGCCTCGGCCTGCAAGTTCACCGTGAACTCACTTCCGTTCGGCAACACAATCCGGTGATCAATGTCGCATGGCGTTCGCTCGGGAAGAATACTGGTAAGCGTCTGATGGACCCGCTCACGGTCCTCGGCGTCGACGGCTTGCAGGAACGCGTCCAGCGTACCACCAAAATCTTGTGGTCGGATGCCCATCAGCCGGCACAGTTCGTAGGAAGCTGAGAATTGCCCACTTTCTGGTTGCCATTCCCAGTTGCCAATCTTCGCAATTCGCTGCGCGAGACCCAGCCTGGCTTCACTTCGCAGTAACGCCCTGACGGTCTGACTCCCGCGCAAGAGATACCGTATTCGTTGACTCAACATCGTCGGATTGAGCGGCTTGGCGATAAAATCGGTCGCCCCATGCTCATAAGCCCTGGCAATCGCCTCGGCATCGTCGAGTCCGGTCATCATCAAAATGGGAATTTGGCCGCCTCTGGGTTCCCCGCGCACCTTCGAGCAGGCAGTAAACCCGTCCATCACCGGCATCATGACATCCAAGACAATGACGTCAGGATGCCGAAGGGTAAATTGCTCCAGCACCTCGCTGCCGTTCGAAGCCTCACAGACGTTCAGCCCGATCTGCTCAATCGCCGTACGGACGAACTGCCTGACCGCATTGTCGTCGTCGGCCACCAGAACCGTGGCAGGTTTGTCCCGGTTATCCATGTGAATCTTCCCGCGAGTCTTGCGATGAAGTCTGACACCAAACATCACGTGTTGCCGTCACGGAACCTCCCAAAGACATTTGTAAGTATTTGTCTGATCCCTTCACAGCAATCTTCCCCACCACTTCTGTTCCATGCACTCAGGGTTCCCGATTCAAGGAGCAAATTGTGAATTGAGGCTTTTCGTGTGGGACAGCCCTTAGCCTAGCAAAACGGCTTGGAATCGCTAGTTATTTTTACATTCGCATCCATCGAGGACTCTCAAAGTTTCTAGTAGTATTGCTAGGTGCATCATCCGGCTGCCTTTTCACTTTCTCATTGTTCGAGAAACCTCCTATAATCAGGCCATTGCATTTTGTGGACATCCCATCTCCCTGACAGCTATGAACTCGTCAGGCGTCAAGAAGACACGGTCGCAGCGCTGGTTCATTGCCGCGATCGCCGGTATGACCATCGGCATTTTTGTCCTCGACAGTTTTTTCCCCCTCGGGTTTGTCGTTCCGGCCCTTTATCTGATCCCCATCACGCTCACCACGCGAGTCCGCTATCCATTGGCGCCGTTTGTGGTGGCCGTCTCTTCAACTGGCCTGACGTTCGCCGGCATCTGGACAAATTGGACGTCGCCTGTCGTCTCCCTTCAACTCGGTCTGTTCAATCGATTATTGGTCGTTCTTGCCTGTTGGATGACAGCCACAATCATCTGGTATACCACGCAAAAAAATGCCCGAGA
Source organism: Nitrospira sp. (assembly GCA_029240595.1). GTDB lineage: Bacteria > Nitrospirota > Nitrospiria > Nitrospirales > Nitrospiraceae > Nitrospira_C. The sequence continues at coordinate 1,705 of JARDZZ010000081.1, read as the reverse complement.
GGAATTGGAAGCGCTCGTCGCAGCCCGGACAGCGGCGCTCCGCCAAAGCGAGACAACACTCCAAAGTTTTTTCAACTCCACGGACTTGATGATGGGGGTCATCGAAGTGATCGAGGACCGCCCGGTCATGGCGATCACCAATCGCGCGGCTTCGAAGGCAGACGATTGCACCGACCACGCACCAGAGTCCCTTCCTCCAGCCTTGCGATGGGCGTCTGACGCGCCGACCTTCTGGATGCCGCATCTTGAAGCGGCCCGCCGAACGGGAAAAACCGTGCACGTGAAATACGAGATTCCGTCCGTGCCGCCCACGGCGCTCTCGGGACGGATCATGACGTCGGCACTGTCTTTCATCGGCTACAGCGCCGCCGGCAGCGGCCTGTATGCCTGGATGGGGCAAGACATTACCGAAAGTATGCACATCGAGCAGAAGATGGAAGCAAACCGCCGTTCCTTGGAGGTCAGCCAAGCGCAACTACGACAGCTTACGGCACAACTGCTCACCGCACAGGATGATGAACGACGACGGATTGCGCGCGAGTTGCACGATGAAGTCAACCAACGCGTGATCAGTTTAGCGTTTGAAATCGACGATCAATTGCAACAACTTCCTGAACTGCCTGCCGCCGCCCGCGCGGCCTTGCAGGTCGTCAAGAACGAGGTCATCGAGTTGTCGGATCAACTCCGCGAGCTTGCCCATCGGCTTCATCCCTCGGTCCTCGAGGACCTCGGCATCGCCAGCGCCCTTCGGGGGTACGCGCAGGAATTCGAGCAACGGGAACACGTTCGAGTCGATTTGACTTTGGAAGAATACCAGCGGCCATTGGACCGGCATCTGGCCGAATGCCTCTTCCGTGTCACGCAAGAAGCGCTGCGAAATGTCGCGAAGCATGCCGGTGCCACAATGGTCTCACTTGTGCTTTCCTATCACGACGACCGGATCATGCTGCGGATCGAGGACAACGGCCGCGGGCTTACCTCACACGACCGAAACGCAGTCCAGCGTGGCTTGGGGTTGGTCAGCATGGGGGAACGAGTGCGTCTTCTGGATGGAACGCTGACCCTTACCAGCGACCCCGGCAGCGGAACCTGCCTGTCAGTGTCAATCCCGTTCACAGGAATTTCGCATGTCCAAACCACGCATCTTACTCGCTGACGACCACCTGCTGCTCCTCGATGGGCTGCGGCATCTCCTGGAACGGCATTACGATCTGGTGGGTGTCGTACAGGATGGACACTCGGTCGTCAGCGCCGCACAGCGGTTACAGCCGGATCTCGTGCTCATGGATGTCGCCATGCCGATCCTCAATGGTTTGCAAGCCGGACAACGGCTGCGAGAACGGCAGCCGAATGTGAAACTGCTCTACGTTTCCATGTATGGAGATACACCGTATGTGGAGGAGGCATTACGAATTGGCGCGTCGGGATACGTGCTCAAGCGGTCCGGTTGGGAAGAACTCTCGCGCGCCATTGAAACCGTCCTGGGGGGCAAGCAATACATCTCTCCGGAATTGTTCTCCGCCTTACACCGCCCAGAAGTGCAGCCGCCTACGACACGCGAGGCAGACATGCGGTCGCTTACGGACCGCCAGCGCCAGATTTTAAGACTGGTCGCGGCCGGCTATACGGCCAAAGAGATCGGGCGCATGTTGCACATCACGTCGAAAACCGTGGAGTTCCACAAGGGACGCATGATGCGGCAGCT
>JARDZZ010000080.1 GCA_029240595.1 Nitrospira sp. | reverse complement strand
GGTCTTTGCCGGACGTCCTTCGGCTGAAGCCGTGGGCATGTTGGGGTGGGACTGGTTCTTTTTTCTTTCGTTTGTATTGGCGCTGCCCGGTTGTTGGCTCGTCTGGCTCTACCGGCGCCAGCTGCCTCAGGACCTATCCGACGAGACTTCGCCGGACTCTCCAGTCATGAAACCGGCTTAAGACGACGCTGAAGAAAGAGTACGAACAACATCAAGGTCGGCAAGGGTGCCAGAGCGAACGGCATGAGCCAGATCCATACGTTTTTACCCCGCATCCGCGTCTGATCAATCATCCAAACAAAGACCCAGACCATGAGTCCGATGTAATTGAGCGCCATCCACCGGGTCGTGTGAATTTTTAGCCCACTGGCGCTGTCCGGCGCGCCATGAATCAAAAATACTCCCAACAGCACCAAGAACAACGCCAGCAGCGCTGCGATCAGCTTCTTGCTCCATACGAACATAGTATGCCCTCCGCCCTGTTCGCGATGTTAGACTGCAATTGGCAGTACGAACTTTCCGGTAGGCTAATGATGCACCTCACGTTTGTCAAAGGGGAATCGTCGTGACTCTCTTTCGGCTCGGGATGCTGGTGGCGGCGCTGAGCCTATGCATTGGTCTCGCCCTTTCCAATCCGACGATCGACGAATATTTGACTTTCGTCGAGCGTGAACTCGCCAAGGCCATTGAGCGCAGCGACGGAGCACAACTCTCGCCCGAACGGTCGATGGTGCGCACAATCTTTCGCTCGCACAGCCATGAGTTGGTCGACAGCGTTGTACGTCCGCACACGGTCCGGCGCAATTGGGGACTTGTGAGCGTTTACGACAGCAGCGTGTTCAATTCCCGCATTGTGGTGCTCGGCGTTGCCGGCCGTTTTATTCCGTTGCAGGGAATAGACGAAGCGATCGTTCGTCTGGGTCGTCTGGCCTTTTAGTGCTTCACCTTTTTACCGCTCACGCAGCCAAATGATCCGCGCTTTCACTATCCACAGCTGTGGATAAGCTTCGAACTTTCTGTGCGGATGGGCCCCAGGAAAGACCTTTCTCTTATCCACAGCCTTTCCTCCGTTTCCACAGATAAACCACCATATTTAGTGTTGACAATTCACTCCAATAGCTATATGTAGTCACTCCGCGCTCTCGGTGGGCTAAAGGACTTATCCCGAATGAGCCCAAGTAGGGAACAAAAGCATGAGGGTTTGGGCGTTTTGTCTAGTACTTCCGTAGGGTAGCCAACATCAGCCTGCAAATTACCTCGTCCAAGGAGGAGGCAACGTGAGAATAGAACGGCGATTTACTCGTTCCGGACAGAGTCCCTATGAAGGGTTGAAGTTCGTGAAACGCTCATCGGAGATACGCAATCCTGATGGATCGACCGTCTTCAAGCTGGACAACATCGACATCCCCGAATCCTGGTCGCAACTTGCGATCGATATCTTGGCGCAAAAATACTTTCGGAAAGCAGGTGTGCCGCAGCGCGACGACGCCGGCAACCCGATTTTGGGACCAGACGGCAAACAAGCGCTGGGCGGAGAGCGCGATGCCAAACAGGTGTTTGAACGCATGGCCGGTTGTTGGACGCATTGGGGGAAGACCTACGGCTACTTCAAGACAATCGAAGATAGCGCCGCGTTCCATGACGAGCTGTGCTTCATGCTGGCCCATCAAATGGCCGCGCCTAATTCGCCGCAGTGGTTCAATACGGGGTTGCATTACGCATACGGATTATCCGGCCCGGCGCAAGGTCACTTCTACGTCGATCCGAAGACACGAGAGGTCGTCAAGGCGACAAATGCCTTCGAGCACCCCCAGCCGCACGCCTGTTTTATACAGTCTATAGAGGATGACTTGGTCAACGAGAACGGCATCATGGACCTATGGGTCCGCGAGGCACGGCTCTTCAAGTATGGATCAGGGACGGGAACAAATTTCTCGAAACTGCGCGGAGACGGTGAAGCCCTGTCAGGCGGTGGGCGCTCCTCCGGTCTGATGTCATTTCTGCGAATCGGCGACCGTGCGGCAGGGGCGATTAAATCAGGAGGCACCACACGGCGCGCCGCCAAAATGGTTTGCCTGGACTTGGACCATCCCGACATAGAAGAATTCATCGACTGGAAAGTCGTCGAAGAGCAAAAGGTCGCCGCAATGGTGACCGGATCAAAGATCTGCGCCCAACGCTTGAACGCAGTGCTGAAAGCCTGCCATATCGTTGACGCGGAAGGTGCCCCGCATGTCTCCGTTGACCCGAAGCAGAACTCCATCCTCAGGGAAGCGCTGGCGGCGGCTCGCCGTGACAACGTTCCGGAAGCGTACATTCAACGAATGTTCTCTTATGCTCAACAGGGATTCACCCATTTCGTGTTCCATGAATACGATACCAACTGGGACGGGAAGGCCTATCAAACTGTTTCCGGCCAAAATTCCAACAACAGCGTACGAATTCCCAATGAATTCTTTGCCGCGCTGGAAGCGGACGGCGACTGGCAACTCAAGCGGCGGATCGACGGGAAAGTTGCGAAAACCGTGAAAGCTCGGGACCTGTGGGATCGCGTTGCGTGGGCCGCCTGGATCTGCGCCGATCCGGGCACGCAATACGACACAACCATCAACGAGTGGCATACCTGTCCAGAAGACGGCCGCATCAACGCCTCCAACCCCTGTTCCGAATACATGTTCCTCGACGACACCGCCTGCAACCTGGCGTCGTTGATTCTGGCACAGTTTTTCACGTCGGAAGGCGAATTCGAACTGGAGCACTTTCGCCACGCCGTACGGATCTGGACCATCGTGTTGGAAATCAGTGTGCTGATGGCGTCCTTCCCGAGCCGTTCCATTGCGGAAAAAAGCTATCAGTTCCGGACACTCGGTCTTGGCTATGCGAATCTTGGCACGATTCTCATGCGGCAGGGTATTCCATACGATTCCGATAAAGCCTTGGCCATCTGCGGCGCGCTCACTTCCATTATGACCGGTGAAGCCTATAGTACCTCAGCAGAAATGGCGGCCGAACTCTGGCCGTTTCCCGGCTACGCAAAAAACCGCGAGGCGATGCTGCGCGTGATTCGCAACCATCGTCGTGCCGCCTATAGTGCACCGGAGGAAGAATACGAAGGCTTGACAATCAAACCAACGAGCATACACGCAGAACATTGTCCGCCCGATCTGCTCATTGCCGCAAGACGGGCTTGGGATCGTGCTCTTGAGCTCGGTACCGCCTACGGGTACCGCAACGCGCAGGTAACGGTCATTGCTCCGACGGGAACGATCGGTCTTGTCATGGACTGTGATACGACCGGCATTGAGCCGGACTTTGCCTTGGTGAAATTCAAGAAGCTGGCTGGCGGAGGCTATTTCAAGATCATCAATCAGAGCTTGCCACCGGCGCTCAGTACGTTGGGGTATACGGAGGCGCAGGTCCAAGATATCGTTAACTATTGTGTCGGCCGGCAAACCTTGCAAGGTGCGCCGTTCATCAATCATGAGACGCTGAAACAGAAAGGGTTCGATGACGCGGCGCTCGCCCGTATGGAAGCCGGCCTGTCACAGGCGTTCGAAATCCAGTTCGCCTTCAACAAGTACGTGCTCGGTGAGGAATTCTGCCGGGCAAAACTCGGACTGACGGACGTCCAACTGATCGAAGCCAATTTCAACATGCTGAAGGCGCTCGGATTCACCCAGGAGGAGATCGCGGCCGCCAATGACTATTGCTGCGGGGCGATGACGGTCGAAGGGGCTCCACATCTGAAATCAGACCATCTTCCCGTATTCGACTGCGCCAATCGTTGTGGCAGAATCGGCCAGCGCTACATCGCTGTTGATGCCCACATCCGCATGATGGCTGCCGCGCAGCCGTTCATCAGCGGCGCCATCAGCAAAACGATCAACATGCCGGCGGACGCGACGCTGGAAGAGGTGAAATCCGCGTATCTCTTCGCCTGGAAGAGCATGGTCAAGGCAGTGGCATTGTACCGCGACGGTTCCAAGCTGAGTCAGCCGTTGTCGGCATCCAGTGATGGCGGGAAAAGCCTCGAGACTTCGACAGAGGTGCTCACCATCGCTGAGAAAATCACCGAACGGGTCCTGGTGCGCTATCTTGCCAAGCGCCGGCCGCTGCCGGCACGACGCAATGGCTATACGCAGAAGGCCGTCATCGGCGGGCACAAACTGTATCTCCGAACCGGTGAATATGAAGACGGTACAGTGGGCGAAATTTTTCTCGACATGCATAAGGAAGGCGCCGCGTTCCGCAGCTTGATGAACTGCTTCGCGATCGCCATTTCGTTGGGCCTGCAGCACGGCGTTCCTCTGGAAGAGTTCGTCGAAGCCTTCGTGTTCACGCGCTTCGAGCCCAACGGACCCGTGAAGCTCAACGATCGGATCAAGATGTCGACGTCGATCATTGATTACATTTTCCGTGAGCTGGCCGTGACATATTTGGATCGATACGATCTTGCACAGGTCAAGGAAGAAGACTTGCGGATGGATTCCGTGAAAAAGGACGACCAGGATCCCGAATGTTCTGATGAAGAGGCCGACCCGCAGATGCTGGCGTCCTCATCCATTAACACAGAGATGTTTCCGTCCCGTCGAGGGATCCAGCCGAGACATGGCGGCAACGGCCATGGAAACGGCAATGGCAGCGTCACGCACAAGGTGGAGCTCAAGCGCGAAACGCTGACGATGACGGCCGTACAGATTGCGCGACAAAAAGGCTATGAGGGCGATCCCTGTTCGGAATGCAAGCAATTCACCATGGTACGCAATGGGACGTGTTTGAAGTGCGAGACCTGCGGTGCAACCAGCGGATGCTCTTAACCACTCGCCTCTCCCTAGGAAGGAAGGAGAGGTTTTGACATATAAAGGCCGTGGGACATGACTACTTCACTTTACGAACGTGGCCTTGAAACGGTTCATGATCAGGTCGTCGGCCTGGTGGCTCAACGGTGGGCCAAGGCCTTCGTATGCAAAGTCACGATAAAAGGGAGTATTGAACACCATTCCTGGGCGAGTCCAGAACAGAGTTGCGATATTGTGGGCTGGTATGTGAGCTCCGGTGGCGACACGATGGAGTGGATGGCGGAAGTCGAAACCGAAGCGTCCTTGTCGGACCCTCAGATCGCCGACAAGTGGATGCGGACGATGAAGAGAGGAATCCCTTTTTACCTCTTGGTGCCGCGAGGCTTGAAAGATTCCGTCCAGAAACTGACGCAGGATGCTTCTCTTGTCATAAGCTGCATCTATGAATACACGGTTATCAACGGAGTCTGTCACATTTTGTAGCCGCTGAGGACTGCCCCCGTTGGAGGGTTACTGTTGCGATTTACCCATCCGAAGTGATAGGAGTCTTAAGCGGGGTTTTCAATTAGGACAGGTATATGCCTACCACCACACAATTCGTCATTAGCGGACAGAGCCGTCCGGGAGTCATGGCCGAGGTCGCCTCTGTGTTAGCCGCAGCCGGTGTGAACATTAAGGCGTTTTCAGCTCCGGAAGTCACAGGAACCGGTAAGCTCAGGCTTTTGGTCGCCGATGTCGAGGGGGCGCGTACCGCCTTGAGAGGAGCCAAAATCAAGTTCACTGAGGAAACTGCCCTCATTCTGAGCCTCGAAAACAAGCCCGGCGCGCTGAACGAGGTGGCCGACTTATTGACGCGCGCTCGCATTAACATCAAGTGCGGGTATTGCACGCCCTCCAGGGAAGGTAAGCGTGCGATCGTGGTCCTCACGGTCGCCAATACTGAGAAGGCGCTTGCAATCTTGCGCGATCAGTCCCTCGACGAGTTTTAGCAGCCATGCTTGCCCCACTGTCTCTCATCCTTGGCTGATGCCGATCTGCCCTCCTGGATCCTCTGATGGGCGTGTCTGCTTACTGACCATCAGTCGTGGTGTGCTCTCCGGCTTCCGGTTCTCACCGGCCTTCGTCAGCGCTCTTGTTGTCACAGCCACAGTCATCGGATGTAGCAGTCCGCCTAAGCCGACCTATTTTCCCGGGTACCCCATCGGTTACGTCGAGGGAGGAGTGGCTTCCTGGTACGGACCGGGATTCCACGGAAATCGGACTGCCAACGGTGAGCGATACGATATGCATAAGCTCACGGCGGCTCACAGGACACTGCCGCTCGGATCCATTGCTACGATCCGCTCGGCCACTACTGGCCGGGAAGTCACTGTCCGTATCAACGATCGCGGCCCCTTTGCCAAAGGCCGCGTGCTGGACCTTTCAATGGCCGGCGCCCAGGCTCTCGGAATGATCGGCAGTGGAACAGACCGGATCGAACTGCGCGTCATCGGATTTCAAGGGAGAACCGCCGATATGGGATTCCTTCGGGTGCAAATCGGCTCCTTCGTTGAGCAGCAAAATGCCTTGAACCTATTGGAACGGGCTCGACGTCTATATCCAGGAGGCCGAATCCAACCGGTCGACCTTCCGGAGGGCCGCCGCTATCGCGTTCATGTAGGCGAGTTTAAGACCGAGCATCAAGCCGAGTCCGCAGCGAGGAGATTGGAGGCTGACTTAGCCACTCAGTCCTTCGTGTTTCGGGACGACAATTAAGCGTGATCCACAAGCCTATGATTTTATGATCACTTTTGCCGAAGTGCTTGCCCCCTAACCTTGCCTATGATAGATGTACTCCTCATGAAACTCTTAGTCCCCCCCAAAGTCTTTCGCATCGATCTCGGTATCTCCGCCATGTGTCTCGCCTGCCCGAGAGCCGGCAGCGGCTTTCTGGCCCCCATTTGCCAGACGACTGTGCAAGTGACCCGTCCCTAAACCTGGAAGCTCTATGGATATCGCCATTCTGCTGGGCCTTATTGTTCTTTCTGCTGTAATTTCAACTGCTGAAATCGGGTTTTTTGCGGTCAATGAGACCAGGCTGCGTGCCTTGGCTCAAAACCAGAACAGCAGGGCCAAGATGGCCCTCCACCTCCGTAGTGATCCCCAGAAACTACTGGCTACGATCCTGGTCGGCGATCGACTCGTCGGAACCGCCATTCCGATGTATGCGACATTCCTCACTTTAAATACCTATGGGGCCGACCGGACGTTCTTTGATGATACGATTGCCGTCGTGGTCGGGCTTCTGACGTTCGTGCTTCTAGTGTCGGTCGACGTCGTCCCGAAAACCTTGGCAGCCAAGTTCGCGGTGCCCGTGACTTTGAACATGGCCTATCCGGTCTACGGAGTGCAGTTGGTTCTCAAACCGATCTTGGCACTCATGGTGCCGTTTATTCATCGACTGACAGGCGGAAAGGGACTAACCCTGCCGCTCGTGACGGAAGAAGAGCTGAAGATTATGCTCGACGAGGGGGGCAAAACAGGCGCCATCGAGGTCGAAAAGGTCAAGATGATCAAAAATGTCTTTCAATTGAAGGACATTACTGCTGAAGATGCGATGACGCCTCGGCTCTATGTGTTTTCCCTGGACGGGAACCTTCGTCTGAAGGAAGCTCAAGAGCTCCTGTATAACTCGAAGTACTCCCGCATTCCCGTCTACGACGGAACGCTCGACAACATCACCGGCATTCTTTACAAAAGCAGGGCGTTGACGGAGCTGGCCAAGAATCAAACGGACGCCAAGCTGAAGGAGATTGCCTATCCGCCGATCTTTGTGCCGGCCGGCAAGACAGCGGACGATCTCATGAAACAATTCCAGCAGGAAAAGCGGCACATGGCCGTGGTGGTCAACGAATTCGGCGGCGTCATGGGCATTGTGACCCTGGAGGATTTGCTCGAGGAAGTCGTCGGCGAAATCATGGACGAAACGGACATCACCGAGGAATTGATCAAGCGGCTCGGCAAAAATCATATCCTTGTCCATGGCCGCACTGAAGTCCGCAAAATAAACGATTTCCTGAAAGTCGATCTCGGCGACGAAGCGGTAACAATCAGCGGGTTGATTCAACAGGAGCTGGGCCGCATCCCTAAGGTCGGCGAAGAGCTGAGAATCGGCAACTGCCGTATCGTCATCCACGAAGCGGAGCCACGTTCAATCCGAAGCGTGCAAATCTACCGCGAAGAAAAAACCCCCGTTGCCGTAGAAGCTCCCAATTTGAATCTCGTTAGCTGACACGGCTTGGTCATTCGACGAGCTGCCGAAATTCCTCTTCGCTGAGAACGGTAATACCCATTTTTGCCGCCTGTTCGAGCTTCGACCCCGCATCTGCTCCAGCCACGACATAGGCGGTTTTCTTGCTCACACTGGAGGCGATTCGTCCTCCTCGCTCCTCAACTAACTTGCCGGCTTGTTCCCTGGTCAAGTCCTTGAGGCCACCGGTGAAGACAAAGGTTTTCCCGGCTAATGTCTGCCGTGCGGATGCAGCAACCGATTCGGCGAGGATGTCGAATCCGCTATCGAGCAAGTCTTGAATCACGCGGCGGTTGTGCGCTTCTGAAAAATATGAGACCAAGCTGGAAGAAATCTCTGGGCCGATTGCCGACACCTGCTGAAATCTCGCGTCATCTGAGTCGATGATACGGGTGAGTGAACCGAACTCCCGGGCGAGAACTTTGGCAATGTGCTGTCCGACCTGTCGGATGCCGAGACCCATTAAGAAACGGTCGAGCGAGACTCTTTTGCTTCGTTCGATGGCCTCAAGCAACAGGCCGGCCGATCGCTCGCCAAATCCCTCCAGCGCGAGCAATTGTTCTCTGGTCAGCCTGTAGAGATCCGCAAGCGAGTGAACCAGTCCTGCATCGACCAACTGTGCCACCGTTTTCCGTCCAAGCCCTGCAATGTTCAAAGCGCTTTTCGACGCAAAGTGTTCAATGGCTCCTTTGAGTTGAGCCATACAGACCGATTGTCCGGTGCAATAATAATACGCTCCTTCCCTCGCCACGCTGGACTGGCAAACTGGACAGTGATCCGGCATCCGAAAGGGTTCTCCACGGCGCTCGTCGGGGACGGGTACCCGTTCGGCGATCGCTGGAATGACGTCGCCCGCCCGCTCGACTCGAACCGTGTCGCCTACACGTATGTCCTTTCTGGCCACCTCATCCGCGTTGTGAAGAGTCGCTCGGCTGATCGTTACGCCTCCGACTTCCACGGGCGTCAGTAAGGCAAGCGGCGTCAACGTGCCGGTCCGTCCAACGGACACGACAATATCCTTCACTTTCGTGATTTCCTTGCGAGGAGTGAATTTGTAGGCGATTGCATAGCGCGGGCTCCTCGATTTGTACCCCAGTCGTTCCTGCCAATCGCGCCGATCAACTTTGATCACCACGCCGTCGATCTCGTAGGGCAGACTGTCGCGCAGGTGTTCAGTCTCTCGATGATAGGCGATGACCTCTTGAATCGAGTCGCATTTGAGGCGGTGCAGTGGGATAGGGAACCCCCATCGCGCCAGGGCCTCAAGCTCATCCCAGTGTGTCGGCAATCCCGTGCCGGACCATGCCATGATTTCATAGCAAGTCAGGGCAAGGGGCCGGGCAGCCGTGATAGCAGAATCCAGCTGTCGCAATGCGCCTGAGGCCGCATTTCTTGGATTGGCAAAACCGTCCTCGCCGCGTTCCGTGAGTTTTCGATTCATGGCCTGAAACTCATCAAGCTTCATATAGACTTCGCCACGCACCACGAGACGATCGGGATAGCCCGTTCCCGGCATCAGTTGCAGCGGTAAGGCCCGGATCGTTTTCAAGTTGACCGTGACATCTTCTCCCGTCACCCCGTCGCCTCTGGTCGCTCCTCTGGTAAAGAAGCCTCGTTCGTAGAGCAATTCCACAGAGAGCCCATCAAACTTTGGCTCTGCCGTATACCCGACCGAGGACACACCCAATTCCCGCTTCATCCGCTGGTCAAATGCCAGGACATCGCTCTGTTCGACCAGAGAATCGAGGCTTAACATCGCCTGTTCGTGGCGGACCTTGCTCAGGGAATCGAGGGGAGGAGCTCCCACGCGCTGGGTCGGGGAGTCGGCCGTAACCAGCTCAGGATGGGCTTGCTCGAGTTCTGTTAACTCTCGAAACAAGCGATCGTAGGCAGAATCGGATATTTCCGGCTTAGCCTGAACATAGTACAGATAATCATGCCGCCGAATCTCCTCCCGTAAGGCAGCCACTCGAGCTTGGATATCAGTCGTGCCCATGGAGACTGAGTTTGGAGAAACCGCGCGGTTGCGCGGTTTCTC
>JARDZZ010000079.1 GCA_029240595.1 Nitrospira sp. | reverse complement strand
ACCGTCACCAGTAATCCCAGCGGGATTTCCTGCCCGGGCACGTGCGCCGCCGACTTCGCCACCGGCATTACCGTGTCACTCACCGCGGCGCCGACTAATGGATCTACGTTCAATGGATTCAGCGGCGCGGGCTGTAGTGGTTCCAGCTCGTCCTGTACCATCGCCATAAATGGCGATCAGGCCGTCACCGCGACGTTTACGGCAGTGATCCCAATTCCCATGTCCACTCTTTCCGTGAGTCGGATTGGATCGGGAGTCGGCACTGTGACGAGTACGAATCAAGCGGGCATCAACTGCGGAAGTGTCTGCAGCGCCAGCTTCCCAACCGGAAGCGTGGTCTCATTGACTGCGACGCCATCAACAGGCTCGACGTTCATCGGCTGGAGCAATGGATGCACGGGGACCGGCTCCTGCGACGTGACCCTGAACGCCGATCAAACTCTCGTCGCGCAATTCGATCTCGTGCCTGACGTCGTGACGTTGTCTGTGAATACGTCCGGACCGGGCGACGGGACGGTGACGAGCGATCAGGGCGGCATTTCTTGCCCTAACGCCTGTTCAGCTTCTTTCACCCGGGGAACGACGGTCGTGACTTTGACCGCAACACCGGTCGGAAACTCGGTGTTCGCGGGATGGCGTGGAAATCCCTGTGAAGCATTCGGAACCGGACCCTGCATGATCACGATGGACGATAATCGGTCGGCCAATGCCCGATTCGAACGAGGTGGCGGTCGTTGAGGAGCGTGTTCAAGACGCCTGCACTTCGCGAAATCCCAGCATGCGTCCTGCAGGAGCGGCGGTCCGATGGTTTGCAATTGTAATTGTCCGGTTCAGAGAAGGAAGGGTAAACGATGCGCCGACCTTGGGGGATTGACCGATTCGGATTATTTCCCGGATCGACTCGCCGAGCAGTTCTTTGGCCGTTCGATCAGGTGTTCCCCGAGGAAGGAACGTCTCCAATTCGTCAAGGCCGAATTTGGAGAGGCCGAGGCTGTAACACCAGATCATATCCGACTGGGCTTGATCATCCTGTGCGACCAGGACGTGGTCGTCGGCGACGAATTCGATAAGGCTGCGGTCTTGCCAATCGGAAGGATTAAGATACTGCTGGGTCGTCACGTCATGAGCGGTTCCCTGTGTCAGGAGTACCAGGCCTCTTGCCAATCGCGCCGCGAACAAGATGGTATCCGGCATGTCGCGTGGGGGCATCACGGACGGAGCAATGGCGCCGATCTGATCATGTTCCCATGCCAATTGGTCTTTCAGGCCGGCCACGTGCGTTGAGGGAAGCGGAATGACGACATGCGCGGTCCAAGGTCCGTGTCTGATATGCCAGGACTCAGGGGCCCCGCCTTCGTGGTCGATCGTCAAGGGCCCGCCATATTGGGCGTTGTACCAGAATATGAGCTCCTCTTTTTGCGGCGCCGGTCCGCGATAGCCGATGAAATACAACGGCGGTCGCTTGGCGGAGGGCTTAGGGCTTTTCTTCTTGATACGCATGGGAAGGGCAGCGCTGCGCTTTTGCTGAACGGCAAGCGAAGCTGGGAACGCACGGATCTCTGATTATACCGCTCGACGGTTACTTCCCCGATTTTTTAGCTTTGCGCCGATCTTCCGGATGGAGCAGCCGTTTACGAATACGCAGATTATTCGGCGTGACTTCCACGAGCTCATCCTGCCCGATGTACTCGAGAGCAAACTCCAAAGACATTTCCTGCGGTGGAGTCAGCACCAAGGCCTCGTCAGATCCTGAGGCGCGCATGTTCGTGAGATGTTTTTCTTTGCAGACATTGACGTCCAGGTCTTCGTCCCGGCTGTTTTCCCCGACGACCATGCCCCGATAGACTTCGACCCCCGGCCCGATAAACATGACGCCCCGTTCCTGCGTCATGAACAATGCATAGGCGGTGCTCGTGCCGTCCTCGAACGCACAGAGCGAGCCATGCGGCGCGACAAGTAAATCCTGTTCGTTGGCCGTTTCATAGGCCTTGAAGACGTGATGCATGATCACGGTGCCACGGGTCTTGGCAAGAAGAATGTTCTTCAAGCCCATGATACCCCTGGTGGGAATATGATACTCGAGATGCATTTCGCTCGGGCCGGCGTCCGAATGCACCAGCTTCATATGCCGCATTTCTCCGCGGCGTTTACCGATTTCCTCGATGACGGCCCCTTGATAGGTCTCCGGCACTTGAATCGTAAGTTCTTCGTACGGCTCGGTGACCTTGCCGCCCTCGCGATGCAGAATGACCTCCGGTTGAGAGACTTGCAGCTCATAGCCTTCACGCCGCATTTGCTCAATTAAGACCGCGAGGTGCAATTCGCCGCGTCCTGCCACGAGGAATCGATCCGGACTGTCCGTTTCCTGTACGCGGAGAGAGACGTTCGTTTCAAGTTCTTTAAAGAGGCGCTCGCGGAGGTGCCGGGAGGTCAAGAACTTGCCTTCACGGCCGGCGAACGGGCTGTTGTTCACCGAAAAAGTCATTTGAACGGTGGGCTCGTCGATGGTGACCCTTGGCAGCGGTGAGGGTTGTACGGCATCCGCGATCGTGTCGCCGATGCTCACTTGGTCCAATCCAGCGACCGCAACAATCTCGCCGGCTTTGGCTTCTTCAACATCCGTGCGCTCCAGCCCTGAATAGACCGCGAGGTCGGACACCTTGCCGGGAGCGGCGCCGTCCTTCCCCAGAACCAGCACTTGTTGCCGACGGGCGATCGAGCCGGACTGAATCTTTCCCACGCCCATTTTGCCCTTGTACGAGTCGTAGAGGAGTGCGAGCACCAGTATTTGCAGCGGCCCGTTCGCGTTGATCGCCGGACCGGGAATTTTCTCCAGTACCGTATCGAGCAGCGGCGAGATGTCCGAGCCGGGCTTGTTTATGTCGAGCGTGGCGATACCGTTGATTGCCGAGGTGTAGACGAGGGGGAAGTCCAGTTGGTCATCGGTGGCTCCGAGATGCACGAACAGATCGAAGGTGCGGTTGACCACGTCGTCGATGACCGCATCAGGCCGGTCGATCTTGTTGATGACCACAATGGCCTTGTGCCCGAGTGCCAGCGCTTTCCTGAGCACGAAGGTGGTCTGCGGCATTGGTCCTTCTTTTGCGTCGACCAGAATGAGGACGCCGTCCACCATCCGCAGCGTGCGCTCCACTTCTCCGCCGAAGTCAGCATGGCCAGGTGTGTCGACAATGTTGATTTTGACGCCCTTGTAGATGACGCTCGCATTTTTGGCACGGATCGTGATGCCCCGTTCCCGTTCCTGGTCCATGGTATCCATGATGCGCTCGCCCATGTCATCGATCTTTCTATGGACGTGGGTCTGCCGCAACAAGGCATCCACGAGCGTCGTCTTCCCGTGGTCCACGTGGGCGATGATCGCGATGTTGCGGATGTCGTTCCGGCGTTCGTTTGGTACGCGAAAGTGGGACATATCCTGGTATCCTAAGGCGAAAAAAAAGACGCCCCGACTATCGGGCGTCGACAGGGCAGTATACCGGAAGCACGGAGCGCCTACAAGGTGCCGGTTGCTTGTGTTTTAGCAGACTCCACGGTATGTTGAGCCGAGAGTCCTTCCGAATCATTTCCATGACATTGATAGATCGGCCAGTTCAGCTTTCCGATACGACCAGACAGCCGCCCCCTCGACGTCCCTGGCGCCGGTGGCACATCACGCTGATCACGCTGGCGGCGCTCTTCCTCGCCGCGCTGCTGGCGACTGTCGGCTTGTTGTGGTACTACGCCCAAGACCTGCCGGAGCTCAGCCAGCTTCAGAACTACCAACCCAGTCTTGTTACGCAAGTGTATTCCAGCGACCAGCAACTGATCGGGCAATTTTTCATCGAACGGCGCATTTTGACGCCCCTGGCCCAGATTCCAGAGCATCTACGGCGTGCCGTGATCGCTGTGGAAGATGTGCGATTCTTTGAGCATCCGGGTTTGGATTACATCGGCATCCTTCGTGCTGCCTGGACGAATCTGCGCCGCGGCGGAAAAGTGGAGGGTGCCAGTACGATCACACAGCAGTTGGCGCGGTCGCTGTTTTTGTCGTCCGAACGGACCTTCGATCGAAAAGTGCGGGAGTTGGTATTGGCCTACAAGATGGAGCTCGTCTCAACCAAAGAACAGATTCTCGAAACGTATCTCAACCAAATCTACTTCGGCCAGGGAGCGTATGGCGTCGCGTCAGCGGCTCAGTCCTACTTTGGCAAGGACTTGGCTGGGTTGACCGTCGCCGAAGCCGCTTTCCTGGCAGGATTGCCGAAATCTCCGAATCATTTCTCTCCGTTCAAAAATTATGCGCGTGCCAAAAAGCGACAAGAACATGTGCTGGAGCGGATGGAAGAAGCGGGTTTTCTCACATCGGCCCAGCGCGAAGAAGCGTTAGCTGAACCATTGAGTTTCCGGCGCCCCGGTAGTGAACAGACCGCTCCGTACTTCGTGGAATACGTGCGACAACTTCTCGTCGCGAAGTATGGAGAGGCCATGGTGTATAAGGGGGGACTCCGGATCAAAACGACACTCAATCTCGGCATGCAGCGTGCCGCTGAAGCGGCCTTCAAGACAGGCTTACGGGAGATCGACAAGCGCCAGGGGTGGCGCGGCCCCCTGCGAACGGTAGACCCTGCCACCCTGACAACGGGCAACCAGCCGGTGGCAACGATCGATCAGCCGCTGGCAATAGGGGATGAGCGGGAAGCCGTAGTGACCAAATCCGGCAAAGATGTGTTCTGGGTGCAGATCGGCAATGTCTCCGCCAAGCTTCTAATTGATGACATGGCCTGGGCTAAAAGACGCCTGACAGGACAAGATCTGGCGAAGGATATCGCCGTGGCATCCACTCCAAAGCAGGTGCTGAAGCCGGGCGATGTCATCGAGGTCAAAATCAAAAAGATCGACAAAGAGCAAGTCTATGTTCAACTGGAGCAGACTCCGCTGGTCGAAGGAGGACTGATCGCCCTCGATCCGGATAAAGGTGCAATCCGCGCGATGGTTGGAGGCTACGACTTTAATCGCAGCGAATACAACCGCGCTGTTCAAGCCCATCGGCAACCAGGGTCAGCCTTCAAGCCGATTATCTATGCGACGGCCATCAATCAAGGGATGAGCCCTGCCTCTGTCGTGCTCGACGCGCCCGTTGTCTATGAGCAGGTCGAGGAGGAGAAGACCTGGAAGCCCGAGAACTACGGTAAGCGCTTCCATGGGATGGTGAGTCTTCGGGACGCGTTGGCCCACTCTCATAATCTGGCCACAGTCAGATTGCTTGATAAGGTGGGCATTAAGAATGTCATCGAGTTTGCGCGGCAGGTCGGGATTACCAGTCCGCTGTCTGCCGATCTCTCTTTGGGACTGGGGTCTTCTTCGGTCGGCTTGCTTGAACTGACGTCGGCGTATGGCGTGTTCTTGAACCAAGGCAATCGAGCAGAACCGTTTGCCATCATCTCGGTAACGGACAATGCGGGCGAGGTCCTGGAGCAGGAGGACGTGCAGACACAAGAGGTTCTATCCAAAGAGACGGCCTATCTCATCACGAACATGATGGAGGACGTGGTGCAAAAAGGGACCGGCCAGGCGGCTAAATCGCTCGGCAGGCCGATTGCCGGCAAGACAGGCACGACGAACGAATTTATCAATGCGTGGTTCATCGGGGGAACTCCGAATCTCGTTGCGGGAATCTTCGTGGGCTTTGACGATCGGCGTTCGCTCGGCGAAACCGAATCAGGGGCTCATGCAGCCTTGCCGATCTGGATTACCTTCATGAAGGAGGCGCTGAGGACTCTACCGGTCGTTCCGTTTACGATTCCCGAGGGAATTACGTTCGTCAAGGTCGATCCCTCCACGGGTCTGCTCAATACGGAGCAGGAGGATCAGCCGGGGAACGTCGAAATCTTCGCGAGAGGAAGTGAACCGACCCAGGCGGTGCAGCGCCGTTCCGATCCGATGGACTTTTATAAAATCGATCAGCCGGAATAGAGCAGAGGAGGCAGGATCAGGACGCCGAGTCTTGATATTCTTCGTGCCACGCCATTTGAATGGTTTCCAGAATCTTCTCGTTGGATTTTTGTGGGTCGTCCTTAAAATCTGGCAAGGCGATAATCCACGAATGCAGATCGGTAAATCGTACGGTCAACGGATCTGTTCCCGGGTGTTCTTCGACGAGCCTGATCGCGATATCTTCTGTGTCCTGCCATTTCAGGTCCATGTACAACTCCTCGCCTGTGGCCCTATCAAACTTCTTTCCGGTGGCCGAATCTCAATCACGTTTTGAGACTTCGGAGACTTTTTTCCCTTTCAAGCTCCGTTTGAGTGAATCATCAAGCATGGCGACCGACAGCGGCTTGGCCGCCTGCTCGAGGTCGGCCATCCGTGCTCGAATTGCTTTCGCGTCGTTGCCATCGGCGGCGGCTTTGAGTAGAGAAAGTCTGTCCCGAATGGCTGCGGCTTCCTCCTGCCCGATGAGCTTGTCACCGTCGGCCAGTGACTTTTCGGTAGTCGTCATGAGGGCGCCGGCCTCTAGCCGCGCTTCAATGAGTTTCCTGGCGTCGACGTCTTGCTGCGCGAACTTGAACGAATCTTCGATCATCCGTTCGACTTCGGTGTCCGATAAGCCATAGGACGGTTTCACTTCGATCGATTGGGTCTGGCCCGTCCGCATGTCGCTTGCTTTGACGTTCAAAATACCGTTTGCATCGATCAAGAACGTCACCTCGATCCGGGGGACGCCAGCCGGAAGCGGAGCGACTTTGAGGCGAAATCGTGCGAGGCTGCGGTTATCTTTGACGAGCTCGCGTTCTCCCTGAAGAATGTGAATATCGACACCGGTCTGGCCGTCAACATATGTGGTAAACAATTCCTTGGCACTGGCTGGAATGGTCGTATTCCGTCTAATGAGACTGCTCATCACGCCGCCCATCGTCTCGATGCCGAGCGACAACGGCGTCACATCAAGCAGCAACATGTCGGTCGTGCCGCCGGTGAGAATGTCGGCCTGAACGGCAGCACCGAGGGCGACCACTTCATCGGGGTTCAAATGACAGTGAGGCTTTTTCCCGAAGAGCGACTCTACGCGCTGACGCACGAGCGGCATACGAGTCGATCCACCCACCAACACCACTTCGTCGATGTCGGCAGGCGACAGCCCCGCGTCTTGTAAGGCAAACCGGCAGGGCGCCAGCGTCCGTTCGATGATGTCCGCCGTCACCGTTTCCAGCTGGTCCCTCGTCAGTTCACGGGTAAAGCGGCCCTTGCCGTCAGGAAGGTCGATCGCAATCTTGGTTTTGAGTTCGTCCGACAGCCGGATTTTTGCCCGTTCCGCCTCGAGACGAACGATCTGCATGTGGTCCGGGTATGCACTCAGATCGATCCCGAACGCCTTGCGAATGTCGGTCAGGAAGAGGTCAGCGACCCGGCGGTCCACATCATCGCCGCCCAAGTGCGTGTCGCCGTTGGTGGCGAGGACTTCGAAAATGCCGTTCTTCAGCTTAAGAATTGAAATATCGAAGGTTCCGCCGCCAAAGTCATAGACGGCAATCGTTCCCTGAGTTTTCTCTTGGAGCCCATAGGCAAGCGACGCGGCAGTCGGTTCATTGATGATGCGCAACACTTCCAGACCGGCGATCATGCCCGCATCCTTGGTAGCCTGCCGTTGACTATCATTGAAATAGGCGGGGACTGTAATGACGGCCTTGGTAATGCTTTCGCCTAGATGTGACTCAGCGCGCTGCTTGAGCTCTTTCAAGATCATGGCTGAGATTTGCGGCGGGGAATAGGATTTTTCTCCCAGCTGGATGCGGATCACGCCGCCCTGTTCTGTCAGCGAGTAGGGAAAGTAGGACAGCTCACTCTGCACGTCTGCGAGGCCTTTTCCCATGAACCGCTTGACGGAGTAGACGGTTCGCCCGGAGTTGCGGGTCAAATGCTCCTTCGCCGAGTCTCCCACGATCAAACCATTATCCGTCAGCGCGACGACAGAGGGCACCATCGTCCGGCCGCTTCGACCGGCGATCACGGTCGGCGTGCCGTCCTTCATGTAGGCGACGAGGGAGTTCGTCGTTCCAAGATCAATTCCAACAATGCGTGTCATGTGTTTATCCGATGGTCGCGACGAGGTCGCTCACGATGTTCTTGACGTAGGTCCGATTGGAGAGAATTTCCCGCATCTGCTTCAGGAGACGCTCCCGATCGGCCCGCGCCGCGCTCGTGGCCTCGCCTTTGTCTTGAAGTTCGTCCCACTGGCGAAAGAGGTGTTGGAGCTGCTCTTCCATCTCTCGCTTGCGCCGCTCGAGTGCAGTTTGTTCGGTTTGTAATTGGGCCCGAAGCTGCTTCCCCGCGTCTGACGACTGATCGGAGGCCCTATACTCCTCGAGCGTATCCTGGAGTTCGAGAATCTCTTCAAACAGGTCTGCCGGCGGGGAACTGCGGATTTCCTTCACGGCTCCAGCTTCAAGGTCCAGCAGGTATTCAGCGCGTTGAATCGGATCTCGAAGCGTCCGGTAGGCGGTATTGAGGGTCGCCGCATTACTGAGGCTGATAGCCTGTTCAGTCTCGCTCTTGTTCTGATAGAAGTCGGGATGGAACGCCCGGCTGAGCTCGTAAAACTTGGCTTCCAACATCCCGAGATCGATGGTGAGGCGACGCGGAAAGCCAAGGCACGTGAAGTAATCTGCATCTTTCGAGACGGGCTGTACCTTGACACACCGTTCGCAGAAATATTCGCCGGCCACCTCAGATTGGCAGTGCCAGCACATGCTTCTGGCCATCTGCAGCTCTCGCCGACCTGAATTGTCAATGCCTGATTGATGATCCATGGTCACATGCTGATCTGAAAAAACAGGCATGGCGGGATGCCATGCCTGATTGAGGGAACTCGGACGCGCTCAAGCCTATGCCGAGAACGACTCTCCGCAGCCGCAGGTCTTGTTGGCGTTTGGATTGACGAACTTGAAATTTCCGCCCATCAGGTCCTTTTGATAATCGAGTTGTGTGCCTTGGAGGTAGATGGCACTCTTGGCATCCACGATGACCTTCACGCCATCAAAATCGTAGACCTGATCGTATTGACCAATCTTTTCGTCGAAATTGACCGTGTAACTCAATCCTGAGCATCCACCACCTTTTACGCCAAGACGAAGCCCTCCCTCAGTGATACCTTGAACGTTAATCAGACGTTGCACTTCCTTGATCGCGGCATCGGTGAGGGTGATGACGGGCACCTGGGTCTCTGTCTTCGTGCTATCCATGAGGCGCTCCTTCCTGCTTACTTCGTTTCGCTCTTTTTCTGGTAGTCGGCAAGAGCTGCCTTAATCGCATCTTCAGCGAGCACTGAGCAATGGATCTTCACAGGCGGCAGGTTCAACTCCTGCACAATGTCGGTATTCTTGATTTTTTGGGCCTCTTCCAGCGTCTTCCCTTTGAGCCATTCAGTAGCCAGGCTTGAACTCGCGATAGCGGATCCGCAGCCGAACGTCTTGAATTTCGCATCAACGATCGTATCGTTCTGAACCTTGATTTGAAGTTTCATGACGTCGCCGCATTCCGGCGCGCCGACCATTCCCGTGCCGACGCCGTCCTCTTCCTTCTTAAAGCTTCCCATGTTCCGGGGATTATTGAAATGATCGACGACCTTGTCACTGTATGCCATAGTACCCTCCGCATTTATGAGATCTAGACACGTAAGCTTCTTCTATCCTCTATCAGTGAGCAGCCCATTGAACTGATTTCAAATCCACCCCTTCTTTCGCCATTTCATAAAGTGGAGACATCTCTCGCAGCTTCGTCACTATTTCAATAACCTTCTTGATCGTATAGTCAATTTCCTGATCCGTGTTGAAGCGTCCCAGACCAAAGCGGATGGATGAATGGGCCAGTTCCGTTCCGACGCCGAGGGCGCGAAGCACATAGGAGGGCTCCAACGTGGCGGACGTGCAAGCCGACCCCGAGGACAACGCGATTTCCTTCATCCCCATCAACAAGGACTCACCTTCAACGTAGGCAAAGGAAATGTTCAAATTACCCGGTAGACGATTGGTTGGGTGGCCGTTGAGATAGCTTTCCTCCAAAGCCGCCATGATCCCCGCTTGCAAACGGTCACGCATAGTTGCCAAGCGGGCGGACTCGGCGGGCATTTCCTGCTCACAGAGTTCACAGGCCTTGCCGAACCCCACGATCAACGGCACGGGCAACGTGCCGG
>JARDZZ010000258.1 GCA_029240595.1 Nitrospira sp. | reverse complement strand
GAGATGATTGGCCGGCCCGTGACCCTCATCATTCCAGCCGATAGACAGGATGAAGAGCGCCGCATTCTCGACGAGATTTCGCACGGGCGGACGGTCCAGACCTACGAAACGATCCGGCGCCGCAAAGACGGAAGCGATGTGCACGTTGCGTTGACGGTTTCGCCGCTGTTCGATACGCACGGAAAGGTGATTGGGGCATCGAAGATTGCCCGGGACATCACTCCCCGGGTTGAACAGGAGCGGGCATTGAAAGAAAGCCGCGAACGGCTACGGCATGCCTTGGCCTATCAGGAAGCGGTCATCAACAACATGGGTGAAGGGCTGTACACGGTCAATCGGCATGGACTCGTCGTTTCCATGAATCAGGCTGCGGAAAAGCTGTTCGGCTGGAACAAGGAGGAATTGCTCGGACTCAAAATGCATGACGTGACCCATTACAAGCATCGTGATGGGTCGCCCTTTCCTGCACAGGAGTGCGCGGGGTTGCAGGTGCTCCAGAAGGGCACGTCGCTGATCAACCACCAGGATGTCTTCGTGCGCAAGGACGGCACGTGCTTCGACGTGGTGTATAGTGCGATGCCGATTCGCGCGGGCGAGGAGATCGCCGGCCTCGTCGTTGTCTTCCGTGATGTCACGGAGGAAAAAAAGGCCGAGCAAGCCCTCAAAGATCGTGACCGCGCGCTGACGATGGCGAACGACGAATTGATTCAACAGAAATCGGGTCTCGCCGACGCGAATAAGGAACTGCAAAGCTTCTCCTACTCTGTGTCGCACGATCTTCGTGCGCCGCTTCGCACGATCGACGCGTACATCCGCATCGTAGAAGAAGACCATGGCGCGCACTTGAACTCCGAGGCCCGGCGCTGCCTTGGGATCGTCAGGAAGGCTGCCGGCCAAGCCGGTGAACTGATCGACGACTTGCTGGAATTCTCCCGCTTGGGCCGCATCGGCATGGATTTCCGTCCGACGAAGATGGCCGAGATCGCACGGGAAGTGGCCGACGAACTCCAAGTGACGCACGACGGTCGCACCGTTGATCTGACGATCGGTGATCTGCCGCCCTGCCAGGGAGACTGGCGGCTGTTGAGGCTCGTATGGATGAATCTCCTGGCCAATGCCTTCAAATTTACGCGCCATCGCCCGGTGGCTCAGATCGAGGTCGGGTGGCTGCCAGACGACCGCCAGGCTGACGCCTCGGTGTATTTTGTCCGAGACAACGGCGTCGGCTTCGACATGAAATACGTCCACAAACTGTTTGGAGTGTTCCAACGATTACACCTGAAGGAGGAGTTCGAAGGCACCGGCGTGGGCCTGGCTATCGTGCAGCGCATCGTGCAACGGCACGGAGGACGCGTGTGGGCGGAAGGCAAGGTCGATGGGGGTGCCACCTTCTTTTT
Source organism: Nitrospira sp. (assembly GCA_029240595.1). Taxonomy (GTDB): domain Bacteria; phylum Nitrospirota; class Nitrospiria; order Nitrospirales; family Nitrospiraceae; genus Nitrospira_C. The sequence continues at coordinate 1,742 of JARDZZ010000258.1, read as the reverse complement.
CTCATTACGAAAGGCATTGCGATGACAAATGGTACAGAAATTCTCCTGATCGAAGATAATCCGGAGGACGTCGAAATCACGTTACGGGCGTTTCACAAGCATCATATCGCCAACAGAGTACATGTCGTGCGAGACGGCGAAGAGGCGCTGGAATGCCTGTTCGGAACCGGCCGTTACGCCGAGCGCAGTCCATGTCGAAACACCAAACTCATCCTTCTGGACCTCAAGCTGCCCAAAGTGGATGGGTTGGAAGTCTTGCAAAAATGCAAGTCGGATCCACGGACCAAAGGGATTCCGATCGTCGTGCTGACCTCTTCGCGTGAAGAGCAGGATCTCGTCAAAAGCTACAATCTCGGAGTGAACAGTTACGTCGTCAAACCGGTCGACTTTCCACAATTTAGTGATGCAGTCAGGCAGGTCGGCTTGTATTGGATATTGCTCAATCAGTTTCCTTCGGAATTGGCGCTCGAATCCGCATCACAATCCAATTGACCTCGGAAGGAGTGTGGGCTATGGCAACGCTGCGCGTGTTGATCGTGGAAGATGATGCGACCGATGCGGAATTGGTCGTCCGTGAACTGAAAAAGAGCGGATTCGAACCGGAATCCCGCCGCGTTGATACACGGGACGCGTTCATGATCGCACTCGAGGAGAGCACTCCTGACGTGATCATTTACGATCACAACCTCCCGCATTTCAGTTCGTCCGAGGCGTTGGAGCTCACCCGTCAACGCGACCAGGCGATTCCGTTCATAATCGTCTCGCATGCCATCGGAGATGAGGACGCCGTGGCGCTGATGCGGGCCGGCGCGGCCGACTATCTCCTCAAGGACCGCCTGGGACGGTTGGGCGAGGCGGTTCGACACGCACTGGAGCAGCGGAGATTACGCGAGGAGCATACCGCAGCCCGTAATGCGATCGTCTCGTTGAATGCCGATTTGGAACTTCGGATTGCCTCCAGGACCGCACAATTGAAGGTGGCCAACCATGCGTTGGAAATGGAGTTAGGCCAACGCAAACGCGCCGAAGAAGCGTTGCGCCGGCTGAATGGCGACCTCGAGCAGCGTGTCACGGAGCGGACGCGGGATCTCGTGGCGTCCAACCAACGGCTGCAGGCACTGGCAACAGAACTCACATTGGCGGAGCAGCGCGAACGGAAACGGCTGGCCTCGGAGCTCCACGACTACCTGGCGCAGATGCTGGCATTGGGACGAATCAAGGTCACACAGCTTCGTCAGAAAGTCTCAGGGCAGGCCCCGGCTGTCCAGCAGCTGGTAGGGGAAGTCGACAACCTGCTGGAAAAGGCCGGCGAGTACACCCGATCACTCATGGCTAAGCTGAATCCACCGGTGCTGGATGAGTTGGGTTTGCCGTCGGCTCTTACGTGGTTGGCCAAGCAGATGCCTTTGCATGGTCTGCTGGTCGAAGTCCGTCTCTTAAATGAGCAGGTGTCCCTGCCGGACGATCAATCGGTCTTGCTGTTTCAATCGGTGCGGGAGTTGCTGATCAATGTCGCCAAACATGCGGGGACCGATCGCGCCACGGTATCCTTGAAGGTGGATCAGGAGCAACAACTCCTCATCGAAGTGCAGGACAGCGGCCGCGGCTTCGATCCTGTCGCGATGGAGGCCAAATCAGAGAACGGGCATTTCGGCCTGTTCAGCGTGCGGGAACGCATGCAGGCGATGGGTGGACGCCTCGAGGTCAAGAGCATACCGGACCAGGGCACCACCGTGACGATG
>JARDZZ010000078.1 GCA_029240595.1 Nitrospira sp. | reverse complement strand
AAAGGCGGACTGCCGTATGAGCGTTCCGGTTGGTTCGGAAGAGACGATTTTGCCATCGAGTGCCCCAGCGACTTCTCCCTCCGTCCCGGTTCAGGACATGGTGGGAGAGGGCAAGGCCTGGGGATTGTGCACCGCCGTTGACCTACAAGATTGCCACCCTGATTTGATTCGCGATGCCGAGCATATACGCCGCTATGTGGTGGAGCTGTGCGACCTGATCGGCATGCAGCGATTCGGCGAATGCCAGGTCGTCGATTTCGGCTCCGGACGGGTGGCTGGATATTCGATGGTCCAGCTGATCTCGACGTCCTTGATTAGCGGCCATTTCGCGAATGACACGAACAGCGCCTATTTGGATATTTTCAGTTGCAAGGGCTATGACCCGAGCGTGGTCGAAGAGTTTTCCAAGGAATTCTTCCGAGCACGGCGGTCGACGGCCACAGTCACGCTTCGTTATTGATCAAACCAAGGGGGCGGTGGAAACTCCGCTCCCTTACACTCTCAGCCGCCACTCCGATCATGACTGCCCCAACGATCAAGGATTTTTTCAAACACCTGCCCGGTAAGTTCGATGCCGAGGCCGCCGACGATCTCGAGGCGGTCTATCAATTCGACTTGAGCGGGCCGCAAGGCGGGCAATATGTGATCACCATCCGGAAAGGCGCGTGTCAAGTCAGGGAAGGCAGAGATGACGATCCGCATGTGACGCTTTCCATGGCGAGCGAAGATTGCATCAAGGTGTTGAATGGTCAGCTCAGTGGACCGGCCGCAGCCATGTCGGGACGGATTAAAATCACCGGTGATATGGGCTTAGCGATGCAATTGAAGGCGCTGTTTCCGACGATTGGTGAGCAGCTCTAGCCTGAAGCAGCCGTTCTCCCACTCAATCTTCCTCGCGAGCACCATTGGTCTAACGGTTTGCCGGCACCAGCGGCGGTTCGGAGGGAATTTCCTCAAACACAGTCGGCTCCTGGGTCGCACGGCGCGGGAAGCGTTCTTCGAGGATGAGATACATCGTGGGCACAAGAAACAGCGTCAAGAGCGTCGACACACTGAGGCCGCCGACGACCGCCCGAGCCAACGGGGCGTTCGTTTCGCCGCCGGTCCCCCAGCCGATTGCCATTGGCAACAAGCCGAACACCGTCGCAAGCGACGTCATCAAGATAGGACGCAGCCGGGTGCGGGCTGCCAGAACCACCGCTTCCTGCAGGGCCAATCCCTTCCGCCGCAACACATTGGTATAGTCGACGAGTAACACGCCGTTGGACACCACAATGCCGAGCATCATGATGATGCCCATCATCGAGGTCGTCGACAGCGTCGTGTCGGTAAGAAACAGCACCAGGATCACCCCAGGAAATCCCATCGGAACCGCAAACATGATGATGAAGGGGTCCACGAGTGACTTGAACTGGGCGGCCATGACCATATACACGAGGATCAGAGCGAGAACAGTGGCGAACATGAGGCCCACAAACGTTTCACGCTGCTGCTGAATCTGTCCGGCCAATCGGATACTGAAACCATTGGGCAATTGCAGTTTGGCAAAGGCGGTTTCGAGGTCTTCGGCAATGGCCCCCAGATCACGGTTTAACGGATTGGCCGTAATGTGGATCACCCGTTGAAAAAACTTGCGATCGATTTTCACCGGTCCGGCGTTCAACTTCAGCGTCGCGACGTTCTTCAGGAGAACCGGTTCGCCGTTTCTGGCCGTCAAGATAATGTTCTCGATGTCGGTCAGATCCTTCCGATGCTCTTCTGCAAGCCAGGCGCTAATGTAATATTCATTCCCATTTTGGGGATCGGTATAGATGATCGGATCCGTCTGTCCGTTGCCGTTGAGTGAAAACAGAACGGCGTTGGCAATGTCGGTTTCGCTGATCCCAAGCAGGGCGGCCTTCTCACGATCGACCACGACGTTGACCTCCGGGTAGTTCTCCTCCCGACTGACTTCGATATCGGCCAAGCCGTCTACCTTGTGCATGACACCCTCGACTTGGCCAATGACCGTTCGGGCGTTTTCAAAGTCATAGCCGTAGATCTCAACGTCAACGGCCTTCTGTGAGCCGAAACTGGTCACCCGCTTGACGAGCCCGCCCGGATCGAAAAACATCGCAACGCCGGGAAATAACTTGACGATTTTAGGCCGCACGTCGTTCATGATCTGGACTTGATTTCGCGATCGATGTTCCGGCGAAGACAGGTACACGGAAATGACCGAAGTGTGCGGGCCCGTGTTGGGATTAAAGAGAGACGATCGACCCTGGGCCAGAACACCGGTGCTGGACACGATCGTTTCCAACTCGTGGGCCGGGATAGTGGTACGCAAAACTCGCTCTACCTCGGCAACCTGTTGCTCCGTTTTCTCCACACGCTGGCCGACCGGCGCACGAAGCACAATGCGAAACTGACTCTCATCCGAAACGGGCAGAAACTCGGTACCAATCCGCGGCACCAAGGCGAGCGAGGCTCCAAAGATGACTAGGATGCCGACGATGAATAACCGGCGATGAGTGAGTACCCAGCGGAGTGACTCTTCGAATCCGCGGTCCAACGACTCATACCGCTCGCGACTCCACGTCATGAGACTGACGAACCAAGCCGGCATTGAACGGTGCGATTCCTGTTCCGGCTTCAGGAATTTGAAGCAGAGCGCCGGCGTGACCGTTCGCGAGACGAAAAAGGAAGTGAAGAGGGCAATCGCGATGGTGAGGGTCAGAGGAATCAGCAACAGCCGGGCAATGCCCACGACAAAAAAGATCGGGAGAAACACGACCACCGTGGTGACCGTTGACGCGAAAATCGGCATCGCTACTTCCCGGGCGGCTTCTAGAATGGCATCCCAACGACGTTGGTTCGTATTGAGATGACGTTGAATGTTTTCCAGTTCGACGATTGAGTCGTCGACCAGGCGACCGATTCCCAGCGCCAATCCTCCCAAGGTAAAGACGTTCAACGTTTGGCCGGTGAAATACAGAACAATGAACGTCACCATGATCGAGAGTGGAATGGCGACTGAAATGATGAGCGTGCTGGTTACGTTGCGTAGGAAGACGAGAATAACCGCTGCGGCCAGCAGAGAACCATGCAGGGCTTGCTCGACGAGATTGCCGATCGATTGGCGGATGTATACCGATTGATCGAAGGAGATGCCGAGCTTCACACCGGGAGGAATGCCAATCATTTTCGGCAACGCCGCACGCAAGGCATCGACCACTTCCACGGTATTTGCGATCGGTTGCTTGTTGACGCGAAGGTAGACTGCCCGTTTGCCGTCTGTTCGAACGATGTTCGTTTGGATGTCGGAAGAATCGGTCACAGTGCCCAGGTCCCTGACCCGAACAGGGTTTCCCTGTTGGTTCACTTTGACAATGACATCTTGAATCGGCTCAACGGTGCGGAATTGGTTATTGGTGAAGACGTTGTAGTCGAGATTGCCGGCCTTGATATCGCCAGAAGGGAGGATCAAATTCGCGGCTTTGACCGACTTCACAACATCCAGGATCGACAGCCCACGCGCATTGAGCAGTGCCGGATCCAGATTAATGTTGATCTGGCGGATCTTGCCGCCTTCCACGGTGGCGGCGGCGACGTTGGCAATCTGTTCAATCTGGGGAGCGATCGTATTGAACGCAAGGTCATACAGCGCCCGTTCGTCCAGGGCGTCGCTGGAGACAGTGACGAAGGACACCGGAATATTCGAGACGTCGAACTTGACGATAAACGGTTGAAGTATACCCGGCGGCAGGCTGTTCAAGATCTGGGTAATCCGCTGCATGACCTCCATCTGTCCGACGTTGATGTCCGCGCCCCAGTTGAACCAGATTTGAACGGCGCCGATGCCTTGCTTGGCGAATGATTCGACATGCTCCACATTGGACGCCGAGCTGACGGCTTTCTCGATGGGATACACGACGCTCTGTTCGATATCGAGTGGGGGGGCGCCTTTGTAGATGACACCGACAAAGGCGACAGGGACCTGAATGTTCGGGAACAGATCGACGGGGAGGCGATTCAGCGAGGTGGCACCGAGCACGATCATCGCAAGCGACAGCATCAGGATGCCGATGCGATTTCGTAACGCGAGAAGGGTGAGCCACATAATGTCGTGCGCTGAGCGAAGACTGAATACGATTGATCTATCTCAAGGTCTCCTGATCCGAGCCAACCCGGACGGCTTACGAGCGGGTCAAGGGTTCTGTCTGTACGGGCATCCCGTCGTGAACGAGGTCTTTCCCTGACACGATCACTTGTTCGGAGCCGACCAGTCCTTTGGTAATCTCGACCCGGTTCTCGTCTCGGACGCCGATTTCAACGGATACTCGCTCGGCCTTCCCGTCGCGTACGATATACACGTATTGGGCGTCTTCCAATCGGCTGACCGCATCAATCGGTATCTGCAATGCATTCTGGTGCTTTCCTACCAGGACCTCGACCCGCGCGAACATACCGCCTTTCAGCAAGCGGTCTTTGTTCGGGAGATCCACCTCAACCGTCATGGTCCGGGTGGCGCGGTTCAAGGCCTGAACGACGCGCGTCACTGTCCCTTCGAACACTCGGTCCGGATACGCTTCCGCCCGGATCTCTGCCTTTTGTCCGATCCGCACCAGCGGAACATCCTTCTCCACGACTTCGATGAGGGTACGGACCGTTGAGATATCATGCAAACTCACAATGCCTCGGGAGGTGGTGGAATTGCTGGTGGCGGCCCCCGTGACATAGGCGCCCAAATCGAGGTTCCGCTCTGCGACGTATCCTGAGAAGGGGGCTCGGATGTAAGAGTACGTCAGATTGGTCTCGGCTTGGGCGAGCGCCACCTCCATCTGCTTGACCTGTGCGCGGAGCGACTCGAGAGCGGCGATCGCTGCATCCGAGTTCACTTCGGCGGTATCCACATCTTGTTGTGAAACAAACTGGTCCCTGATCAGGGCCTGCATGCGGTCAAGCGTCAGTTTGGCATTGCGAACCGATGCCTCTTGCTGGGTGACCTTCGCCCGGGCTGCCGCGAGATTGGCTTTGGCCTGGTTGACGTTGTGCAAATAATCCTGATGATCGATTTCCAGAAGCAACTGATTCGCCTTCACGAAATCACCCTTGTCCACATGCAGCTTAGAGATATACCCATCGACACGTGAGAAAACATTGACCACCTGGTTGGGAGTGATGTCGGCGGTGTACCCCAACCGGATCTCCAAGTCTTGCTTCAGGGGGGTGACCGTGCCCACCGTGATGACGCGTGATTTCTTTTGATCGATCTTGGCGCCGCTGCTCAGGCGGAACACGACAAGTGCCGTCACGGCAAAGAAGATAATGATGCCGAGCGTGACAAGGGGGTGCTGCCTTACAGGGTTCATAGTGGCCGGCTCCGCCGCGCCTTCATGATGCCCGTGAGGAAAAGGTCCACGTAAGTCCTCACCGTTGCATCATGAGTTTGGTGCATCGGGACGCCGAAAATTTCATGAAGGAGACGATGGTGTACGACCATGCCGATAAAGGCTCGGGCGGCCAGCAGAGGATCGACCTGACGAAACGCGCCCTCGTCGATTCTGGTTTTAATATAGGTCGCCAGGTGATCGTACAGCACGCGATGGTGTTTGCCGAAGAACATGTCGGACAACTCATGGCCCTCGAGCGCGCTGAAAAGAAGTAGTCGCAAGAGGGTGGAATCCACCGAGGGTTTGATGCGAAAGCCTGCGATTAAGGTGAATACCCGCCGGTCATCACGCTTTCGCGCCGATTCCTCGACCGCTCCCAACAGCTCATCGAGGGTGACCTTCTCGGCCAAGATCGCTCCGTAGAGCGCGCGCTTGGTGGGGAAGTGCTTGAAGACGAGCGCTTCACTGACGCCGGCGGCCTTGGCGATCTCCTTCGTCGTCGTGCCGTTGAATCCCTTGGCTGCAAAGAGGGAGGCCGCCGCCGCAATGAGGCCGGCCTGACGCTGCTGACTGGTCGATCGTGTGGCCATAACCGTCATCTAAGTGAGTGAGTAATTACTTACCTAGAACGTACCACGAACATCTGGCAGGGGACAATGAAAAGACTGCTTCTCCGAGAAAGAGGGAGTTTATCGAGGAAGATTGGTGCCCAGAAAGTACCGCAAGCGGTTCCGCTCCCGTACGTTCATCTTGAGGATTTCCACACCGAAGGCGTGCCCTCGTGACCAGGTGACCTTCGCACTCATGACCAAGAGGGGATCGCGACCGTCAGGGAGATAGAGGAACAAGGTCACCTCAAGGCCGGACCTTACTGCCACGTTGCCATGGATGCGCAGTCCCCTGTTGGAAAGGTCGACGACGCTGCCATCACCTGTGATCAACTCGTTTTCTTCGTCCTGTGCCGAATACATGAGCCGGACATCGACGGGAACCCGAGGTTCGTTACGTCTGTCACAAATGCCATGGGTTCGGTGCAGTGTTTTCGACAATCGAGCTCTTTCCTGCTTCATGGCGTCACCTCTGATCAAGATTTGCTGGCTTTTTTCCGAAACAGATTGTTCCACACATAAAACCGCAACTCATTCTGCACTTCGAGTTTGGGCGCAATCATCTCGACTCCGAAGCGCCGTCCAGACACCCAGGAAACGCGGCTTTCCGCGATGCACACAGGTTCCTCGACTCCGGGGAGGTCAATAAAGAGCGATAAGTCCATTCCAAGCTTCACGACCTGGTTGCCGTGGATCCCGATGCCTGCTTCTGAGATGTTGCGCACTACGCCGTTGCCGATCAACATGCGACCGTCATGCATCCCGGAGTACATCAGGCTGAACTGTGTCGGCACGCGCTCTGTTCCGCGGCGGTTGTCGTTGGGTGGCTTGTCGGCGGTTCGGCGTGACCGGTCAGTGCTCGTGTGTTTCATGCCGTTTCCTTCCATGGTCGGAATCGACTCTCTCCCGGGCAGTTAGGGGACGATACGAAAGGCCGTCCGGTGGTGGTTGGCCTCGGGCAACCTGACATGTTTCCAGATGATGCCCTGTATTCGCTTCCGTTCGTCGTCCGTCAGCTTGGGGAACCGCACGGCGAACACATGCCCTTTGATCCAGGATACGGTTGCATCCGTGAGACACAAGGGCGCCTGGCCGTCGTTTAAATACAGTGTGACCGTGACATGGCCTCCGATCACCGGAAGCGTCGTACCGAGGATTTTACAGCCGGTTTTTGACAGATCTTTGAGAGAGCCGATCGATGTGGTGAATCTGGCTCCTTCCGTACCGGTATACGTGACCTCGTGATGGATGAGCGCTCGTTCGGCATACCGCCGATCAAGCGGCGCATGAGCGCGGGGCGCCGCCAGGTTCTGTTCAAGTAAGCTGCATTTCATTGGTGCCTCCTGGTTGCCTACACCTCGAGAATACCCCAGGGGCTGGGTTCGGCCATTCCCAAGTAGAGGGGCACCGGTCTCCTACAGAAGAGGGGGCAACAAGTGCTGAAGCCTGCGGATACACGAAGACTACGTGGTTTTACTTGGCAGTCACTGGCGGATTTTGGCCCAAGCCTTCTGATATTCCTCGAATGAATCTACCTCCATCCAGCCTTTGAACACCGGCACTGCGTCGATACGGTGTCCCTCGTCGATCAACTCTTGCACCAGATCGGTGAAGGAGGCTTTGCTCACACTGCGGGCTTCATGAAAGCCGGCAGACTTGTACCGCTCTTGTGAGCTGCGATAACACTCCCGCATGGCCTGCGTTCCCTTTTCGGAAAACATCGCCATGCCAATGAACTCTCCATGAACTTGGTCCAAAGGAAGGTGCTGACCGATTTTGGCGATCCGGTGTTCGTCCTCCCCCATGACAAATCGCGACAGGTAACTACTCCCGGGGGGATCGGCCAAGGTCACAAGATCAGGGTTGAGATGGGAGGGCGCTCCTCCACGGTCCACATGATCCCGCCAGGCTAGATCAATAACGAGGGCAAAATCGGCGGAGCTCTTCAGCAGCTTTTCCAGGATCGTGGTATCAAAAATAATGTCGCCGTACAGCACGATTGTTCGGCCCTTCATTTCGGGTTCGGCACAGAAGATTGAAAAGAGCTCTCCTGTGTCTTCGTAACGATCGTTGTCGTAGTAGCGGATATTTGGCAGTGCGATCGCCTCCTTCTTGTATCCACGGATAACGGCGATCTCCTTGATGTTCGCCTCATTGAGCGCCGCCACGGCACGCTCGAGGATTGTCTTGCCTTTGATATCCAGTAAGCACTTGGGTTTGTCTTCGATTAAGGGGAGCAGCTGTTTTTCGAATCCGGCCGCGGGTATGATCGCCGTAATTTTTTCCCCACCGATCGGAAGGAAGGCCTTTTCGTCCTGTTCCATTTGAGGCACGCCGACAATGTCGTAGACTTCGGGCAAGGTCACAATCCGATCATTGGCCGCACCAGGCCGCGTGTCATTCCGGATGAGATCGAGGGTCTCTCGCATGGCCCGAATAGCCGCTCGCACGGGTTGGTTCGCATAGATGATGATCTTGGCGCCCGCCTGCTCCATTTCTTGAGCCGTTGTTTGATCAAAAATCGTGGGGACCACAACCAACGGCACGCGCCTGGACCAGGCTCTGTATAAAGTCTTCAGCTCGTCGAACGTCTTGGACTTGGAGTGAATCAATACGGCATCGGCACCGGCCTCCGCATAAGCCTCGGCGCGCTTCAACGCTTCCTCCTGACCCCAACCGGCAATCAAGGCTTCGGTGCGAGCGATGACCATGAAATCGGGCACCGTTTGTGCCGCTTTGGCAGCCTTAATCTTCCCGCAATGTTCATCGATGGGGATCAACTCTCGGCGGACGCCGGCGTAAAAACTGCACCGCTTGGGATAGACGTTATCCTCAATGCAGATCGCAGCAACACCCGCCCGCTCACGATCGTTGACGGTGCGCATGACGTTCAAGGCATTACCGTACCCGGTGTCGCAATCCGCAATAACGGGGATGTTCACCGCTTCCGCAATGTTGCGTTCCACCTCGAGTTGCTCACTCGATGTGATGAAACTGGCGTCGGGAATGCACTTCAGCGAGGCCGAAATGGCGAACCCACTCGCCCACACGCCGTCAAAGCCGGCCCGCTCGATTAACCGGGCGCTGAGCGCGTCATGAGCCCCGACGACCTTCAGGGCTCCCGGCTTTTTGAGGGCTGCTCGTAGCTTGGTGGCGTTATGCATGGTGACCGGGCATGATGCGAAAGCCCATGGTTGTTGTCAATGAAAAGTTTTGTGCGGCGGCCGAGGAATCAGTACGTGGCACCGCCCAAATCCTGATCGGGGGCCATGGCGCCTTCAATCCTGGCGGCAAGCGCCGGATTTTCGAAAAAGATGATGCCACGATCGGAGCGTGTTTCGTAGCGGAGGCTGACCACCGTTTCCAGACCCTGCCAGGCAAAAATCTTCACGGCACCCCCCGCAAACTGTCCCGGCGTGCGATCGAGTGGCCCATACCGTGACTGAAGAAATCCCAGCAGTTGATCATGGGCTTCTCTCCCGCGATATCGAACTGTGACGCGGGCGAATCGGTCATCAACGGTGGTAAATCTCATGGATTCGACCTTGGCTGGCCCAAAAGTCGGGGGTTCTCCTTTAAGCTCATATGTCTTCAAACGGCCCGCATCTTCCACTTTACCGAACGTGTCCGACTCCGACAGGGTTGCACCCCAGGGAATGCCTTCAAAGCCTTTGGGGTCATCCTTCATCTCGACCGCCAGCGTAGAGGTCACGACCAGGAGATTGCCGGAGAGCAACATCGCGAGGAAGACCTGACGCAGGAGGAAGTCCCGGATAAACATGGGCTATTCAGCCGTGTCGGCCAGCAGGTCGTTGAAGCGTGGGGCCAGCGTCCGGCTGTCCAGAAAAATATAGCCGCGCTCGGTGCTCGACTGGTAGGTCAAATTGATTTCCGATTCGCTGCCGCGCCAATTGTACTGCTGATTGAGGCCGCGCAGCATTTGTCCCGGCAGGTGTTCCGTCCGACCGAACTCCGATTCCAGGTACGAGAGGATCTTTTTGTGGGTTTCCGCACCGCGGTAGCGGATAGTCACGGTTCAATGCAGTTCCCCAGACGATATTGTGAAATCCCTTAGGATCGTTGGTCATTGACACGGCGCCTGCCGGACCGGGCGAGAACGCAATCATGCCGCTCACAAGAAGGAAGAGTAACCGCATGATGTAACGCTATCATGCTGTGTAAAGTGGCGCAACGGCTTCGTTTCCTTGTGAAATCCTCACGGCATGGCTTATAATGCGCCTTTTTTTGGCAGGATATGATTCTCGAAGAAAGGTCAGAATGATCGAGAGCGATGCATTCGTACAGGCCTTGCAGGATATGGGTGTCAATTTCTTCACGGGGGTGCCCGATTCCATGCTCGGAGGCATTATCGCCGAACTGATGGACCGGCGCCTGTATACCCCCGCCGTCCGTGAGGATGAAGCCGTAGCCATGGCTGCTGGCGCGTACATGGGCGGGAAGGTTCCTGCCGTGCTGATGCAAAATTCAGGACTGGGGACCTCACTCAATACGCTGATTTCCCTGAACCTCATCTATCATCAGCCTTGTATCCTGATTGTGTCTTGGCGCGGGCAGGGCGGGAAGGACGCTCCCGAGCATCTCGTCATGGGCGAAGTCATGCCCCAACTGTTGGATACGATGAAAATCCCGCACCGGACGCTGACCGAAGCCGGCGCGATCGAAGACTTCAAATGGATAGCGGAGACCTTCATGAAGCAGCGGATCCCGGTCGCCTTGTTCATCACCAAGGGAGTTGTCAAAGGTTTACATCCATGAGGCCGGAGCAAGGGACATTGATCAGCCGTGCGCAAGCGATGGCGGCGCTGCTCGAATTATTGACCGATCAACCGGTGATCATCTGCAACGGGTTCCCTTCCCGCGAGGCTCAGAAACTTGTCGACCGGCCGACGCATTTTTACATGATCGGTTCCATGGGAAGCGCTCCGGCAATCGCCTTGGGCGTCGCCCTGGCCAAGCCGCACAAGCAGGTCATTACGTTCGACGGGGACGGGAATGTCTTGATGGGTATGGGCACGTTGGCGACGGTCGCCGCCCTGAAGCCGAAAAATTTCATCCACGTGGTCTTTGACAATGAAGTGTACGGTACGACAGGTAATCAACCGACGATCTCAAATGTCGTGCCTTTGGAAAAGGTCGCCAAGGCGGCAGGCTACACGAATGTCGAGCGTGTACTGGATCTCGATGATCTGGTCTATGAGTTCAAAGATATGCTCAAGAAGGACGGACCGAGTATGCTATTGATCAAGGTCAATGAGTTCGCAGAAGATGCGGGACGAGTTGTGCTGGACCCTCCCGATATCACAAAACGATTTATGAAGGCGATAGAATAAGACCGCTAACCCCATGGACTTGCCTATGACTGAACTTTTCACAGCCCCCATTGAGTGCTCGTCGCCCTGCTTCGCCGCACCTCGATCGTCGAGGCTCGGTTCTGAGGCCGCCTTATGATGCTGTTGAACCCCGGGCCAGTGAACGTCTCTGAACGTGTCCGTCAGGCGCTGACCCGTCCGGATATCTGCCACCGGGAATCTGATTTCGCCGAACTACAGCAAGGCATTCAAGCGAAGTTACTGAAGGCCTTCGTGCCGGGTGCGGAGTCCGAGTATGCCGCCATCCTGATCACCGGTTCCGGCACGGCGGCAGTCGAATCGGCCTTGATGTCCTCCATTCCGCACGGGAAGCGCGCATTGATCATCAACAACGGCGTCTACGGCGAACGGATGTCGCAGATGGTGGGCCTGCACCGCCTCGGAGTGTCAGAACTCAAACATGAATGGACCGAGCGACCGGATCCCGAGCGGTTGCGTCTCGCACTCAGGCAGCATCCTGAAGTGCATGCGGTTGGAATGGTCCATCATGAGACCACGACCGGTTTACTCAATCCCGGCAAAGCGATCGCAGAAGTCGTCGATGGTCTCAACCGCGTATTCATTCTGGATGCCGTCAGTGCCTTGGCGGGGGAAAGTATCGACATTGCGGGTTCAAAAATCTATATGGTGGCCGGTACGGCAGGCAAATGCATTCAAGGATTTCCAGGCGTGTCATTTGTCCTTGTGCGCAAAGGTTTTTTGGAGCGGATGCGAGCGTATCCTAAACGGTCTTTGTATTTGCACCTCACGCACTATGTCGACGATCAGGGCCGCGCGACAGTGCCCTTCACGCCGGCTGTCCAGCTCTATTACGCTTTCGACGAGGCGCTCAGCGAACTTTTGGAAGAAGGCGTCGCGAAGCGCATCCAACGCTACAAGAAGATGGCCCAGTTGATCCGAGAACGGATGGCGAAGATCGGCATCAAACCGGTGCTGCAGCCGGACCGGCAATCGAACAGCATCACCGCCTACTATCTGCCCGAAGGGGTGGCATATCCCACATTGCACGATCGGCTCAGGGCCATGGGCTATGTCATTTACGCGGGCCAAGGCAACCTCGAGAACAAAATTTTTCGCATTGCCAATATGGGCGCCGTGACCGAAGCACAATTCATCGCGTTTCTCGATGCGTTCGAGCAGATTGTCGGCGGGCATCCATAACAACCGGAAGCACAGGTCCGCGAGGAGCTCTCCAAGCTCGTCCCTTCCTGCAGGTAAGCGGACCTGCTCAATCGGGACCCAGCTTGTTCAACGACGATGCCAAGCTATAGGGCTCGATGTCCACTTCATGCTTGAGGCAAGCCGCTGCATATGAAAGCCGTCATTCTCGCCGCCGGAGTGGGAAAGCGCCTATGGCCGGTGACACAGCATCGTCCTAAATGTTTAATCGAGCTTGGCGGCCAGACGCTGCTGTCCCGCTATCTATCCTCTCTCGCCAGCGAGGGAATTCGGCGTGCCGACATTGTCGTAGGCTATAAGCAGGAGATGATCCGCGAGGCCGCGAATTCCGAGTCCTTCGGCGTGCATGTGAACTTCCTAGTGAACGAGCAATTCCATCGAGGCAGCATTTCCTCACTTTGGGTGGCACGTACGGCACTGGATGACGACGTCGTGATTATGGATGCCGATGTGCTGTTCCATCGGGAAATTCTCCGCCGGTTGGTTCACTCACCGTACCCAAACGCGTTGCTGATGGATGATTCGGTCAAGCAAACGGGTGAGGAGTGCATGGTTGTCGCTGAAGGAGGCCGCGTGATCGCTCTCACGAAAAAGTTGCCGCTGAGGTATGATCATGCGGGCGAGGGTGTAGGTTTTCTCAAAGTGCGTCACATGGACACGCCTCACGTGGTGGCCTCGTTGAGAACCTTCGTGGATCGTGAGGCATGGCAGATGGAATACGAAGATGCCCTCATCGAATTCTTTCGCGAAGTAAAGGTCGGCTACGAAGTCATTGGAGGGCTTCCCTGGACCGAAATCGACTTCCCTGTAGACGTGGAAAAGGCAGAACGGGACGTCTTACCCAAGTTGTAGCGACGTCTGTTGCGAAATTCAGAGCGACGCCTCGGAATCTTTTCCCTCCAACGAGTATATCCATGACTGAGAGAGCATTGGACAAAGAAACGGAACTTCAGGGACTCTCGACCGCCGTCTTGATGCCGTCGATTGATTTGCTTGGAGCCCCGGAGCGAAAGGCTGTGGACCCGCTCACGCCCATCGTCGGTGTCGGACTGTTTCAACGCACTGTGCTCACGCTTCAGCGCGCGGGAATCAGGCAGTTGATCGTGGTTGCCGGTCAGGAAGAAGACCGGTTGAAGCAAGCCCTGCTCAAGGGCCCCCGCGTGAGCATTCCGGTTCGTTGGATGCCGATTCGCGAATTTCCGTTGGACGATCCGCGCACATGGGAATCGCTTGCGGCGGAAGTGCGCGGCTTTTGCCTCTTATCAGGTGTCGCCACGGTCTTTTCGCGTGCGCTGATTGAACAATTACGCCGTGATGTTCAGGAAGGACTGGCTATCATCGTGACACAGCGCGAGCATCGACCGGATCTTCAAAAGCGATGGCTACACGAGGTATGGTCCGGCATGAGTGACGGGCTTGCAGATGTTCTTGTTGTGCCGACAACGGAATTGAGCGCAGCGGCACAAGTGGCGGGCGAATTGGAAACCGTCCCTATCAGTCGCTGGTTGCAGCGTGCCATGGTCGACGGCCGCGTACGGGTGACCTCAATCGACGCCGATCCTTCATGCTGGTATCAAACGGTTGTCACGTCCGAAGATCTTCAACGGGCAGAGCATCGATTGTACACCTCCTTGAAAAGTGAGTTCGAAGGATTCGTAGACCGGTACTTTAATCGCAAATTGTCACGTTGGTGTACGCGCGTGTTCATCGCGATGGGATGGTCGCCTAATGTGATCACGTTAACGGCCACCGTGATCGGACTTGTGTCGGCCGCCGCGTTTGCCGTGGGCACCTACACCGCCGGTGTCGCCGCCGCGCTCTTGTTCCAACTGGCGGCAGTCATCGACTGCAGCGACGGCGAAGTCGCCCGCCTTACATTTACCGATTCTCCGTTCGGAGCATGGTTGGACATCACGTTAGACAACCTCGTGCACATGGCGATCTTCGGCGGCATCGCGATCGGGGTCTACTCGAATGCGTCCGGCAGCGAATATGCCTGGGTTGGGCTGGCGCTGGGCGCCGCGGCCATCCTCGGCAACGCCCTCTCTTTTGCATTGGTGAGCAAGGCGCAAAAGATCACAACGGGACGCGAATGGGATTCCCCGAAACATGCGGCCTTGTCCGAATTCATGCTCAAGAATGTGGCGAGCCGGGATTTTTCCGTTCTCGTGCTGCTCTTTGCGGTCTTTGGAAAACTGGAATGGTTTTTGTGGATTGCGGCGATCGGATCGATGGTCTTTGCGGCAGTCATGCTCTGGATCGTGAGACCCTCTGGCCTCTTCTTGAGATCTGTGCGGTGATGCTGGGGTCCGCTCTGCCCAGCCAATTGCAGGTGTGCACACCACGCGGGGAGACCCGGTACTAGCGCCGGCATGATCCCGACCAACGACGGCCGGACCGGCGTGTTCGTCGGCACGACACCGGCGCGGATGAAGGCTGCACGCCGGGCCGGGAATGCCCACCATGCGTTCGGCGCGCTGCTCCGGACCGTGTCACCCGAGGCGGCCGAACGGGTGTCTGCTGCCCGTGCGCCGCACCGGCT
>JARDZZ010000012.1 GCA_029240595.1 Nitrospira sp. | reverse complement strand
CGATAGCACCTTGTATCACGAGTTCGAAGCCGCCTTTGAATACGAAGAAACGCCCGATCAATTGAAAGCGATCGAGGATATCACGCGCGACATGGAAGCAAGCAAACCCATGGACCGTCTGGTGTGCGGTGACGTGGGTTACGGCAAGACCGAGGTGGCCATGCGGGCCGCATTCAAAGCGGTGGAAGACAATCGCCAGGTGGCGGTGCTGGTCCCCACCACGCTCCTGGCGCATCAGCATTACGATAATTTTTCCGAACGGTTTGCGCCGTTTCCGACCCGCGTGGCGCTCCTCTCACGCTTTCAGTCGCCGAAAGAAGCGAAGACGATTCTCAAAGAGGTGGAGGCGGGAATCATCGACGTCGTGATCGGGACCCATCGCCTGCTGCAAAAGGATGTGCGCTTCCGCGATCTCGGTCTGGTGATCATCGACGAGGAACAGTGGTTCGGGGTCAAGCACAAGGAGCGGCTGAAGCAGCTGCGCGCGCAGGTCGACGTCCTCACGCTCACCGCGACGCCGATTCCCCGCACCTTGCAAATGGCCATGGCGAGCGTGCGGGATCTCTCGATCATCGACACTCCCCCGGCCGGTCGCCTGTCCATTCGCACACAGGTCGTCCGCTCCAGCGACAAGCTGATTCGAGAAGCCATTCTCCGGGAGCTCGGACGAGGCGGCCAGATCTACTTTGTCCATAATCGCGTGGAGACGATGGAACGGACCGGTGCGTGGCTGCAGCAGATCGTTCCCGAAGCGCGCGTGGTCATGGCGCATGGACAGATGGATGCCAAACCGCTGGAAGCCGTGATGCTCAAATTTTTCCGCCGCGAGGCAGACGTCCTGGTGGCCTCCGCCATCATTCAATCAGGCATCGATGTGCCCCACGCCAACACCATCATCGTCAATCGAGCCGACACGTTCGGTCTCGCCCAACTGTATCAACTGCGCGGTCGCGTGGGCCGCAGCGGCGACCAGGCCTATGCCTACTTTCTCGTCCCCGACGAAGGGAGGCTGACGGACGATGCGCAAAAGCGCTTGACGGCCATCCAACAGTTCACCGAGCTAGGTTCGGGATTCCGGATTGCGGCGGCCGATCTCGAGATCCGCGGCGCGGGCAACCTGCTCGGCAAACAGCAGTCGGGACACATCGCCGCCATCGGACTGGATCTCTACATGCAAATGGTCGAGCAGGCCGTGCAGCGGTTGAAGGGACAGATCGTCGAAGAAGAACCGGACCCGACACTCCGTCTCAACGTCTCCGCTTTTATCCCCGAAGACTATGTGGCGGACCCTCATCATCGGCTGTCGCTCTACAAACGGCTCTCATCCTCCACCCAGGTGGGCGACCTTGCGCTGCTCCATGGTGAAATACAGGATCGATTCGGTCCACCCCCTGAGCCGGTCGAACGGCTGTTCGAGGTAATGCAGATCCGGTTGCAGGCCAAGGCCCTGCGGCTGGTCTCGATCGAACTGAAAGCCGGGGCGGTTGCGGTCACGCTCGATGGGAAGAGCCGCGTGCCGCAGACGGCCATTCAGCAGCTGATGGACCGATATAAGACGCGCATCCGTTTTCTTTCCCCACTGGCCTTTGAGCTCCAAATGCCGCATCAGGACTGGGCTTCCATCTTTCCCGAACTCACCGCAACCTTGCAAAGCCTGGGAGTCTGTGATACCAACACCACAGCGACATCGCCTTCGCCCACGTAACTCCACAAGGATTCTCATCTGCATGCATCGACGACCGACTGAATACGCCACTGCCTCCGCCGTCCTACACATGTGTCTGATGATGATGGCGGTCGGGGGCCTGCTCCTGCCGCTGGCGGGCTGCACGCCGCCGCAAGCCGAAGAGCGTGTGGTGGCATTCGTCAACGGCAAACCGATCACACAAACCGAGTTCGACCACGAGTGGGCAGATTTGCCCGACGCCACGAAGGCGCGCTATGAGAAGGAAGGGGGCAGGCAGGTCTTCTTGAAGGAACTGGTCGACCACGAAATGCTCTTACAGGAGGCTCGCAGGCAAGGGCTCGATCTGGATGACGCGATCCGCGATCGGGTGCGGCGCTACAAGGAAAAACTGCTGATCGATGAGCTGTTGAAAGACCGGATGAAGACGACGGTCGAACTCACGAAAGAGGAACTCGACCGGTATTACGAGCAGCATGCCAGTGAGCTCTTGACGCCGCTCAAGGTGCGGGTGGCCCAAATGCTGCTCCCCAATTATCCTGCAGCCAAGGACCTGGAAACGCAGGTCAACCGGGGGGGCGATTTCGGCAAGTTTGCCCAGCGCTACTCGATCGATTACAAGACCAAAGCCAAAGGCGGGGACCTTGGGCCGTATCGCAAGGGGCTGGTCATCCCCGAAGTGGATGACGCCATCCGGACGCTTAAACCCGGCATGATCAGCGCGCCCATCAAGGCGGAGAGCGGCTACTATCTCGTCATGATCACGGCGCTCGAGCCGGAAATCATCCAGGCCGACCTCGCGAAGCGCGAACGACTTCGACAAGAGCTGCTGTATCTCAAACGCAAGCAGTATTTCGACAGTGTGATCGCTGAAATCAAAGGCAAGGCTGTCGTGCGACTCGCCGATGGGTCACGCTTCAGCGGGGACGGTCTGACTAAGCGCTAGCAGACCTGCTGAAAACGCCCGACATCACACCCATCCTTGCCCGACGCGCAGAGGCGCGTCCCTCCACTAAGCTGTGTGTTCGCGTCGCCTATCCTTCTCTTCCGCATGCGACGTTGAATCTTGTACAATCACCCTCCACGTCGCGCGACAGCGTCAACCCCTTCGCGCACACAGACCATGAGCACCTCGTTCCGCACAGCCACTTGGTTCCGACTTGGGATTTCAGCGCTGCTGGGCCTCAGCTGTGTTGGAGCAACGTCTGCGTCTTTTGCCGCCAAAGTCGAAGATCGCATCGCGGCGATCGTCAACTCGGACTTGATCATGCTGTCCGAAGTCAGGCGGGAGTTGGCGCCTGAGCGGGAGCGGCTGGAGAAGCACTATCGGGGGGAGGAGTTGTCCCGCAGACTCCAAATGGCAGAAGCGATGGCCTTGACCACGATGATCGAACGACGACTGCAGCTCCAAGAGGCAAAGGCCCGTAGTGTGGAAGTGGGAGACCAGGAGGTCAAACAGGCGGTCAAGCAGTTGATTCAACAGGGCGAAAAAATCGACGACAAAGATCCGGTCAGTACGAATAGCGTTCGGGATCAGTTGACGCTGCTCAAGGTCGTCGATCGGGAAGTCCGGAGCGGCGTGATGGTCGCCGACCCGGAAATGAAACGGTACTATCAGGAGCACCGTGATCGATTTGCGCTTCCCGAAGAATATACGTTGAGCCAGATTCTCATCAAACCCCGCTCTGCCGACGAGGTCGCAGACGCGAGAGCGAAGGGTCGCGAGGTAACCGCTCTGCTCAAGCAAGGAGAGTCGTTTGAGGATCTGGCGCTTCGCTATTCGGACGGACCGACGGCGTCACGGGGGGGGCGATTGGGGCTGGTCCGTCAAGGCGAATTGCTACCCGCGATCGAGCGAGGCGTCTCGAATCTCGTTCCGGGCGGCATTTCGGACATCATTGAAAGCCCGGAGGGCTTACACATCGTGCGGTTGGACGATAAGAAACCGAAACAATTCCGGCCGTTTGAAGAAGTGAGGCAGGAAATCCAAGCGCTCGTCTTTCAGCAAAAAAGCGAGGACATGTTTCAATCGTGGCTGGCCGACTTGAAAAACAAGGCCTATATCGAAATCAAGTTTGACAGTGCTCCTTTAAGACAGACCACAAGCGTTCCCGCCCCTCCCCCGTCACCGACGAGTAAGCCATGAACGTCGGGCTCCCCGATAGACCAAGTCCTTCTTGGAGCCGCCGGAGCGCCGCCACACGCTCGCCGGCTTTCAACTTGTCGGCCTTCGTTGCGACGACGACCGGCTCATAGCCGATTGCCCTGAGCCAGAGAAGCGTCTCGGCATCCTGCGGGCTGATGATGCGGCTTTCCACCAGCATGACGATGCAGACCTGCGCGTCCCGTCCGAGGTACGCCTCGATCAACGGCGCCCATTGGGCTCGTTCCGTTTTCGACACCTTCGCATAGCCGTAGCCGGGAAGATCGGCCAGCACAAACCGCGACAATTGTGGATCGTCAGTGACGACCGCAAACAGGTTGATTGCCCGCGTCTTGCCAGGCGTGCGGCTCACCTTCGCCAGCCCTTTCCGCTGCAGCAAGGAATTGATGAGCGAGGACTTGCCCACGTTGGAGCGTCCGACGAAGGCGATTTCGGGTGTGGAATCCGTCGGAAATTGTGCTGGCCCGACGCAACTTCTGATAAAATCGGCCTTCAGAATTTTCATGAACGGTCCTCTGCACTTGTCATACGGTTCCCGCATGCGGAAGTCAACCAAACGGCGCGGCAGACCCCTGTGGCTGATACTCTGCGCGCTGGTGGCCATTCCGTGCGCCGCCCTGGCATTGCTCTGGCTGGTGACGCTTCCCGACGTGTCCTCGCTGCGATCGGTCAACCCGACAACCACCGCCTTGATCGAAGCGCGTCAGATTGAGGCCGAGGCGAAGGGCCTGCGAATCGGCCGGCGGTGGATGTGGGTGCCGCTGTCCCGCATCTCGCCGTACCTCCGCCGTGCGGTCGTGGCAGCGGAAGACGCCTCGTTCTTTACCCACGAAGGATTCGACTGGGAAGGCATGAAGGACGCGGCGATCTACGACCTCGAAAAGGGAGAACTCAAACGGGGCGGCAGCACCATCACCCAGCAGCTCGCAAAAAATCTGTATCTCTCTTCCGAGCGCTCGCTCCTCCGAAAGGCTCAGGAGGCGCTGATCACCCGGTCGCTGGAGCATGAGCTGTCGAAAGAGCGCATCCTCGAGTTGTACCTCAACGTGGCCGAGTGGGGCACCGGTGTCTACGGCGCCGAAGCGGCCTCCCGGCACCACTTCAATAAACCGGCACGTGACCTGACCGAAGACGAGGCCGCTTGGCTGGCCGCCATTCTTCCGTCGCCGCGCCGCTACGATCCGCTTCGAAAAACACATGCGCTGGCCAAGCGCTACGAGCGGGTGCTCCATCGGATGGCCCAGAACTCACGGCACCAGATCCGGATGGATTAACGGGCCTCCATGGTTCATCTCGCTGAGGGGGAATGGAGACAATCTCACCGCCCGGCGTAGATCGCGACGCAGACCGGTCCGGTGAAAACCCTTGGAAGTCCGTTCTTGATCATGGGTGGGAGGCGCGCCGGGTTCTCACGTCAGTCGGCGGGCGAGGCGTCGCCCACCGCACGAAAATCGCGCTCACCGAAAATGGCGGACTCATGGGTGTAATGTTTGAACTCGAGCAGGTTCTCGGAGGGATCCTGAAGAAAGAATGTATGGTGCTCGATGCGCGTGCCGGGAAACCGGACTCGCGGCTGTTGGAAAAACCGCAGCCCCTTGGCTTTTGCCCGGTCCGCCAATGCCTGCCAATCGTGTTTCGAGAGAAACACCAAGCCGAAATGACGCGGGTAAATTCCTGTCTGCTCACTCGGAGAACCGTCCACGACATGGGCGACCAGTTGGTGATCGGCCAGTCCGAACGTCACGGCATGGGCGGATTCGCGTCCGAGCTTGCACCCGAGTCCTTCGACATAGAATTGCTTGGCCTGGTTGACGTCGTGGATTGGGAAAGCCAGGTGAAACAGGATGTCCTTCATGTCCAACACCCTTTGACTGTCGGTCGCGCCGAGCCGTCCCACCACCCGGCGGCCATGTGCGGGGTCACATGGGCGATCGTGAATCGCCCGTCCGGTGCTACCACCAATGTACCAGCCGCGCCCGCGATCCGCGAGACCAGTTCGCGCAAGACCATCCTGGCCGCCGTGGACGGAGACTTTCCTGCCGCGAGCCGCTCGCAGATCGCCTTGGCGACCGCCAGGCGGATGATGCCTTCGCCTTGACCCGTCATCGACACCGCGCCGCAGCGATTATCCGCGTAGACTCCGCATCCGATCAGGGGCGTGTCCCCCACCCGGCCGGGCACCATGACCTCGATCCCTCCAGTCGAGGCTCCAGCCGCGACGGTGCGAGCGCGATCCAGGGCCACGGCACCGACGGTCCCATGACGATCCTTCACGCTTCCCTTGCCGGCGAGGATCCGGTCATAGCCGAGCTGACGACGTCTTCCAGGCGGACGATGTCTCTCGAGACCAAAATGCTGCGCAAATCTGCCGGCGAGGGGCCCCGCTAACAACACGTGAGTCGTCTCCTCCATCACAAGCCTGGCTGCGGTGATCGGGTGGACGAAGCCTTCCAGCGAAGCCACCGCCCCGGCCCTGAGACCGGCCCCTTCCATGAGAGAGGCATCCATTCGTTGGACGCCGTCGAGTTGCCGCTTCGCGCCGCGGCCCGCATTGAAGAGACCGGATTGCTCAAGGAAGCCGATCGTGACTTCGACCGCGACTACAGCCGGACCTCCCTGCTCAAGAATCGCATAGCCGGTGGCGAGCGCATCGGCGAGGCAGGACGACTGGCGTCTGGTTATTGGACGCCGGCCGGCACCGCCGTGTGCCAGAAGAAGGGGATGAGGACGGGTCAATTGAGGAGGAGATCCTTGGCCTGTTGGTAGGCCGGATTTTTCATACGGTCAAGGTCGGAACGGACAAATCCCAGCCCCGTGACGCACAGCTCAAAGTTGTCAGAAAGTTTTGCGAAAAGAGGCCGTTCGTCCTGGGCAGGCTGGTCCGCCATTTGCGCAACGATGCCGTAGGAACGTTTGCCCGTCTTCACGTAATCCACCAGGAAATCCTTATGGTAGACCAACCCGGCGGTCTTCAGCCGACGCAGGTATTCCGGAAAGAGCCCGGCCATGAACAACGTGAAGTCGCCGATGTGCTGGTGGACGTCCCGTTCCCGATCCAAAGACTGCGCCTCAAGGAGCACCTCGGATTCGAACA
This sequence comes from Nitrospira sp., assembly GCA_029240595.1. Lineage (GTDB taxonomy): Bacteria > Nitrospirota > Nitrospiria > Nitrospirales > Nitrospiraceae > Nitrospira_C. The sequence goes on along the minus strand of JARDZZ010000012.1, from coordinate 21,182 downwards.
GCAGGTCCACGACAGAATCGACCGGTTGGCCCTGGCGGTTTCTGATTTTAAACAGTTGATCGGTCCGGGTGAACTCAACGAGCAGGTTGGTCACGTAGGTGGTCACATTGAGATCGGGCCAGCCGAGATGTTCCGTGAAGGTTTTCTCGGTCAAGGCGCCGAAGAGCTGACGCAGCGGATGTCGAGCGGGGATTGACGTTCCCATCTCACCTCTCACTGGATCACAAGTAGTTAGACCTATTATAGCAGAGTCTGATCCGAAGACCGCTTAAAAGCCGTTCCGACTGTCTAACACAAAGGTGACGGGGCCGTCGTTCACCAACTCGACCTTCATGTGGGCGGCAAACACGCCCATCTCGACCTGCGTCCCCTGCACCTTCAATTCTTTTGACACACGCTCATACCAGTGCCTGGCTTCATCGGGCGGCGCGGCATCCTCAAAGCCGGGGCGCCGTCCGCTTTTGGTGTTGCCCAAGAGCGTGAATTGGGACACCAGGAGGATACCGCCTCCCGTCTCGGTCAGCGACCGGTTCATTTTGCCTGCGTCATCGGCAAAGATACGCAGGCCCCGCAGTTTCTCGACCATGAACCGGCAATCCCCATCTCCGTCGCCCTTCGCCACACCAAGCAGGACTACCAGTCCGGGCCCGATTGAGCCGACGACTTGCCCCTCCACTTCCACCGATGCGCGAGTCACCCGCTGGATGACCGCTTTCATCGGTCTCGATCCGCATGGCGAACCCGGGATAGCGAGCCTTCCAGGGCCAATAACTTGCGTTTGGCCGGCAGCCCACATGAAAATCCACCGAGCCCGGCGTCCTGGGCAATGATCCGATGGCACGGCAAGACGATGGGCAGGGGATTGGCGCCGACCGCCCCACCCACCGCTCTCGCATACTGTACCCCGCCGACCCGTGAGGCCAGACCTCGGTAAGACCATAGTTGACCATAGGGGATCGCCCCTAGCTTCTTCCATACGCGCTGCTGAAAGGCGGTTCCTCGCGAGAGGTCAAGGGGAAGATCAAAGGACGTCCGGCTCCCGGCCAAATACTCCATCAATTGCTTGCGCGCTTCCCGTAGAAGAGAAGACGAAGACGAAGATGTGCCATCGAAGCCGCTTCCCCCTTTTCCCAAGGCCGTCGCCACGGCCACCCTCGAGGTCTGCGGCAGCACGATGGCGGCAAGGCCTTCTCGTGATTCGGCCACGCCCATCCATCCCCAACTCGACTTGAAAATCAACGCGCGTGTCATCAGATCCTCCTAGCGGCCGATGAGACGGCCGAACCTTTTCTTGACCATGCTCCACACGAGATCGAGTTCTTCGGACCGCATCAGCGCATGGACGCCGAGATAGCCGCTCACACTCAATCCGATGGCGACCGTCAGCATCACGGATTTTGCCGCCCACTCGCCCTCATGCGTCCAGACCTGTGCGCCGGCCACCCACAGGCAGGACAGGACCAGCGGAATGCACGCCACCAGCACGCGTCCGGCCGAACGGCCTACCAATCCCCACTCGACACCGCCGAGACGACGGTTGAGCAAGGCGATCAAAATGATTCCGTTCACCATTCCGGCGAGCGCAGTGGCTAACGCCAGACCAGCAGCACCCAAGGGAGACATCAGAAGCAAGGAGAAGACAATGTTGGCGGCTACGGCAATGGCGCCCGAGATGGCAGGAGTGGTGGTGTCCTGAAGCGAGTAAAACGCCGCCACAATGATGCGCACGCCTCCGAATGCCCAGAGGCCTACGGCATAACAAAGCAAGGCCAAGGCGGTTTCGGCAGTGTCATGCGCCGTAAACGTGCCGTGCTCGAAGAACACGTGCACGATTGGCGTCCGCAGACAAATCAGTCCGAGCATCGCCGGAAACATGATGAAGACAATCATCCGCAGTCCGAATCCGAACGTGGTCCGGAGTTCCTCCATGGCACCGCGGGCCGCCTGGGCCGAGAGGGTAGGCAGAATGGCCATGGCAAGCGCCACGCCGAAGATCCCCAAGGGAAACTGGACCAGCCGCATGCCGTAGAACAAATAGGTCGGCGCGCCTGTGATGAAGGATGCCAGGATCGTGCTGATCGTCAAATTGACTTGTGTCACCGACAGCCCGAGCAGCGACGGCAGCATCAGCCGGCCGATCCGCTTCACGCCGGGATGGCCTGGCTCAAAGCGGATGCCGAATAAAAATCCTCTCGCCTTGAGGCTGGGGATCTGCATGAGGAACTGAGCCGCTCCTCCGGCCACGACGCCGATCGCCACACCGACAATCGGTTCCTCTAATTGCGGGGACAGAAACAGTGCGCATCCGATGATGCACACGTTCAGGAAGAGCGCCGCATAGGCCGGGACGGCAAAGGCCCGGAGTGAATTCAAGATGCCCATCGCCAGCGCGGCGAGACTGATGAAGAGAAGATAGGGAAACATGATGCGGGCCAGGACCGTCGTGAGCGCGAGTTTCTCCGGCGAGGCATGAAAGCCCGGTGCCAGAGCCTGGACGAGCCAGGGCGCGATGAGAATGCCGAGCAATGTCACGAGGGTCACGATCGTGAGCAGCGTGGTGAAGACCGCGCTCGCCAATTCCCACGCCTCACGCTTGGATTTGAGCGAGTGATATTCCGTAAACACCGGAATAAAGGCGGCGGACATCGAGCCTTCCGCGAATAGCTCGCGCAGCAGACTTGGGATACGGAAGGCGACGTAGAAAGCGTCAGCAGCCGGCGTGGCACCGAACAGGCGTGCGAGAACCATGTCCCGGATGAAACCGAGGATGCGGCTCGCAAAGGTGGCAACCCCGATGACCCCCGCGGCTTTCACCAGTGAATGGTTTTCGCTCAGGGATGTTTTCGAGAGAGCCGTGGCGGTATCAGACATCTGGGCGGATTCTAACGGAACGATGCCGCGCAGTCTATTGAACAGCGCGTTATGGTTCCTGCACGAGTCGGTTTGAGAGTTCGTCGGGATTGTCATTGGACGACGCAGGATACGCGAGCGCCAGCAGGACCCCGCAGCGTTCGATGCCGGCACAGAATCCGCCCGCGATGTCGTCCGCCTTCAGCCTCGTCACCACGGCTTCCACCACCTCGTTCCATTGTGCCGCCGTGATGCGCGGGCCGATTCCGGAGTCCGGCAGGACATACACATGCCGTTCCATCAGCGAAACCATGAGCAACACGGCGGTGCGGTCGCGAGTGCGGAAGAGGCTGTGTTGTGCGAACGCGCGCTCCGCCCTCAGTTGCACTTTGCTGCGCAGCCGTTCGGTTGAAGTGACCGCCCGGATGACCGGGTCGAACGTACCGAGCCACGAGCCGATCACATACCCCATCAGGGTCAAGACGATGAGCCACGCGGCATTGGCTGCATGCCAACCCCATGGCACCCAGAACGCCTCGCTCATCAGCAGGCCGGTGAGTACCATCAGTGCCAAGGCCAGGCCGGCGCGATGTTGCGCATCATGGTAAAGTCCGGAGCGTGCGACGAGCATCGGTACGATCTCTGCGCTCGTCAGCCGTTCAGCGGCACGAACCGCATCGCTGATGCGGCCCTTGTCCTCGTCGGTTAATGGCCCCGCCTTACCAGTCGCCACTGGCCCCTCCTCCCCCGAAATCCCCGCCGCCCCCGCTGAATCCTCCGTGGTCAAACGAACCGCCGCTCCATCCGCCCCGACTGCTACGGTACCAAGTCCAATCGTCAAATCCCCGCCGTCGCCCGGGTCCCTTGGCACTCAGCGCCATCCAGAGCAGGACAGCGGTCAATCCCGCTGCAGCTACTCCCCACAGAATGCTCGCCGCCTGTGCCACCATGAACGTCAACACGGCGCCCAGCAACGCGCGGGCGCGCCGCAGACCTTGGCTCAGCACTAATCCAGCCAGAAACCCCACGAAGATGCCGATGATGACATACTGGAAGGCACTCGACTGAAGAAGCTGCCGATCGCGCGTGGGCGACTCAGCCGCCTGATAGGTGCCTTCGATCGTCCGCACTATAGCGTCGGTACCGGCCCGCACTCCGGCCGGAATATCACCGGCCTTGAACCGCGGCACGATCTCATTGCGAATGATGTGGGCTGAACGCAAGTCGGTCAGCGTCCCTTCGAGCCCATAGCCGACCTCAATCCGAAGCTTCCGCTCCTTGAGCGCGATCAGCAAGAGGACGCCATTGTCCGTCCCTTTGCGCCCGAGCCTCCATGTGGTCGCGACGCGATGGGAATATTCCTCCACCGGCTCTCCCTCGAGAGACGGGAGTATCAGCACCGCGACCTGATTCCCGGTTTGCTGCTCGTGAGCTTCGAGCCGAGCACTCAACTGTTCAGAGTCGTGGGCAGGCAACGCACCGGCAAGGTCGACAATGCGACCCGTCAACGGCGGGACCTCGAGCGCCGAGAGGAGCAGCGGATTCAGCAGAAATCCCAAGAAGACGACGAGCCGCGCCGGCTGTCGCCAGACACGGCTCATACAGTGGAGAGGCATCATGCAGGCAGGTCTAGAACTTGACCTCCGGCGGCTTGGCGACGGCTTTTTCATCTGCGACGGAGAAGTTGGGCCGCTCGTCCAGATGGAGGATGAATTTCGCGGTCAAATTGGTCGGAAAATACCGCACCATCTTGTTGTATTCCGCGACGCGATCGATGTATCGCTTGCGAGCCACGGTGATCCGGTTTTCGGTGCCTTCCAGCTGACTTTGGAGATCGCGAAAATTCTGATCGGCCTTTAAGTTGGGATAGTTTTCCGCAATGGCAATGAGACGGCCGAGGGCAGACGTCAGACCGGCCTGCGCTTTTTGAAACTGCTCGAACGCCGCCGGGTCCTTCAGCATCTCGGGGGTGACTTGAATGCCGGTGGCGTGCGCCCTCGCCTGAACCACGCCTTCGAGTGTCTCTTTTTCATGCGCGGCGTATCCTTTCACCGTCGCCACAAGATTGGGAATGAGGTCAGCTCTCCGCTGGTATTGATTGACCACCTCGCTCCAGGCCGCCTTGGTGTCTTCATCGAGTCCCTGGAGATCGTTATAGCCGCACCCCCAGAGACCGCCGGTCATGAGTACGCCCAGGACGATCATGTAAACCCTGCCCATAGCTCTCCTCCTTGTGATGAACGTGCAAACGGATCATGCTATCATTGGTCGAACACGGAAGATAGCGGGAGACTTCATGTCACTGGAACGCTCATCGAATCAAGCGGGAGGATTTCAGCTCAGGCACCGTTTGCTGGGCATCTATCAGGGAAGTGCGATTGAGCTGGCCTTCTGGCATCCTTCGTCGGGCATGCCCGAATATGGGCTCTGCCGGTTCTCGACCGAGGACAAGGCGCAGGCGCTGGTTGATTTCTTGACATCCCCGGCGTGCCCGGAACCGTTCGATCCCAAGGACCTGACGATCGAACCGTATGACCTCGTCGAACATGAACGACTGACGACTGACTACCCCCTGCCTTCCGCCTGGGAACAACCGACATAACGCCGTGTCATGTGCCGGCGGCCGAGAATCTGCGCGCTGGATGGCAGAAGTAGAGGCGTGCTAGCTTTTGACCGGGACGGCCAGAGCTGTCGATTTCTGCAGATGGTCGGCGGTCTGCGCCTGAATGAAGGCGAGCAGGCGCTTGTTCTCCTGGGCCGCCCGCAAAAACTTGAAGGCGATGCCGCGCGGACTCACCGAGCGGACCATCGCGGCCACTTCCAGCGGTTGCTCGTGTGATCCCGTGGCGATCTCCAGGTAGAAGATATCGTCGACCCGCACCTGCGTTTCGCTTCTGATGATGCAGCCGCCCATCGACAGATCGAGCACCGTGCCCTCGCCGCGGACTTTCCCACCGGAAAACGAGAGATACAGCCGCACGGGAATCCGGAGATGCTCGCGACGGTCGATCGGATGACGCGGGCGGTCCAATCCGATGCGGGAGGCCAGAAAGCGGCAACTGCAGTGCTGGCAGGAGAAGGGAGACAACAGAAAGATCGCCGCCACCCGTTCGCTCGCCGAGAGCGGCCTGGCGCGCAGCACCTGTTCATGGCGGCATTGGGGACAATTCAGCGAGCGACCCATAGAGTTGTTCAGTCAGAACCTGCCACAGGAGCGGTGATATCTCACTCACTCATCGATAGTGCATGTCCAGCGATCTGTCAAGCGAAGAGGCGTAAACAGCCACACACACGTGACGTCAGCGCAGCGCTCCATCGCCTTCGGGCCACGTGGGAGATCAGCGCCGAGCGTGAACGGCGAGGTCGTCTCAGTGAGATTCGTCGTGAGGATCTGCCGGCTGTTCCGCGAGGGGACTCGGCTCTTCGATGGTGGCTCGGAGAAATTCCCGGTTGAGCTTCGCGATGAATCGCACGCTGATGGACTTTGGGCAGACCGCTTCGCACTCGTATTGGTTGCCGCAGGACCCGAACCCTTCGCGATCCATGGCGGCCACCATGGCCTTGGCCCGTTTCGTCCGCTCCGGCTGGCCTTGGGGTAACAAGGCAAGGTGCGAGACTTTGGCGGCAACGAACAGCATGGCCGAGGCATTTTTGCACGCAGCGACGCACGCGCCACATGAAATGCAAGAGGCGGCATCCATGGCCGTCTCGGCCTGGTCCTTCCCGATCAACAACACGTTGCCGTCCACGGCTCCGCCCGTATTGACGGAGATATATCCCCCCGCTTGCATGATGCGGTCAAAGGCGCTTCGATCCACGACGAGATCCTTGATGATCGGAAAGGCCTTTGCGCGCCAAGGTTCTATGGTGATCGTGGCGCCGTCGGGAAATCGGCGCATGTAGAGTTGGCAGACGGTGCCGCGATCCGGACCATGCGGCACACCGTCGATGACGAGCGAGCAGCTGCCGCAGATCCCTTCGCGGCAGTCATACTCGAATGCCAGCGGCTCTTCACCTTTCAGGGTGAGCTGTTGATTGACGACGTCCAGCATTTCGATGAAGGACATGGATGGGCTGATGTCCCGGACCTGGTAGGTCACCAAGCGGCCTTTGTCGGCCGGTCCGTTTTGACGCCAGATTTTCAGCGTGAACGTCATCGTCGCCCTTCCGTTTCCTTCTGCTTCAATCACATCCACTCGTGACCGAGCGTGCACCGCACCGGACTATTGATAGGTTCGCATGGTCGGCTTCACGAATTCGAACACCAATGGTTCCTTATGGAGCACGGGCCGGCCGTTCGGCACGTATTCCCAGGCCGACACATACGAAAAGTTCGCGTCGTCTCGGAGCGGCTCGCCAAGCGGCGTCTGATGTTCTTCGCGAAAATGCGCTCCGCACGATTCTTCGCGATGCAGCGCGTCATAGCAAAGCAGCTCGGCAGATTCGAGAAAATCGGCCACCCGACCCGCATATTCCAGTGCCTGATTGAATGTTGCCCCGGATCCAAGGACCGCTACTTCGTGCCAGAACTCCTCGCGCAAGGCCGGAATGGCTTCGAGCGCCTTCTTGAGCCCCGCTTCCTCGCGGGCCATCCCGCACAGATCCCACATCAGGCGTCCCAGGCTACGATGGTATGACGCGGCGGTTTGGCGTCCACGGCCCCGAAGCAGACGCGCGACCCGGTTGGTCACACGCTCTTCGGCCGCCCGCACGTCTAGATGACCCGTCCCGACGGGACCACTCTTCGTGGTCGCCAGATAATGACCGATCGTATAGGGAAGAATGAAATAGCCGTCCGCCAGGCCCTGCATCAGCGAGCTGGCGCCGAGTCGATTGGCGCCGTGGTCGGCAAAATTGGCTTCTCCGATCACGAAGAGACCGGGAACCGTACTCATCAAATTATAATCGACCCATAGCCCCCCCATCGTGTAATGCGGCGCCGGATAAATACGCATGGGCGTTTTGTACGCGTCTTCACCCGTAATGCGCTGATACATCTCGAACAGATTGCCGTACCGTTCCTGGACCACCTCGAGACCTTGCTGGGCAATGGCGTCGGACAAATCCAAGTACACGCCTAGCCCGCCCGGTCCGACCCCGCAGCCGTCGTCGCAGATGTGCTTCACCGCCCGTGAGGCCAGATCGCGGGGGGCGAGATTGCCAAAGCGTGGATAGCGCCGTTCCAGAAAATAATCCCGCTCCGGTTCGGGAATCTGCTCGGGAGACCGGCTGTCCCCCTTCTGCTTCGGCACCCACAACCGCCCATCGTTGCGGAGCGATTCCGACATCAACGTCAGCTTGGCCTGATAGGCTTCGCTCGGTGGAATCGCCGTCGGATGGATCTGTGTGAAGCAGGGATTCGCGAAGGCGGCCCCCTGTTTCCAAGCCCGGTAGGTTGCGGTCACATTGCTGCCGCTCGCGTTCGTCGAGAGAAAAAAAATGTTGCTGTATCCGCCCGTGGCCAACACCACCGCCTCCGCGGTATGGGACCGGATCGCTCCGGTCACGAGATCCCGTACGACGATTCCACGGGCGTGTCCGTCGACGACGATCAGATCCAGCATCTCGGTGCGCGGGTGCATCCGGACCTGGCCGCGATCGATCTGCCATGAAAGGGCCGAATAGGCGCCGAGCAAGAGCTGTTGGCCGGTCTGCCCCCGGCAGTAAAACGTGCGGGACACCTGCACGCCCCCGAACGAACGATTGGCTAATTGTCCGCCGTACTCCCGGGCGAACGGCACCCCGAGCGCCACGCATTGGTCGATGATCTGCATGCTGACCTGTGCCAAGCGATAGACATTCGCTTCACGGGAGCGGAAGTCGCCGCCCTTGATCGTGTCGTAGAAGAGGCGCTCGACGCTGTCGCCGTCATCCTGATAATTCTTGGCCGCATTGATGCCGCCCTGCGCCGCGATACTGTGCGCCCGCCGCGGACTATCCTGGAAGCAGAAGCAGTCCACCTGGTAGCCGAGCTGCCCGAGCGTTGACGCCGCGCTGGCGCCGGCCAAGCCGGAGCCGACGACGATGATTCCGACCTTCCTCTTGTTCGTCGGACTCACGAGCTTTTCACTGAACCGGTGGCGGTCCCATTTCGTCTCGAGCGGGCCATGCGGCACTTTGGATTCGAGGGTGATCACGCGTGCACCAGCCCAAACGCGATCGCGAGGATAATGGCCACATTTCCCACGACCACCAGCAGCGCCACCAGCGGCCCGGCACCTCGGAACAGACGATCCAGCATGGGATGCTCCAAGCCCAAGGTCTGCAGGCTGCTCGACAGGGCGTGGCTCAAGTGCAGTCCCAACACGGCTTGGCCGGCGAGGTAAATCGCCACCAGCAGCGGATTTTGGAAGGCGTGCACGATATTGCCGAACACGTCACGCTGGCCGCGGAGATCCACGCGATTATGGAACTCGGGGTCCAGCCAGCCTGCGGTCAAATGCACCAGATGAAAGACAATGAACAGAACCAGCAGGCTGCCGGTCAGCGCCATGGTGCGGGAGGCCAGGGAGGCCCGACGATAGTGATGGACCACGTAGCCGGCAGGACGCGCGCGCCGGTTTTGAATCGCCAGACGGACCGACAGACCGATATGCAGGCCGACGATGGCGAGCAACGCCACCCGCGCACTCCACAGGGCCATGGGCATGTCGCGCAAGAATGCGGCATACGCATTCAGGGCGTCCTGCCCTTCGAACACTTGCAGGTTTCCGAGCATGTGAAAGACGACGAATCCGGCCAGTCCCAATCCCGAAAGGGCAATGAGGACCTTGCTGCCGAGGGAGGTGAGAATGTGACCGAAGAATCGAATCATGGGCAACGAATCAAATCGCGCCGCTTTCTTCACTTGTACTCCGCTCGGTTCCATAGCTCAAGTGTCTGCCGGAAACGTGATCACGAGACGGACGCCGCAGCGGCGCAACCGGCCAAATGGCCGCTCGCCCAGGCCCATTGAAAATTGAAACCGCCGATGCGGCCGTCACAATCCAGTATCTCGCCAATCAAATACAGACCGCGGACCACTTTCGACTCCATCGTCCGGAAATTGATTTCTTCAAGCGGGACACCTCCCGCCGTCACCTCCGCAACGTTCCATCCACGATCTCCGGTCACCGGAAGCGCGAGCCGGGTGAGGACGCTCAGCAACCGGTCCCGTTCGCTTCGCGGCATTTGTGCCGCCGCCCGCTGTGGGTTGCAACCAACCGCCGCACACACTGCTTCGGCAAACCGTTCAGGCACGACGAGCGCCAAGGTCTTCACCACAGACCTTCGCGGACTCTCGGATGCCTGCATGATGAACCAGTGCTTTGCCTGCTCGAACGTCCGCCCCGGAAGCACATTGAGATAGATCTCGGCGCGGTCGCCCCGTTCCCTGGCCAACGTCCACACGCGGCTGGCATCCATGACCACCGGCCCGCTGACGCCGAAATGGGTCCAGAGCAAACTGCCGGTCCGGACGTCGACCGCCTTGCCGGCCAGGACTGTCGTGAGCGTCACCTCTTGCGACACGCCGGAAAGCTCCCGATGAAACATCTTATCGTCCAAGAGCAATGGAACCAAGGCGGGAACGGTCGCGGTCACCGAATGGCCGAGATCGTTGGCGAAGGCATAGCCGGACCCATCGCTTCCCGATTTAGGAAGCGAGCGACCTCCGGTGGCGAGAATGAGAGTCCTGGTGTGAATCGCTCCCCGTGAGTGAACGACTGTGAACCCTTTCCTCCCGTCGAGACCGCACTCGATGCGGCTCACCCGATGGCCTGTGAACATGTTGATGTCCAGGGCCTGGCAACGGTTGAGCAGCGCGTGAAGCACGGTCCGCGCCTTATCGGTGGTGGGAAAGAGCTTGCCGGTATCTTCGCGCTTGAGCTCGACGCCCAATGCGTGAAACCAGTCGATGGTCTCTCGAACCGGAAAGGCAGCGAGCACATTCTTGATGATGCGCCGATTGCCGAAGAAATCGCTGGCCGACACCGCCTCGTGGGTGACGTTGCATCGACCCCCACCCGAGATGAGCATCTTCGCGCCAAGTGTCTTTGCCCCGTCGAGGAGGACCACGTGCCGACCGCCTATTCGTTCGGCGGCGGCGATTGCCGCGGCAAGGCCAGCGGCTCCCCCTCCGACGATCACGAGATCCGCCGCATCCATCAGGCGCACCTTACTCGAAACTGGAGCGGCACGGCGCCTGTTGCCTGATCGGTGCCCGGCCGTGTCCCTCCAGGAACGCACCTGCATGTGCAGACGCGGGAGGCATCAGGCCATGCATCGGACTAACAGGCGTAAGAGCTCTTCGACTTCGGGTTGTTCGTGGAGGAAAAAGCGCGCGCGGGACTCGGCCTGTCTGCCGACACGGACGCCCATCGTGACCCCGTCCGGCAACGAGAACACGGTTTCATCTGTTTCCTCATCTCCGATATAAAAGAGTCCGGTTCGGCCGAGATGGTTCATCAGGGCCAACGCGGCCTCACCCTTGCCGCCCAGGCCGGGAGGCAACGCGTTGATCGAATACTTGCCTTCGATCAGTTTCGGCTCCGGAGACAGCCGCCGGAGCCAGGTGAGTGAAGTCCTTACGGCGTCTGCCGGGTCTTGGGCAAGGCGCACATGGACCGTCAGTGAATAGCGCTTGTCCTCGATCTCCGCACCGAGCAGTATCATCGGCGCGAGCGTGCTCTCGAGCTCGCGCTTCCAGTCGGCACAGATTCGCTCGGCTTCCGTCAGCGTGCTGCGAGACGTCAACGGACTTTCGATGCCGTGGTTGCCGATCACATGAGGCACGATTCCGTTCGTCCGCAGCGACACGTCGGCGAGCGCCCTTCCCGACACGATGGCGCACGGCACCCGCTTGGCCAACTCACGCAACCATTCTGCCACGCCAGGCGTCAGAGTAACGGCATGGCGATCGCTTGAGATCGGCGCAAGCGTGCCGTCGAAGTCGAAGGCATAAAGAAGCGGTCTGGACGCGGCGTCGCGCAATGCACGAAGGCCGGCTTCCGAGAGGGCATGGATCACGCCTGCCCTCCCGTCGTGGTTCTGGCATTCCGCCCGCTGGTTTGTCGCTCCATACGGGCCCGCTGGCGCATGCGGGCGGCATCCATGAGCATTCGGCCCGCCCACCGGTAGACGTTGAACTCTTGCACGATGCCCCTCATGCTTCGCATCCGCGCCCGTTGTTCCGTCGGAGGCATCGTCAGTGCAAGATGCATGGCCGCCGCGCACTGGTCGATGTTGTACGGATTGACCACGAGTGCGTCCGGCAATTCCGTCGCCGCACCGGTGAATTGGCTGAGAATGAGGACGCCCTGCTCATCGTCGCGAGCCGCCACGAATTCTTTCGCCACCAGATTCATCCCGTCATGAAGGCTGCTGACGACGCACAAGTCGGCCCCACGATAATGCATCATGACATCTCGGACGTCATGATGCCGAATCAGCAACTGGATTGGTTGGTACCCCTCCCGGCCGAATCGCGCGTTGATACGCTCGGCGAGATTCTCGACCTGCTGCCGGAACTGCGCATATTCCTCGATCTTCGAACGGCTGGGGGCGGCGATCTGAACGAAGGAGAACCGCCCGATCCACTGGGGCTCCAGTTCCAGCAGCCGTTCGACCGCCAAAAAGCGTTCCAGAATGCCTTTCGTATAATCGAGACGTTCGATGCCCAATCCCACGATATGATCGAGGGGCAGTGCATAGATCTCCCTGATCCGCTTGCGGCACTCGAAGACCGACGGTTGGGAAGCGAGCATGCGGCCAGGCCATTCGATCGAGATCGGATACGGGTTGACGGCCGTGAGTTTCCCCCCATAGGAAATCGTCGAGCTGTCCCAGTCGATCCTCGTTTCCAGAGACCGATCCACCGTGTTGATGAAGTTACTGCAATGGAAGCGGGTGTGGAATCCCAAGATGCTGCTGCCCAGCAGACCTTCGAGGATTTCGACATACCAGGGGCAGATCGCATACCGTTCGGGGTTCGGCCAGGGAATGTGCCAAAACGTGATAATCGTCGCATGCGGCAAGTGGTCGCGGACGAGTTTCGGCACCAGAGCGAGGTGAAAATCCTGGATCAGTACGACCGGATTATCCGTCTTGGCCTCCTCCACGACTGCCAAGGCGAATCGTTCATTGATCGCTTGATACTGCTGCCAATCAGACGATCGAAACACGGGACGGACGTGGGCGAGATGACAAAGAGGCCAGATGCCTTCGTTCGCGAATCCATAGTAATACCCCGCTTCTTCCTCCGGCGTGATCCAGACCCTCCGGATGTCGAACGAGGGCGCCTCGGGCGGCACGCGGACATGTGCGCGTGCATCGACGACGTCACGATCGGCGCTGCCGTTTCCATGGGCGATCCACACGCCTGAACAGGCCCGCATGATCGGCTCCAAGGCCGTGACGACTCCACTGGCCGGAACCTGGACTTCGATCGCCTCGCCCTTCCGATTGTGAATGTATGGCTGGCGGTTCGAGACAATGAGCACTTCATCGCCGGCCAAGTGGTCGTGAAGCGTGGACTTCAGCGTGGCGGGCTTCCAGCTCACCTGGCTTTCGTCTTTCATCCGCTTGTCTGCCTCAAGATGGTGGATGAGCGCACGGAGGTCTTTGGCGACCGGTTGCAACTCGGGACCATGGTGCTTGTCTTTGATCAGTGCGATCAGCCCTTCGCCACGCAGCATCGAACGGACGCCGGTGACCCAGCCACGCCAACTCAGATGTGCCACGAGCACGGTGACCGATGAGATCACCGCGCCGATGATGGCAAACAAGTAGAAGAGATACCACTTCGTATCCGTGCTTCGACGCTGCACCCAGCTCATGTCATGAACCAGCATCAAACGGCCGACGGGACCGCCGTTGCCTTCGATGCCGACTGCCGACACATGCACGGCTCCCCGCGGTAACTGCAAGAGGGCCGTTTCGCCAGCGCGGATCGTCTCATTACCTTCGCAGGCGATCGCGTCCGGGTATGAATGCGTTTTGTAGAGCAGGCGGTTGCGGAGGTCGCAGAATCCGATGGCAAATAGTCGTTCGTCCTGAATGATCCGATTGAAATAGGCAGGCAGCTTCGTCCTGGATTCTGATGCGAGCAAGTCGCCGAGCGGCCCTTCGACCATGCGGCCGATCAGCTCGGCGCGGATTTCGACATCCCTCACGAACCATTTCAGCGTGAGGCTGTCAACCAAGGGAATGACGGCATAGGCGAGGCCGGCCAGCACCACGGCCAGAGGCAGCAAGAATCGCAGGGACAAACGCATACATCACCTCTCGTTTACTTCAGCGGCGAAATCCCCTATTGTGGGAGCATGTATCCCTACGCACTCATCGGTAATTGTCATACCTCAGCCCTCATCAATGCAACCGGAACTATCGAATGGATGTGCCTCCCCCGACCGGACAGTCCTCCCGTCTTCGGGAGGCTTTTGGACCCGGATGGCGGCCATTTCTCCATTACGAGCTCGCTGTCATCGTCCCCGGAGCCGACCACCAGCCAATCCTATCTCTCCAATACAAACATCCTGACGACGACTGTCACGCTTTCGAACGGCGATTCGTTCCGGATAACGGACTTCTGTCCTCGATTCGAGCAGTACGGCCGCATGTACCGCCCCGCTGCGCTGTTTCGGCTTGTCGAGCCCTTGCAGGGCACCCCGGCCATTCAGGTCAGCTGCCGTCCCGTGTGCGGATGGGAAAAAACCGCCGCGCTGCCCGTCCGTGGCAGCAACCATCTACGGTACGACATCCGAGGTGAGTCGCTGCGCCTCCTGACGAATATGCCCTTGACCTATCTCTGCGAAGAAACGCCCGTCGCCTTGACGCGAAAATTTTATTTTGGCCTGACCTGGGGACTGGGGATCGAGGACGACCTCATCAAAGTGACACACGACTTTCTCGAACAAACGACCCGCTACTGGCGGCTCTGGGTCAAGCATTGTTCCGTCCCCTTGCTCCACCAGCAGGAGGTGATCCGCTCCGCCCTGGCACTGAAGCTCCACTGCTACGAAGATACCGGGGCGATTTTGGCGGCTATGACGACCAGCCTGCCCGAACAAGTAGGCGGTCAGCGGAATTGGGATTATCGCTACTGCTGGCTGCGTGACGCCTACTTCACGCTCACGGCCTTCAACAATCTGGGCCATTTCGAGGAAATGGAATCGTTCCTGAACTTCCTCCTGAACATCGCCCTCACCCATGAGCAGTCCCGTGACCGCCTCCGGCCCGTTTACACGCTCAGTCAAGGGCTCCCGCTTCCGGAAATCGAGCATGCGAATTGGAGCGGCTATCAAGGCAGCGCGCCGGTCCGCAGCCACAACCTGGCGGCCGATCAAGTCCAAAATGATGCCTACGGCGAAATGATCCTCACGTTCACGCCGATTTTCTTCGACGAACGGTTCCTCGATCTCCGCACACGGGATCTCGACGGCCTTCTGACCCATCTGGCGCAGCTCTGTGCCAGGAGCATCGGGCGTCAGGACGCGGGTCTCTGGGAGATCCGGGGCGGATGGCAAGAGCATTCCTTCACGAATCTCTTGTGCTGGGCCGGATTGGAACGGTTGGAACGCATCAAACGTGCGGGGTTCCTCAAATCGATCACGCTCGATTTGACCGCTGAGCGCGAACGTGCCTCCCGAGCCCTGCTCCGCGCCGTACGGGACGGCGCCGTCCGCAACGGACCCGACGATGCGACGCACGATGCGGCGCTGTCGCAACTGGCCATCCTCGGATATCCCGACCGGGCGCTGTGTGATTCCACGCTTAGCCAGATCGTGCGAGAGCTCTCGCTCACTTTCGATGGCTCGGAGACGGGATTCTTCTACCGGTATGTCCGAGAGGACGACTTTGGCAAGCCGGAAGGGGCGTTCGTCGTATGCTCGCTGTGGATCGCCCAAGCGCTGGCACGCCTGGGCAATCTCAACCACGCGCGGGCCATTCTCGATCGGGTGGTGACGGCGGGCAATCACGTCGGCCTCCTATCGGAGCACTTCATTCCGCGCACGAAGGATCAATGCGGCAATTTTCCTCAAGCCTATTCCCACGTCGGTCTCATCAACGCGGCGTTTGCTGTCAGCCCTCCATGGAGCGACGTCCTCTAACTGTCATCCCCCACGGATTCTGACCGTCATGGTCGGGCTCATCGAGCCGCGTGGATTGTCGGCATCGAACCATACGTTGTATCTGAGGTCGCCTGCACGAACGGGACACAGACTGATCGACTCTCCCGGAGCAATGGTAATCAGATCGTTCACTTCGCCGAGCAGGTTGACGATGCCGTTCTGGCACTGATGATCTTCCAGCAGATTGCGGTTCAAAAAACCGACGCGAACGGGATTCTCGCGGGCATTCATCCACCGCACCTCGTCTCCCGGCGAGGCATACATCACCCCAGGCTTGACGAGATCGGAAATCTCGACCGTTCGAACGGTTCGGCCGCTGCTCGTCGCCGTCCCATGACTGCACGCCGCGAAGGCACACAGGGCTACCGCACACACGCTTAGAGCTATCCGTGTCATTCTCGTTCCTTCCTCTCCTGCCCGATCTTGACCGTCGTGCAGAAGTGCTGTGATTGGATAGACTGCTGCGGTGGAAAGGACGACTAGATCAGAGGAGGATGAAAAAGGGAGGCGGCCAGAATCGGCACGTGAAACGACGAATCACGGTATGTCACGAGGACACGTGTTGAGGAAAGTATGCAGTCCGAGGAGATCGTGAGCAGCGAGAACCCTTCCGAGACTGAGGCTTCGCCGGCATCGAGGCTTTCGCCGGCATTGAGCAGGGGGGCCGGGACTCCCAGCATCTGCAGAAAGATGCTGAGACAGACGACGACAACCAATCCAATGCCCAGCCGCCCCGCCTGACCTGCTCGACGACTTCTGCGCGGTGATCTCATCTGATTCCGTTCCATTGGCTCATCGTACCACGAGCACTGAACAGGCCGCGTGTTGTACCACTCTAGTCGACACGCTGCCGAGCAGGAATCGCCCCACCGCGCCGAGGCCCTTGGCGCCGGTCACAATGAGGTCGGCTTCGTGCGTTTCGGCCGTTTTCAAAATTTTGTCGGCGGGATTTCCTATTATCGGCATCTGCTCGACCACATAGCCGGCTCGCACCAATTTGGTCGAACACGCTTCCACGACGGCCTTGCCTGCCTGCTGCACCTCCGGGTACTTCAAGAATGGCATGGCGTGCGTGACGGTGACTCTGATCGGTCCTTGCGAAGGCCGGCCAGTCGAGGGCCGCATAGCCCGCAGCAAAAACTGCAAGGCCCGTTTGGAGGCCGTTGAGCCATCGACGGCAAGGACGACACGCCGGATCGGTCGCGGGGCTTCCCTCACGACTAATACAGAGCAGGACACATGGTGGATGACGTGCGTGGACACGCTCCCGAGCATGAATCGATCAAGGGCATCCAAGCCGCGAGAGCCGACGGCCATGAGAGTGACGCCGCGCTTGGCCGCTTTGACGATGGTGGCCGCCACGGGCCCTCGTTCGATCACCACGCGCCCCTTCAAGCCCGCAGACTTCAACCAGCGAGCGGCCTCGTGTTTTGTGCGCTCGGCCTGCGTCTGCAGCTTCGTGATCTCGGCTTTCAGGTACCGCTCCGTACCGATCACCGCCGGCTGCAACATAAAGGGCGCGCGAAGTCTCCCGATATCCACGACGTGCAGCACCTTGACGGTGGGCGCCTCGGCGAGCGGCAACTGTCCCACCCATTCGAGCGCCCACTTGCCGTATTTGGATCCGTCGGTCGTGACTAACACCTGCATGGAGTCTGACCCTCTCTTTATTCGCGCTTGCCTCTGTTCAACTGAAACCGCTGCTTGAAGGCATCGGGCGACAAGCCAACCACAGCCGCGTGGCGGCTCAACCGTTCCTGATCCGTGAAATCCTCGTCGCCGAGCCGGATCATGTACTGACGGGCGATCTGGTACGATTGCGACTCGGTATCCACCATCCTGACTCTTGCCCGGCCGGTGACGGGGTCCAGCATCTCCTTGAACGGCATCGGCGCAAAGCGGCCATCCTGGATCGTGACCATCGCCGCCGTCCCGCCATCCAGCAGATATTGCGCGGCACAATAGCCGAGATCGCGGGTGTACTCCATGTCATAGGGAATCGGGTCCGCGCATCGAAGCTCGTAGCCGACATTCTTTGACACGACCGTGACGGACAGTCCCAAGGCCTTCAATCCTTTCGTCACTTCGCGCCTGAGCAGGTCGCCGATGTCCACTTCCGACAGACGCAAGTGGCCGTGCTCGTCGCGTTCCACGTGGTCCAGACCGCCCAGGTCGTTCTGGTCGATGATTTCGATCAATCCCTCGGCCAGGACGATCACGCCATCGGTCCGCCCGCTGGCAATGCGCTTGACCATGGTACCGATGACCACATCCACGAGCCGCTGCAATTTGACCGGACGCTCCCTGAATTCCTCAGGAATGATGGTCAGCGTGGCGCCAGCAGCTTTACCGATCCCGAGCGCTAAATGCCCGGCCTTTCGCCCCATGGTGACCGTGAGGTACCAGCGCGAGGTCGTACGGGCGTCCACCATCAGATTCTTCAATATCTCGACTCCATAATGGCGGGCTGTCTGAAAGCCGAAGGTCGGAATGCCGTAGGGCAGGTCCAGATCATTGTCGATGGTTTTTGGCACGTGCACGACCTGCATGCGCCCGGCTGAGCGCGCCTCCAACTTGAGTGCGGAAAAAGCCGTATCGTCACCACCGATCGTCACCAGCCGGGTAATGCCCAAACTCGTGAGCGTGGAGAGCACCCGATCCAGGTGCTCCGGTTTTTTCGTCGGGTTCGCTCGCGAGGTGCCTAAATGTGAGCCGCCGCGAAAATGAATGCGGCTGACCTCTTCAATAGAGAGCGGATGCACATGCCCTGTGCTTCCTTCCATCAGCCATTTGAACCCGTCGACAAAGCCCAGTACCTCCGAGCCCCCGAGTAGGCTGCGAATGGTCACGGCGCCGATCACACTGTTGATACCTGGCGCGGGACCTCCTCCTACCAGCATGCCGACGATGGGACGTGAGGCACTCATGGTCTTAGAACTCCATGTGTATGGGTATGCCGCGTGGCATCGCGGCTGCGGTGAGAATTATCAGGATTCACGCCTTGCGGCAAGGGGCACCTGCATCAGGGCGGGTCGCCGAGGCGCTTGAAAAGCGTTCGACATTTGCTCACAATTCCCTGAACCCACGAAACGGCAGCCGATCCGTTGATGTATGACCGGCAAAATTTCACGCTCTGGTTTCTTCCTTGTGATCAGTCTGGCGCTGCCGGTCCCTCTCATCGCGCAGGAGTATCCGCCTGATCTGTCGCGCGGCAAAGCCATCTATGAACGACACTGCCTCAGTTGCCATGGCGCAGATGGGCATGGCGACGGACCGAATGCCGTCTTGCTCACCATCCCGCCGGCCAACTTCCATCGACCCGGATCGTTCTTGAAATCGGACGAATCGCTCTTGCGCATGATAGAGCACGGCGGCGTCTACAGCCCCATGCACGCCTGGCGTGGCCGGCTCACCGACGGGGAGATGCAGGACGTGCTTGCGTATATCCGGATCTTGTCACAAGACGGTCGGTGACCGTTCAATGAGCACGTTTCTGTATTGTGGGATGTGAAGCGGTCGCTTACGGACGCAGCGGTCATTCAGGCCAGTCTGTGGGGGGGGAGAGCAACCGGACCATGCGCATGGCATAGGCTCTCCTTTCCGATTCGATCCGCCGTGAACTGTCCTCCAGGACGCGCAAACTCATCTCGATCTGCTGAATCGTCCGATCGAAGACTCTATCGGTCTGATGAATGTCACGGATCGTCTGATCAAGCAAGGCGCTCGCGGTTTGGTAAAATGGCTGCACCGATCGCTTTTTCCGTCGATCGAACAATCCCTGTAGCCGTTGTCTTCTTTCATGCATGATCAGCCGCAATCGGTACAGCGATAGCGCCGATCGGATGGCGGGCAAGGCCTGTCTGCCTCGAGGCGGGCATGGAATGACATCGAGCGCTCCTTCACCGAGCGCCCGGACCACCACCGGTACATCGCCGGCCTTTGCTGAGATCAAGACGGGAACAGGACAAGGCAAACTCAACGCCTGCTTCAAGATCGAGTAGTGATCCGCCTCGACCACCCCGGCATCGCTGATCAGAGTTTGGTAACAGCCTTGGCGCAGTGCGGACAGTCCATTCTCGTGTGACGTACGCACGTCAAACACGATTTCGGGCATCGCCTGTTGCCACTCGCGGGTCAGAATCTTCGCAAACGTGGGTTGAGGTTCGACGATGAGGACAGAGGGATTAGGACACGGAACAAGTCGGCTCAGACTGGCTAGAGAACCACCATGTGCATCCATCGACGTGCCTGAATCGGGGGCTCAATATGGGATGTAGACTAGGCCTCCTCCGATCGAGAGTCAAGACAGCGTCCGGCTCCATGAGATCGGCTAGGGAGCCGCCGAGCACCCGAATGTTTTCTACGGCCCATTGACTCCTTTGCAGCATCAGACGATCCAAACGACGATCATGGGTTTACAGACGATGTTGGAGTCGTGGACGAGAACACACCGGCCAGAAGACCTGCCGCCGTTTCTCTCTCAGGTTAGGCCCCGAAAGGCAGCGGGATATTGATCAGGACCGTCGTCCCCCGGCCTTGTTGGCTGTCGATGCGGACGCGGCCGTGGAGCGGCCGTACCCGCTCTTGCATGCTTCTGAGCCCCAGACCTTTCTTATCGTCCGCGAAATTAAATTCGGCTCCGTCGTCGGACACGGACAGCTCGACTTCGTCCTTTCTGCCGGTCAGTTCTACAACGATCTCCTTGGCATTCGCGTGTTTGCGAGTATTGCCAAGACTTTCTTGCAGCAGGCGATAGAGACAAATCGTGATGGGAAGGGGCAGGTGCGCCGGAACATCGTGCTCCCTGAATTCAACTCGCAGATCGGTGTAGTCGATAAATTCCTTGATGTGCATGCGCATTGAGCACGCCAGGGACACGGTATCCAGGTGCCGTGGATGCAGCTCATGGGTCAAATGGCGGAAATCGTCCAGGATGCCGTTGAGCTTTTCCTTGAGCGCACCCATCCTGGGCAGAAGCGACGGCATGGCCACTCTCACAAGTTTTTCGATCGAACTGGCCTCCAGAATCATGGCCGTGATGCGTTGGCAGTGATCGTCATGCAGATCGCAGGCAATCCGCCTGCGTTCCTCTTCCTGAGCGGTAAAGAGTTTCGCCATGAGATCCTGGAGCTCCACCCGGTTCGCTTCCAGTTCTACTTGCTGCTGTCGCAAGGACTCCTCGACCTCCCGGGTCCTGGTCACGTCCTTGAAAGTGATGCGGAC
>JARDZZ010000011.1 GCA_029240595.1 Nitrospira sp. | reverse complement strand
GGACAAGCGTACGTGTCACGCGGATTTCGGCTGCTCCAAAGGCAGCAGTGCGGCGAGCACGAGGTACGAGCCTACCTCCGGAAAGTCACCGCTGCCAAACAGGAATTCGCTCGCCTGGCCGCACGGACACAAACTGCAACATGGAAGTGATGATTGTCCTGTAAATACTTGCGGAGGAATGAGAAATTCTCGATCATTGCAAGACTAGCAGCGGGGCAGGGTCTTGTGTTACCGTGACAGTACACTCACCGCTTCCGATCGTTAGGCAATCGCAACCGATGAAGAACATTCGTGCAGGACGCCTCCTGCTCATTCCCCTCTTGTTGGTATCGCTGACGTTCGCCGGCTGCGTTGCCACAACACTGCTCTACAATCACGCCGATTGGTTGATCGCACGTCAGATTGACGGGTACTTCGATCTCACTCGCCCACAGAAGACGTTCGTATCATCAAGGCTGACCGGCATTTTATCGCACCATCGGCATGAAGCTTTGCCCCGCTATGAATCCGTGCTGCACCAGGCCACTGTACGTGTACAGGACGGGGTGTCGACGGACGACCTCGATTGGGCCTTCGTCCAATATGATCAGCTACGGGCAGATCTCTTCGGGCGCTTCGTGTCAGATGGAACAGAATTTGTCCGGCAGGTCAACGACTCCCAAGTCAACCGACTCAAGAGCGCGTTACAGAGCCGGCTGGCACGTCAGGAAGCCTTGCTTCAGGACGATCCCAGCAAACGGCTCGCCAAGCGGACGGAGCGGATTCTCGGGTTGGTGAGAGAATGGCTAGGCCCGCTTACCCCACAGCAGGAGCAGGAGATTACCCGCCTGACCATGCATTTTCCTGATAGCTTGCCTGCCTGGTATGCCCATCAGAAGCGCCGCCATGACCAATTGCTCGCGCTGATCGAATCTCGCAGCAGTGACCAGACCTCCGCGCGCCTGCACAACTGGTTGGTGAACCAGGACGATGACTCCGATCCGCATTTCGCCGAGATGACGAAACAACTGCGTCGGCACATTACGGGCTTGATCCTGAGTCTCGATCGTTCCGCTACGCCGGCACAGCGCCAGCACTTTTTCGCCAAGGTCGACGACCTGGCAGCGACCATCCGACGTTTACAAGCTGCCTAGAGTTTCACTCGCGCGCAAGCTGCCGGTGCCCCAACCTCACCTCTCGTCGTTGCTTCCCGATACATTAACCACACATGACCAGCGCCCGAGTGCCAGTCGGCCATCACTGCCATTTTCCCGCGAGGCTATTTCAGAAGAACTAGGGGTGTTCCCAGTACTGGAGCAAACCCTGGTCTTGTACATTTCCGCGGCCATGCGAACCGAAATTAAGGATTTTATGCGGATGTGTGAACGACTCATGGGCTTGGCTCTCCAGAGCGGCGAGTTGTCTGCAGAAGAGTGTGACATTCTTTCCTATTACGCGAAAGAATTGCACAACACGACTCATCCTTTGTGCGAGAAGCACAAGTGCGATTCGTCGGTTTCCAGCTGATTGAAATCCGTTCAGAATCGCGAGTGAGTTCACGACCCTGACTCGGCACCGGTTAGTGTGTTGTTTTCGTGGCGAGGACACGGGATGCCGCATCCCGTACCGTACGATCGCTGTCGGCTTGCGCAACACTGGTCAAGACCGGTGTGACGGACGGAGCATCGAACTGTCCCAGCGCCATGACCGCATGAAGCCGCGTGTTGCGGTCGGCTCCAAACATCATCTTTTTCAACACCTCAATCGCGCGAGCATCCCCGAGACGACCGAGCTCGTCCACGGCGTTTTCCTGCGCCGAAGGCGCAAAGTGCGCATCTAGATCAGGAAAGGTCTCGGCAGGCGAGATCAAAGTGTCGAGCGGCGTGGGCGGCGGCCTGTGACGTTCCTCGTCAAATTGACGAGTGAGCGCCTCAATCAAACCTCCCGTGGTGTCAATTCCGTTGTGCCACCCCCGGACGATGTCGCCGATGAAGTAGAAGTACGGGTTCGTTTCCAACTTCTGCACGACTTCGACGTAGGGAGCCGTCACCAGATCGGTGTAGGAAGGCGACTCGTGAATCGCGACCGACTGCACTCCATGTCCTGGCGAATCGAAGAGAACCAGACAGCTGATGTCGGTCCCATATGCATTGACCCCGATCGGCTTGCCGCGATCTTCGCGATATTGCACCCGGACGGTCAGATCATGCATGCGCTGCGGGTCCTGGGTCACCGCAAAGCCTGCCGATGTCAGCTTCATTTTAAGGACAGATGGAATCCCGAAGGAGATCCTGCCGCGGGGACGCCAGGTCGTGGCTTCCAGGTCCAAATACACAACCGGTGCGCCGGCGGTCACTGTTTCATCGCTCCCCTCGGCCTGCGCCGTCAGCGGAGCGCCCGATAGCAGACAGAGGAGAACCGTTATCAGACATCTGCTCATCATGTGACGGTCACCTCGATGATCTCACCAGCTGATCCAGCTCGTCCAATAGGACGCGTTGCCCTTTGAGCAGCTTCTTTCTCGCCAACGCAAGGTCGCACCAAAGTGCGCGGTCCACTTCCGGAAAGCTCTGGACACGACCCGACTTTGACGGCCACTCCATTGAGAATGTGTTGCTTCGAACCGCAGTCGGATCGAGGTCTCCTTCCACCGCCCAGGCCGTAATGACTTTCCCGCTCGGCTGCTTTGCCGGGGTTAAAGCCACACAGGGTCCGCTCGCTTCTGTCCCCGTCTCCTCATAGAATTCCCGTTTCGCAACGGTCAGCGGGTCTTCACCTTCCAGATACTCACCTTTCGGGATCGACCAGGCTCCGTCATCCTTGTGAGCCCAGAACGGTCCGCCGGGATGGACCAACAAGACTTCGATCCCTTTCTCACCTCTGCGATAGAACACAATCCCCGCGCTCAGCTTTTTCGGCATGGATGCTGGCGTTCTCCTCAAGAGTCCTTGATACGCCTACTCTCCTCTTCTATCCAACCTCACCCCCACTTCGTCCAAATGCCTCAACAATTCCGCCGGATCCTGGTACACCCTATACGCGCCGGCCCGTTCCAATTCTTCGCGTCCATACCCACCCGAGAGCAACCCGATTCCAAGGCCAAACGCCCGGCGGGCCGCCAGCAGGTCCCAGACGCTGTCACCGACGATCACGCACCGACTCATTGGCACGTTGAGCCGCTGACCCGCAGCAAGAAACAAGTCAGGATCCGGCTTCGCAAAACGGACGTCGTCACGCGTGACGATCGGCACATCGTGATGGAGCTTCAGCAGCTTCAACGCATGACGGGCATTGTGCAGACGTCCACTCGTTGCGATGGCATGAGCGACGCCTTCTGCGGCCAGCGTATCGAGCAGCTCTTGTGCACCAGGCAGGATGCGGAGAGAGGAGGCCTGTTCTGCGAACGCTTTCGCATGCACCGCTTGAATATGTTCCGCTTCCTTTTTGGAAACAGGCCGGCCTGTTTCGCGCAGGAGCGCGTTGAGCATCAGCCCCCCGCTCATGCCGATCTGGCGGTGAATACGCCAGACCGGCAGCTCGATCCCCGCCGCCTGAGTGGCTTCCCGCCAGGCCAGCACATGCTGATAGACGCTGTCGATCAACGTGCCGTCCAGATCAAACAAGAACGCTACTGCAGCGGACGCCGGCGCACTCATGGCATGGCTAGGCTTCCAATTTGGCGTTCATCGTGATCGTCGTGTTGAGCAACCGGGAGATGGGGCAACCAGTTTTGGCCGCCTGCGTGGCTTTGTCCCACGCAGCCTGGTCTGCCTTGGGCACGCGTCCCTGGACATCAAGCACAATGTTCGTGATCGTCCATCCTGCCTCGAGTTTGTCGAAGGTTACCGTCGCCGTCGTTTGCAACTTGTCCGGAGTCAAGCCCGCGTTTCCCAACTGGGCCGACAGTGCCATGGTAAAGCAACCGGCGTGGGCGGCAGCAATCAACTCTTCAGGATTGGTGCCCTTGCCGTTTTCAAACCGCGTCCCGAACGAATATTGCTGGTTCGTCAAGACACCGCTGTCAGTCGACACGGTACCCTTTCCATTCTTTAAATCACCTTCCCAAATTGCGGATCCTGAACGCTTCATTAGAACCTCCTTTGTAGGATGACCGCTGAGCCGGTCATGATCATGCCTTCCCGTGCTGCGGGTGGTATTATGGACCAGGCACATCCGGTCGCGGGTCTGGGACAAACCCGTGCCGGTTGGGCATGGGTATTTGCGGCAGTGTGCGCGCGTCGATGACCGTGTCCGCCTCCGTGATTCCATTCTCATGCAACAGCCAAGCGGTGACCGCATACACCTCATCCACGGTCAAGGATTGCGGGGCATCAAACGGCATCGCCCGGTAAATGTAATCGTAGAGGGTTGTCGCATAAGGCCAATAGCTACCGACGGTTTTCACCGGCGACGTCGACGCCAACGTGTCCCGACCGCCCACCAAGCGGTCCATCGGTCCTTCGACGCCGGTGGGCCCATGACACCGCGCGCATTTCGAGGCGTAGACCGCCGCGCCCCCTGCGGCGGTGCCTTGCCCCACAGGCAATCCCTCCCCGCTGGGGTTGGCATCAATATTCCACGCACGAATGTCATCAGCAGTTGCCGGCCGACCGAGTCCCAGCGCTCCGGCCTGTTCGTGATTCGAGCGGCCTGGCACAACACAACTGGCCATGAGCAGCAGGACGACGCCGAGTAGCCACCGTTTAGGCATCGACGTTTCGCACCAGGCCATCCCGATCGATCTTCCAACTTTGAATGCCATTATAGTGATAGTTCGAATGAACTCCCCTCACCTTGACGAGCGCCTCGCGTGACGGCTGTCGGTATCCGGTGTCATCGACGCAGCGGCTTTGCAGGATGACCTCCTGACCGTTCCATCGCCAGGGGAAACGAAAGCGCGTGTGGCACTTGGAGATGACCGGCTCCTGGAGCTGAGCCTCCTGCCAGGTACCACCCGCATCCAGGCTGACCTCAACCTTCCTGACGCGTCCTCTTCCACTCCACGCGAGCCCGCGGATCTCATGAAAGCCCGGGTGAATCTGCTGCCGGCCGCACGGATTCGTGATGACTGACTTCGCTTCCATGACGAGACTGAATTGGTAGGCCGACCCATCAGGCATGAGGTCTGTGTATTTCGACGTCTCCCAGCGGGTCATGAATGGGGCGGTTCCGAGCTTCAAGCGTCGCAACCATTTCACGTTGATATTGCCCTCCAATCCCGGAAGCAGTAAACGGAGGGGATAACCCTGTTCCGGCCTCAGGGCTTCACCGTTTTGGCCGTAACACACTACCGCCTCGGACAGGACATCCCCGGTAAGTGGCACGCTTCTGGTAAGCCCTGCCGCATCGCTCCCTTCGGCAAGCATCCAGGCCGCTTCAGGCCGGACACCCGTCGCCTCCAGCAGTGTCGAGAGCTTGACCCCCGTCCACTCACTCGTGCTCGTCAGCCCATGGAGCTCTTGAAGCGTCAGATCTTGTGCGCCCTGCCAACCCGACCGGCTATTTCCGGCACATTCGATGAATGCGTGCCGCGAGACCGAGGGAAAGCGCTGCAACTCGTGAATCGTAAAGATCAGCGGCCGGTCCACCAATCCGTGAATCAATAATCGATGACGCAAGGGGTCGATAGCCGGTACGCCATTATGGTGCCGCTCAAAATGCAAGGACGATGGCGTCACGATACCGTGCAAGTGCTCCAACGGGGTGAGTGAGTGAGAGCCTCCGCTCAATCTGACCGGGGCTTCGAACGGAGACCGGTCGCCATACCGTCGGGCAGGCGAGCCTGGTGTCCGCATCGGATCGCCCTCGGTGACATCGGCAGGCGCCGCCCCAAAGACAAGCGTGGCGGATCCTTGAGCGATGAGCGCTGCGCTTCCGGCTAGAAAGCGACGGCGGTCGACCAAGGGCGCACTCGTGGAGCCGTCGTGTCGGCCAGACTCCTCCGCGCGGTCTGTGTCCACCGGAGTTCTCCTTTCTGATGATGGACCAACGGTCGTTGGCGCTTACTTGAATCCGATCACCATGCCGTCCGGTCCCGCCAATGACGCGACGTGAGTCCGGCTGAAACCGGCTTGCTTCATCCACTTCCGACAGTCGGCCCCCGTAAAGTCGAACCCGCCATGCGTCTCGATGAGCATGTTCAGACTCATGAGCAGGCCAAAGGCATTCGTTCTCCGCTCGTCGTCGATCAAGGCTTCGTGCACGATCAGGGCGCCCTTGGCGGGAAGGGCCTCATACGCTTTATGTAGGAGCATCATTTTGTCGGGGAGATCCCAATCGTGCAGGATGTGGCCCATGACGATGACGTCGGCATGCGGGAGCGGGTCTTTGAAGAAATCTCCGGCGGTGAAACGCAGGCGTGAGGCGACGCCTCTCGCCTTGGCATAAGCCTCGAACACCGGTTGCACGACGGGCAGATCCATCCCGAAGCCGGTGAGGTGCTTGTGCGCCAGTGCAATCTCGACAGCCACACCGCCTTGCGCACACCCGACATCGACAAACGTCCGGTACTGCTTCCAGGGAAACTTTTTGGCGATAATCCGCGCCGACCCGATGCTGAGCCCCGTCATGGCCTTGAGGAATCCCTCAAGCCGCTGCGGATCGGAGTACAAGGTGCCGAAAAAGTCCTCGCCCGTCTTCACTTCGTTTTGCGCCTTACCGGTTTGTAAGCCCTCTGTCAACGAGCCCCAAAAACGATAGAGCCGCGCGTTGGCCATTTCCAGCATGCCGCCGACATAAGAAGCCTTGTTGCGGTCGAGGAACCAGGCAGTCTCCGGTGTGTTCGCATACCGCTGTCCAGACC
The DNA here is from genome assembly GCA_029240595.1 of Nitrospira sp. Classification (GTDB taxonomy): domain Bacteria; phylum Nitrospirota; class Nitrospiria; order Nitrospirales; family Nitrospiraceae; genus Nitrospira_C. The sequence goes on along the minus strand of JARDZZ010000011.1, from coordinate 41,012 downwards.
GCTTGAGCATGCCCAAGGCGACAAGCGCATCGAAGAAGTCGCGCGAGCTTCTCGGGTGAAGTCCCAGCTGTTGTCTCAACGTATCCGCATCGCGCGGTCCCTTGGCCAATTCGGTGAAGAGTCCCAGTTCGATGGCGCTCAGCAACGCCTTGGATCCCCAAAACCCGATGCCGAGTTGCATGATTTTTGCGGGAGAAAGGCGTCTGGCCATAGTCGTCCCTTTTTCTGCAAAAAATAGAGACAGGCTACGCACCGCCCGGCTGGCTGTCAACAGGTAGGGATGACCACGATAAATCTGCAGAGGAATCCGAGACACCTTGGTCGACCTAGACGATACGATAACCGGGAGGTCGAGACCTCCCGGCCGCATGATGGTCTAGGGCTTCTCGACGATGTCCTTTTTCATAGGCCCGAGCACGCCGAGCAATTCATCCTTCTCCGCCTTGCCGACCTTGTGGTGATCGAGAGCGGCAACGAGATCTTCCACGAGGGCTCCGAACGCGGCGTCAGTGACCCCCATCCCGGCGTGGGTCTGCTTCATCGTGCGTCCCGTGTACTGGCATGGCCCCCCGCTGGCTTCGCATATTTGGTTAACCAGGTGGGTTTTTAACTTCACCAGATCAGTGCTCGCAAAATACCCGTTGATACGCGTATCGGCACCGACCTTGCCAACGAAGGTATCGACGACCGCCGTAATCGCACCCTTGCCTCCGAGTCGTTCGTAGAGGGACTTCCCCTTGGAGCCACCCTCAGCCCAGGCGGTGGTTCCCGTTGAGACGATGAGACACAGCACGAACGCACTGACGATGCCCTTGCCCATAGCTGCCCTCCTTGTAGTGGTGATACTGATCGAGCCCGACACCGTTCCGCCTTCAGGCGGATAACGGCACAATAAATCCCCCGCAATCACGAAACTCACGCTGCTGTTGTTCACTGAACAGGACCAACGGCTCGGCATGGCAAAACCGGCACTCCTCTACTGTCACCGAGATCGTCGTGTGGCCTTGGGCCGCAAGGTAAGCATTGGCGAGCCGGAGAGCCGTGGATTGGTCGGCGGTCATGACGTCAAAGTGCAGAGTGGAATCAGGGGTTGTGACCCACGTATCGAATACACGAACAGTCTGCATGCGACCTCCATTACTTAGGATTCCTTTCTACTAGCAGGTGGCGAAGCCTCCGTCAAGCCCCTCGTACAGCGGGGGGATGACTGCCATCGTTTTCAGCTTGAGGGACTGAGATTGTCGCGGGGGGTGTACGGGTCGATTTCTGGCGGTGGAGGCTTGCCTCAGGCGGCGGAGGACGTGTCTTCGCTGATGTGCTGGGCAGATAAAGGAGCGGCAAGCTGTTCCAACGAGCGTCCCTCAGCTTTGACGCCTAACACCAGCTCAGCGAGCGCGCCCAGCAGCATCAAGCCTGCTCCGAGCAGATAGCCATAATAGACGCTGGTCACTGAGGTCTCGATCATCCTGCCATAGAGCCAGGGCGCGACAATCCCCGCCCCTTGGGCCACCATAAAGAAGAAGGCGATTGCCATGGCTCTGATCTCCATGGGAAACACTTCACTCACTGTCAGATAAGCGGCGCTGGCGCCGGCCGAGGCGAAAAAGAAAATCGACGACCAGGCTAGCAGATGGGTCGTGATCGTAAAGGCCTCCGTCCAAAATAAGTAGCCGGTGACGGCGAGAAGCACCCCGGCTATGGCATAGGTGGAGGTGATCATGGGCTTACGGCCAATCGTATCGAAGAAGCGCCCGAGGAGCAGGGGTCCCAGGAAATTGCCGAGTGCGAACGGCAGGAGATAGAGGCCGATGGTGCTGGTCGGCGCGTCGTAATACTTTGTCAGGACAAAGGGGAATGTGAAGGACACCGCATTGTACATGAACGATTGCGTCACCATGAGGGCCAATCCAAGCGCCGTTCGACGCGGGTAGGACCGAAACAGTTCGCGTGCAACGGTGCTGATGGTCGTCCCGTGCGGCCGGGTCCGGATCGTAATCGATCCTCTCGGCGGGGGCAGCACTTTGAAGCGCTCATCTTGCGTCACTTGCCGTTCAATGCGGGCAACCACCTCCTCGGCTTCTGGAATCCGGCTATGTGTCATCAGCCAGCGAGGACTCTCAGGAACGAAACGTCGGACAAGCACAATGGCAATACCGAGGACTGCTCCGAAGATGAAGCACAGCCGCCACCCCACTGACTCGGGAAACATACGGGGATTCAGCAGCACGAGTGAGAGCAATGCTCCCGTCGCGGATCCGAGCCACCAGCTCCCGTTAATCGCCAGATCAGTGTGCCCTCGACGGCGGGCCGGGATTAACTCGTCAATCGCGGAATTAATCGCGGCATACTCGCCGCCGATGCCTGCCCCGGTCAGAAATCGAAAGAACATCAAGCTTGGCAGGTCCCAGGCGAGGGCGGTCAAAATGGTCGCCGCGAGGTACAGGAGCAGCGTAATCATGAACCACTTTTTTCGGCCTTGCCGATCCGTTAAATAAGAAAAGACCAGCGCCCCGACAACCGAACCGGTCAGATAGGCGGAGGCGGCCAATCCCACCTGTGATTCCGTCAATCCCAACGTGGAGTCATGCGTCAATATCGGACCGAGCGCCGCCACGATCGAGACCTCGAGTCCATCGAGCAGCCAGGTAATCCCCAGAGCCGACACGACAAGCCAATGCCAGTTCGACCAAGGCAGGCGATCCATCCGCTGTGGAATATCGGTCACAATGAAGGGAGGCGGTTCGACCATCCGTCACCATCCCAATTGCCAGCGATGGCCGTATCGTTCCAGCAGTTGGTCCGCCTCGACCGGCCCCCACGTCCCAGCCGTGTAGGGATGCACCTCGCGCTTGCCGGCCAACAGCGGGTCGTATAGTCGCCAAGCCGTTTCCGTGAAATCGGCCGTCACGAATAAGGTTTGATCGCCGATCATGATGTCCCGCAGCAACGTCTCGTAGGCCTCAGGTAATTCTCCCCCGAACGCCTGCTTGTAATCGAACTGCAGCGCGCGGCTTGTGAACGTGAAGGGACGCCCAGGAGTCTTGACGGAAAACCCGAGTGCGAATCCTTCACTGGGTTGAAGCGTAATCACCAGCTTATTGGGATCCAGACTGCCCGGCTCCAGAGAGCGGAAGACCTGAATGGGTGCCGGTCGAAACGTGACGCCGACTTGCGTGATTTTGCGGGGCAGCCGCTTTCCGGTTCGAAGGTAAAAGGGGACGCCGCGCCAGCGCCAGTTGTGGATTTCCATTCGCAAAGCCACAAACGTTTCCGTCATCGAGTCCGGCAGCACTCCTTTCTCTTCTCGATAGCCGGGAATCCTCTGATCGGCGATCTGCCAGGCCTGGTATTGACCGAAGACGACCTCGCTTAATGGAATGGGAGAAATCGAATGCAGGACCTTGAGTTTCTCCGCTTGGATCGCGCCGGCCTCAAACGACACCGGCACTTCCATGGCGACCACGGTGACCAATTGCGTGAGATGATTTTGCACCATGTCGCGCAAGGCACCCGCCTCTTGATAGTACGCGCCGCGATGTTCGACTCCGATATCCTCGGCGACCGTCACCTGCACGTTCTCCACAGAATCCCGATTCCACAGCGATTCGAAAATGGGATTGGCGAAACGAAACGCCAACAGATTCTGGACGGTCTCTTTGCCTAAATAGTGGTCGATCCGATAAATCTGAGATTCATCGAGATAACGATGCAGGAGCGTATTCAATGCGCGGGCAGAGTGAAAGTCGTGACCGAACGGCTTCTCGAATACCACCCGCACCCACCCCCGACTTTTTAAGAGCCCCGCTTGATCGAGTAATTCGACCGTTGGCGGCACCGCCGTCGGTGGCAGCGCCAGGTAGAAGACCCGATTTTCCGGGAGATTGCGGGCCACTTCCAATTGTCGGATGTATTGGGCGAGGTGCTGGTAATCTTCGGGCCCACCGCGGCGGACGGTCTGATAGTGAAGATATTCGTTGCACCATTTACGCAGATCCGGCGCGTGCCGAGCGACGGAATTGTTGAGGCCTTCGTAAGCCCAGAGGCGAAAAGCCTCCTCGCTCATTTCGGGCTGTGCGGCCCCGACAATCACGGTGTTTTGTTTTTCTAATTCCCCGTAGGTGCGAAGATGAAATAAGGCCGGCAACAGTTTGCGCCTCGTCAGATCGCCGGTCGCGCCGAGAATGATAAACAGATGCGGTTCAAGCGAAGGTTCCGCCATCGTCTCCCTTTCTCATCTATGGTCTCTCTGACCGTACGATTTAGTGGTTGACCAGGTCAACCCACCAAACCCCTGAGCGTCCAGGATGGCTCTGACCAAGGGAACCGGGCCAATGGAGGGAGTAGAGCGCGTATGTGGTGGAGACCTAACCAACAGGATGTCGCCGAGCAATCACGAGGCGAGTAACGTCACATAGACGGTCCGTTCACGTGGGCCGTCCAACTCGACCAACAGCACGGATTGCCAGGTGCCCAAAGTCAATTGTCCGTCCGACACAGGAATCACGAGCGAAGGACCAAGAATCGACGCGGCCATGTGAGACCAGGCATGCGACGGATCATGCGCATGACGGAAGCGGATGGAAGGTATCACCTGTTGCACTACCTCGAGCAAATCCTGCTCCGTCCCCTCGCCAATTTCCCCTGTCGTCAAGGCGGCGGTGGTGTGGGTGACAAAAACGGTACACAAACCGTCCCGCATTTTTGCACGACCGATCAGCGCTTGGAGCCGATCGGTGAGATCGACGACTTCTTTCAGACTTCCCGTCTTGACCTGGAAATGTTCCGCCATTCCATTCACCCCTTGACCAGCGCATGATCGTAGACAAGCGGGTGTCTGAAGAAGACCCGACGCCAATGAACGAGTACTGAGGTGTGCTGGATTCGCAGGCGTTAGCCAGACGCGGTCTGAATCTATCCCTCACTGCGCGCTTGACCGAGCACCTGTTCCCACAGTCCACGTCGGGAAGGGCGCCCGATGCTGGTCCGACTGCGCCCTTGAGCGAGGCCCTTCACAGGGCGGGGCGCTCGGGGAGCAAGGGACCAGCACGGGTTCCTCTACGTTTCCATCATCTCCAACCGTGCATCGAACTCGTGTCCGCACGCGATGCAACGAATGCAATCGGATTCGACCGTAAATTCATCCGACCGGATCCCCATGCCTCCGCAGTCAGGACAGCGGGCCAGATGCACACGTTGGTCGTCGAGTGTTTCGTACTGACTGCCGCGGAAACAATAGATGGGTTTCCCGTCCAAGAGCCACGCATTCCCCGCGTTATCGACGACGGGGAGCGCCAGGTAGTGATGGTTGACGTAGTCTTCGATGTCCCGCCGGCTCGCGAATCCATCCTTGATTAATTTTTCCGTCGCCGCTTCATACAAAGCCTGATCCTTAATGATTGCTTTGGTCGGTCCCATGAGCTTTCCTCCTCCTTCAAAGAGTGCTTGCTCTTCTGTCGTCCATGTCTTTGTGCCGAACGCGTCGAACCTCGTTCCAACCACGGGCACGAGGTCACACGACGCCGGAGTAATACCGCAGAATGTTGGACACGGAAATCACGCCGATGATCTCCCCGTCCTGGGCGACAGCGAGATGTCTCGTGGCCTGTTCCTTCATCAACCGCACCGCCTCGATGAGCGGCCGGTCTCCATGAATCGCCACGAGCGGCTTCCGCACACAGGACTGTACTGACGTGGTGTTGGCGTCTAGGCCATTCGCGACGACGTCACGCGCCAACGCGGAGTCGGTGATGAATCCGACGTAAGTTTGGCTGTCAGTCACGAGGAGCGAGCCGGTTTTCCATTTCTGCATCAGACGGCCGGCTTCCCGCAAGGTGGCGGTTTGCGGGACACTACGCAAATCCGATGACATGTGCTCGGCAACCTGAGGACCAGTCAGCATGTGTCTGCCTGATTGGAGTTTCTTCGGTTCGTCGGCGCGGCGAGCTTCCAGTTCTGAGACGCAGCTTTCCAGGACGCGAGTGCGCTGGAGAAGACTTTGGCGCTCGCTATCGAGGCCGATGCTTTCCGGTGCTTCCTCTGTCATGTTGACGAGCCCCGCGGCCTCGCCCAACTGTGCATACTGGTAGGCATCGAGGAGTGCAGACGTTTCGCCGAGCAATTCGGCAATCAACCGTTCAGAATCCGCATCGAATTCTTCAAGCGTGCGGCTGGCCTTGCCCTTCTTGACATAGACGGCGAGCTCCCCGAGGTGTTTGCGCATGCGCTCGATGCTACGGTCAAGGGACAGTCGCGGTTTCTTGGAAGCGATGCGTGTCGACGCCATGGCATCTCCAATCGATTAAGGGGCGAGGAATCGAATCTTACCTGTACCCGCTCAGCGGAGGCAAGCCGCGAATTCATCGGTCGATTGCCTAGCGGCCCGCACACCGCTGACCTCCGAGACCGTCTGGCGCACAGCGGACGGAGCCGGAATACTCCGGCGCCACCGGCGCAGGCACGGTATAGGCCGGCACGGGACGGTCCGGAACTTCCGGCCTCTGAGCAGGCGACGGAGACCAAGGAAATTTGGCTGGCGCATCGAGATGCCCCGTGACAATGGCCGATGAGGACGGAGCAGGAGTCGGATGGAACAACGGCTCGCCGGCCGGTCCGGATTCAGACGCAGGCGCCGCCCGAGACGAAAGATCGGACGGCTTCGCCACCGATGGAGTCTTGCGGGTTTCCTGATCCGCCAGGATGGCGCGAACTGCCTTGAGAGTCTCCTCAACATCGTCCTCCGACGAAAGATCCAGTTTCTGAACCGGCTCTCCGACCATGATGATCCCGCAGCCTGACCACAGGCAGAGAATCCACAACGATGTGACTAACACACGCATGGGGAACACCTACGTCTTCTTCTTCCTTCCCTCCGATTGCGCAAGGCTGGAACACCTGCACGCGACCTGTGCTAAGCCTCGGACACGGTACGGCTAAGCCGACGCGGTCGTGCGGCACGACGGCGAGCACTGTTCGACGGTCCGTTTCCCGGAGCCGTCGGACCGAGTTGCACAGCCGAGCGAAGGCGAAGCATTGTACGGTCGAGGCGAGACACGCGAGCGTGCCAGCGATCGATCCAGCGTTCTCTCGTTCATCTGCATCATCTTGTTACTCGCGAAACACCCGCACCCCGACCTTGCGCCCTTTGATTCTCGATCGCCCCAGCACCTCGACAATGCCCTTCGCGAGGGATTCAGGCACATCGACGAGCGAAAATCGCTCTTCGATCTGAATCGCACCGATGAGGTTCGAATTGATGTGCGCTTCGTTGGCGATGGCCCCGACCAGATCACCGGCCCTGATGCCGGCGTCGCGCCCCGCTCCCACGTAGAGGCGCGTCATGCCGGCTTCACGGCCACGAGGTGTTCGGTTCTTCGCGGGAGGCATGGCCTGTCGGCCATGTCGGTTCCGGGATGCGCCATCCCGATGGAGGCCCTCACGCTGCGCTGAGGGATGCCACTCCGCCTGCCGCATCGGCAAAGCTGGAATCTCCTGCTCAGGCCGCTCTCCTCCCTCGGCGCGGAACAGCAATTTCATTGCGGCCGCCCCGATCGTGGCCAGATCCGTCGTCTCCGCCATGGCCTTGACGACTCCGCGAAAGCCGTCGAGATCTCCCGCCCGGATCGCCTCCTGAACGGCGCCTCGCGTACGCTCCAATCGTTTCGCCACGACATCGGCCACCGACGGCACCGGTGTCACGACCACTTTTCCCTTCGTATGTTGTTCGATGCTTCGCAACAGCCGTTGTTCCCGCGGATCGAGAATCGTAATCGCAGTCCCTTCGCGTCCTGCCCGTCCCGTCCGTCCGATGCGGTGCACATAGACTTCCGCTGATGAGGGCAGATCATAGTTGATCACGTGTGAGACCTGCGGGATGTCGAGTCCGCGGGCGGCGACATCCGTTGCCACGAGCAGCTCGGTTTGCCCAGTCCGGAAGGCCTGCATCACCCGATCCCGCTGGACCTGGCTCAACCCCCCATGGATTGCTTCCACCCGGTGTCCACGGGCGCTCAGCATCAGCGTGACCTCGTCGACTTCGACACGGGTGCGGCAAAACACCAGCGCCGACTTGGGCGCGGCCGTCTCAATGATGCGTGCGAGCGTCGCCCCTCGATATGGTCGTGTGACGATGTAGGCGGCCTGCTGCACCCGCGGTGCCGAACCCGCTTTGACGGCTTCCTTCGCGATCGTAATTTCTACCGGCTGCTGCAGGTGCCGGTGCGCGATCGATTGGATTCGCGGCGGCATCGTGGCTGAAAACAACGCGGTCTGTTTGGCCGCAGGCGTGTGCTCGAGGATCGCGTCGAGATCTTCCGCAAATCCCATGTCGAGCATCTCGTCCGCTTCATCCAGCACAACGATCTGCACGCCTTCGAGCTTTAACGTGTGGCGTCGAATATGATCGAGCGCGCGGCCTGGTGTGGCAACGATCACATCGACGCCGCGTTTGAGTGCATGCATTTGGGGACCAATCGCTTGCCCCCCGTAGAGCGGCAGGACACTGGTCCGGAGTTCTTTCCCATACCGCCCGACGGCCTCGCCGACCTGAATCGCCAGTTCTCGGGTGGGCACCAGAATGATCGCCGACGGCTTTGTTTTTGGACTGTGAGCAATGCGTTGCAGCAAGGGCAGTGTAAAGGCGGCGGTCTTGCCCGTCCCGGTGGCTGCCTGTCCCAACACGTCTTTGCCCGCAAGTAAAGGGGGGATCGCTTCCCGTTGAATCGGCGTCGGCTCCTCGTAGCCTAAGGCCTCCAGTGTTGCGAGCAACCTCGCTTCGAGCCCGAGCGCCGCAAAGCCGGGAGAAAAGCCGTGAACGGCCGTCGCCTCCGGCGCATGGGTGTGGTCATGTTTCATCAAAAATCTCTTTTCACGACAAGAGGGGGCTTTTTCACGCTTCTCATGAGGGTTGCCCGATCGGTCTCAAACGTGCGCGCGTCGACGAGCACCTCCCGCAGTCTAATATTAGATCATTCTGGTGTGCGCGTTGCGCGAGCACAAGAGACCGACGGGCAACGCGCACTCTCTTCATCCCAGTTGCTTGGGCCAGAGCGACTCCAATTCGGGGAACTTTTCCCGGTAGTCGGCATGGCTGGCCCGCAGCACTTTGAGCGCCTCGTCACGTCCATAGATGCCGGTGATCTCCACTTTATGTTGCAGGGACCCCGGCGCCTGCTTGTAGGTAAGGAAATAATGTTGGAGCCGCTCCATCAATGGCGCAGGACAATCACCGATGTCCGTAAAACTTCCGTAGGCCGCATCGTCCTTCATGACGGCGATGATCTTGTCGTCCGCTTCGCCGCCGTCTGCCAAGCTGAATCCGCCGATGGGAATCGCGGTCAGCAAAATGTCGCTGTGAGGAATGGTCTTTTCCGTCAGCACACAGATATCCAGCGGATCACCGTCGCCGACCATTCCTTTTCGCTTGGCTCGTTTGGAAAAGATGGCGGCGACTTTGTTCCCGCAGAAGGTTTGGGGAACGAGACCATAATAGACGGGACAATAGTTGGAAAACCGTTGCGGGCGATCCACCTTTAAGAATCCGCTGTCCTTATCAACTTCATACTTCACGGTATCCGTCGGCACGATCTCGATGTACGCCGTCACGACGTCCGGCGCCTTCTCCCCGATCGACACTCCATGCCAGGGATGCGCCTTGAACATCAGACCCATCAACCGTTGAATCGGATCCCCCAGAGAACGCGCCATCAATTCCTCCCCTCAAGGTGCGAGAACGCTTCGCGAAGGCAATCTCTGAACGGCGATAAACCATTTTGGCTTCATGCGTCGGAAGTCCGTCCTCATGTGACGCTTGAGCAACGGGCTCGAGTCGAGGACATACGTCGAGCCGTCCTTCACACACACCACCCAATGCCAGCAGGCTCTTCCTCTGATGCGACGCCACTTGATCGCAAGGAGAGACCGCTTGGGCAACGCCGCCCAGGACCGGAAAGGCTGCTCTTTGGAAGAGCCGCGCAGACGATACCGCTTCAGCAACCGGCGCACAGGAGTGGTCTCGGACCAGAGGCGGTGATCTTCGGCGCGAATGCCCAAACGACCCGCTGCTTCCCGTGCCGCCTGGTAACTCACACCGGCCAGCGCCGCCACGCTGGCGATTCCACAGCCCGTTCGCTCCAGCTGGATGACCGGCTTCATCACAAGAGTACCTTTAGCTTGCGACCGCCCGAGATGTGGAATCCATGGCGTTGGTAGAATGCCAGCGTCCGTTCGAACTGCGGCAAGGGAGGCGTGGTGACTTCGAGGCGTCGCCATCCTCTGGCTTGTCCCACTTTTTTTGATTCTTCAATTAAGGCCGTCCCTATTCCGCGCGAACGATAAGGCGGACGGACATAGAATTCCGGAATCGTGCCGTACGCTCCCTCCGTGTATAACGCATAACTTTGATACAGAGCCAGGAATCCCACGGCAGCACCACCCTGTCTTGCAAGCAAGACGAGATAGGAGCCGTCAATGAGCCAGCCACGAGCGCGCGCTTCCGTGTCCTGGTGATGAAAGTTGAACGCCTTCTCACTCACGGCTGACATGATTTCCTGGAGAAGCTCTCCAACCATGGCCGCGATGACCTCGGCGTCTTCCGGCCGAGCGAGATCAATGTGAGCGGTCACAGGAGTTTTTTTCTCCGTTTCCTGTTTGCCTGTCCGCGCAATGCTCCTTCCAACCTCGCTCGTTCGCTTTTTCCTCCAGGGTCGATTGAGATCCGTTGTTGAGGTGGGAGACTGGTTGCTCCCATCGTGCGCGCGTGAACGAGCACCTCCCGCAATGTGAAAAATATGATTGGTTCCCGTGTGCCGCGTGCCGCGAGCACAGGGAGCACCTGTCTACCGATTCATTCTGCTGGTTCCTCAATCGGCCCCGCCCACTCGCCCTTGGCCAATCGGACCTCTTGATACCCGCCGTCAGGCCACTGGAATTGTCCCGCCTCATCGACTTGCACGATGAAGGGATCGGCCTCATGGGCCTCACCACGGAACCAATACCATCCTGCTCCCAGTGGCTTGGTCTTCGTCCATTGATACACCGTCATCGAGTTCCATCCTTACGCGCCGCTTGTCCACACACTCGTCCTGCGGGGACAGTACGTTCCTTCTCACCGCAGGCATCTGTTACAGTCCGACCGTGACGAACCCTAGCATGAACCGACTGCCAATAGAAGATGTGCTGCCGGTCTTGCGCGATACGTTGACGCAGGGCAGCAATGCCGTCTTGAGCGCGCCACCGGGTGCCGGCAAAACCACCCGCGTGCCCTTAGCCTTGCTGGATGCGCCGTGGCTGACCGGAAAAACCATCCTCATGCTGGAGCCGAGACGGCTCGCGGCCAGAGCCGCCGCCCATCGCATGGCCTCCTTATTGGGAGAATCGGTTGGCTCGACCGTCGGTTATCGGATGAGACTGGACAGCAAAATTGGACCGGTCACTCGTATTGAGGTGGTCACCGAAGGCATTCTCACGCGGCTCTTGCTCGACCAGCCGGAACTTGACCGGTATGGCGCGATTCTCTTCGATGAGTTCCACGAACGGAGCCTGCAGGCCGATGTTGGTCTGGCGCTCTGCCTTGAAACCCAGCGGCTTGTTCGTCCGGATCTCCGGCTGCTGGTGATGTCCGCGACCTTGGATTGCGGGCCCGTGAGCGAGCTCCTTGGCGATGCACCGATCATCATTTCGGAGGGCCGGATGTTCGCCGTGGAAACGCGCTATCTCACCCGCCCGCACACCGGCCCGCTCGAGGCGGCAGTGACTCAGGCCATCCGTCGATCCCTCACTCAGGACCAGGGCAGCGTCCTCGTCTTCCTACCGGGGATGGCGGAAATTCGCCGCGTCGAACGACAGCTGCTTGATTCCAATCCCGGACCAGGCGTCGTGATCGCCCCGCTCCACGGCGATTTGCCACAATCTGCGCAGGACAAGGCGATTGTGCCGGCGGAGTCCGGCACGAGAAAAGTCGTATTAGCGACGTCTATCGCCGAAACCAGCTTGACGATCGACGGCGTCCGAGTCGTGATCGATGCCGGTCAATTGCGAGTCCCCCGGTTCGACCCTCGTTCGGGATTGACGCGGTTGGAGACCGTCCGCGTGACGCAGGATTCGGCCGACCAGCGCAAAGGCAGGGCCGGCCGGCTGGAGTCGGGCATCTGTTATCGCCTGTGGACGGAACGAGAACACCTGTCACTCGCACCACGAAGAACTCCCGACATCTTGGAGGCCGATCTCGCTCCGATGGTCCTGGACCTCGCTCAATGGGGAGAGACCGACCCTTCCCGCTTACGCTGGCTCACCCTGCCTCCTTCCGGTGCGGTCGCACAAGCGAAGGACTTGTTGATTCGTCTGGGCGCACTGGACATCAGTGGCCGACTGACGCCTCATGGCAGGCAAATGGCCGGCCTGCCGCTGCATCCCCGGCTCTCACACATGCTGCTCAAGTCCCTGACGCTGGGCTGTTCAAACCTGGCGTGCGAGTTGGCGGCTCTCTTGAGCGAACGTGACTTCCTACGAGGACCCTCGGCCACCCGACAGACAGACGTTCGGCTACGGATCGATGTACTTCACGACATCAAGAAGCATGTCGCCAGCGGCACGATCGATCGAGGAACGATCGAGCGGATCACACGTACCGCCCGCCACTGGAGCACGCAGCTTGCTCGGTTGCACCGGCTACCGGTAGGCGGGCCTTCGGGAACGGACGCCGTCGGCCCGCTGCTTGCTCTCGCCTATCCCGATCGGATTGCCCAACGGCAACCGGGCCATGAAGCCCGATTGTCTGAGGAGGCGCTCTCGAAGGCGGATCCTGCCTTGATCACCAAGGCCTTGCTCGACGGCCTTCGCCGTGCTGGCCTGGCAACGCTCGCGTGGACGCCGGAACTCCAGGAATGGCGCAGGAGAATCCAGTTCTTGCGTGGCCTGGGCCACCGCGACGTCCCGGCGTCGCGAGGGCGGGAGGGTGAGATTGGCCACCGCGACGTCCCGGCGTCGCGCGGGCGGGAGAGTGAAACGGACAGCGACATCCCGTCGAGGAGGGAAGGAAAGGGTGCGAATCTGACATGGCCGGATTTGTCGGACGAGCGATTGCTCAACACACTGGAAGACTGGCTGGGTCCGTATCTTCACGGGATTACCACGTTGGAGCGCGTGCAACGCATGGATCTGACGCAACCGCTCCATGCGCTCCTGACCTGGAATCAACAGCGCGACTTAGACCGTTTAGCGCCTTCGCATCTCACCGTTCCCAGCGGATCGACAATCAGGCTCGACTACGAGACGCCGGATCTTCCTGTCCTGGCCGTCCGCCTCCAGGAAATGTTCGGCTGTAGAGAGACACCTCGGATCGCGAACAATACGGTTCCCGTGCTCCTGCATCTCTTGTCGCCTGCAAAGAGGCCGGTGCAGGTGACACGTGATCTCGCCAGTTTCTGGGTCAACGGCTATCCCGCAGTCCGCAAAGAACTGCGCGGCCGTTATCCCAAACATCATTGGCCCGATGATCCGCTTATCGCAGTTCCGACAGCCAAAACAAAGCGGCGCACGTAGCATCGCCCTTTCGTAGGATAGACCCAGGACGCTGTGGCATCTTATCGTGCGAGGCATGGTCCAATGCCTCCCTTTTCTCCTGTCCCTGGCCGTGATCGTTCCCATCGCGATCGGTCCAACGATCGCCCTGGCCGACGTCCCGGCGCTTGCGCCTCCTCCACCCTCAGCGTCCTTCGACGATGTGGACGACATCACGGTGCAGGCCGAAGTCACCCAGCAGGCACTCGCCTTTCTCACCAGACTGCAACGGCATTGGGGGGAGAGTGCAGACCGGGTGAGGACGCTCATCGCGGGCACCATCGAACGCGATCAAGAGGGCACGCTCATCTACCTGCGCAATTTTCGCGATCATGGCGTGCTCGAGGGCTATCAGTTCCGGAAGGGGTCGCTGACGTGTGGTCGTTATGTGATGGTGCAACGCCCGCTCAACGGCTTGAACGAATTCATCGGCTACTATGCTTCACTCAAGGGAGCCTTGCATTCGAAGTATGGAGACCCTGAATTCGATCGAGTCGTCTGGGACAATGATTTGTACCGACCGCTTCCCGACTATTGGGGCGTTGCCGTGATGATCGGCCACCTCAGATTCCATGCGTCCTGGAACACAGTTGACGGGACGATTGCACTGGAACTGACGGGGAACCGCCATAGCAGACTCTCGCTGGAATCCTGCACCACGCGTGACGAAGCCCAAACTTAGCCGTCGTAACAGGTTTTGAAAAAGGCCGGCTTTTTCAGCCACCTGCTAGGTGGGAATGTCGCGGACACCGTCATACGAAGTTTTCGATTGGTGGGTCAGCTTGACGACGTCGCCGTCCTTCACGGGAGAGTCTTCGCTCCCAACCTTCTTGTTCACCGCCACAAGCACTTCACGCTGTTGCATGAAAGGAGCGACGGCGCCTAATTCAGTTGGATACGCATCGATCAGCTTCTTGACCGTCGTCACCTGAGGCACATCAAGCTCAACCTCATGCGTGCCAACGGCGTCACGCAACGTCAAACCAAATACGAGCACTTTTACCATGCGGCGTACACTCCTTGATCGACTTCTCGTTGTCCGTGGTCCCCGAGTATCATAAGTTGAACTCCAGCGTGTTCGCTCACGCTTGCCGCGCGTGACAGCGCAGACAATCCGGCCGCTTGGGATGGCGCGCCGGCAAGGGCTTCACGCCGTCGCTCTTGTGACACCCGACACACTGTTGCTCCGATTTGGCTGCCTGATGCTCCGCAGTCCGAGGGACCATCGGATTGCGGTCTTTCGGCGTCGGCAGAAAGGAGACGCCAGCCACCACCGTGACGGCGAATACGACGAACAGCCAATCAGCCCTCCGCAATCTCATGGATGAGACTCGCCGGTTTGCGACTCCCCTGCCTCATAACTCTCGCGCAGGACTTGCGCCACGTGCTTCACTTCCACGTCTGCCGGCAAGCCGGTCTTGAGCTGAATCATGCAGGCCGGACAACTGGTCGCCACGACGCCGGCGCCGCTCTGAGCGACCGCTTGCCGTTTGCGGGACACAATCCGCTGCGATGTCTCGAAATCCTTGACCAGGTAGGTCCCGGCTCCGCCCGCACAGCGGTCTGCATCCGGCATCTCGACATACTGCACGCCTGGAAGATTCTGTAAAATCGCGCGAGGTTCTTTCGTCACCCCCGCCGCTCGAAGGTGACAGGAGGAATGGTACGTCACGGTGCGCGCGGCGCCGGCGGCAGCCATGGGCGGCCGGACCGGTGATTGCGCGACGAATTCAGAAATGTGCCTCACTCGACGGGCTATGGCCTCGGCAGCAGACTGTTCCGGTTCGCCCGCAAAAAGTTTGGGGTAGTCTTTGAGCATCAACGTACAAGAGGCGCAGCCGGTAACGATCGTCTCGTAGCCGGTGAACGATCGCAAATTAATCCGCGCGCCATCTTTCGCCAGTTCCCGATGCCCGTAGGTTTCAATCGGCGTTCCGGAGCATCGTTGCGCAGGCAGATCCGGCTCGACGCCATGCTTGCGTAGGACCGCGATGACGGCATCCCCGACGCCGTCGTCGAAATAATTGGCCGCGCAACCATGGAAATAGGCCACGGCTGAGCGGCGGCGCTGCTCCGGTTCCAGCGCCAACTGGGGATATCGGTCGCGCAAGTGCCGACTGGCAAATTTGGGCATGGCGATGGCCGGCGAGAATCTGGCGCTCTCCGCCAATCGGCTGAGAATCGGCCGGCTCACGCGGTCCAAAAGTCGCCTGATCAGCGGCCGATCCCAGAGAGGTTGGAACCTCGCCACCCACTTGAGGAACGCTGCGAACTGACTCGTCTTGGCTTGGAACCGGAAGATGACTCCCGCAAGTTTATTCGGGTGCTCCGCGCGCTTGTCCAGAATCAACTGGGAGACGTCGACGCCGGCCGGGCAGGCGGTTCGACAGGATTTACAGTTCAAACAGGCTTCCACCACCCGTTTCGAGTTTAGGTAACTGTATTGGGCATCCGTCACGATCTCGAACCAACCCCGCGAACTCATATCCTCGGAGCGGAAGACATCATACACGGGACAAACGGCATTGCACTTCGCACAGGTCGCGCAGGATTTGGACAACCTCGTATAGTCGATGTGGTCGGTAAACGGCCTGTCGCTGATCTTCACGCCGGGATTCAACATGCCGGACGGGTCAAAACTTCGTTTGACCTTCACGAACAAGTCGTACAGCTCCGGTCCGAACATCGCCCGCACATACTCGGCACGCACCCGACCGTCCCCATGCTCTCCGCAGATGGACCCTTCAAACCGGTCCAGGACGGTCTGGTGAATTTCATGATAGCCCTGCACCATCTTGTCGAAGTCCCGCTTGTCGTTGACGTCGAGCAGCGGCACGATATGCGCATTCCCGTTGCCGATATGACCGAAAATCGCGACCGGCACGCGCTGGCTGCCGAAAAATTCCTCCAGATACCGGATCAACTCGCTGATCCGTTCCGCACGCACCACCACATCGTCGACGAAGTTGATCGGCTTCTTGCGGGGATCGAATCGATACAAGGTCGGGTACAGGGCCTTGCGAGCCTTCCACAGTTGCTCGCGGCGCTCGGGATCGTAGGCCACGACAATCTCGGAGGCGAGCGGGTAATCACCACAGATCGTCGCCATCCGTTCGGCGGCTTCCCGAAGGTCAACCGCCCCGCTTCCCGCATCGAGCTCGGCCAGCAGCGTGGCGGCCGCCGCAGCCGGTATCCCATGCGTCGATCGGCCGATAAGATCGAGCGTGTTGGCATCCATCACTTCCAGAGCGCTGGGGTTAAGTGTGAGCAGCCTCGGAACGGCATCGCCGACATCCTCGAGGCGCTTGAAATGAATCAAGGCTGTCAGCGTGGCGCGCGGCTTGGGCACGAGATTGATCGTGGCCTCGCTGAATATGCCCAATGTCCCTTCGCTGCCGACGAAGAGGTGCGGCAGATGCAGGCGGCCCTGAGGCAAGCCGTCGGCCAGTCCGAAGAGGTTATACCCGCAGCTGTTTTTACTCACGGCCGGCCGTTTTCGCGCGAGCAGGTCCGCATGGGCTCGGATTAGGGACAAGGTTTCCCGGATGGCGGCATGAGACGACAGCACGCCGGCAAGCGCCGGATCATCGAGATCGAAGTTTCTCGCATCCAGCCATGAGCCGGATGCCAGACACACGCGCAGGCTCCGCACATTGTCCTTCACCGCTCCGTACCGCAAGGTGTGGGGACCGGCCGAGTTGTTGGCCAACATGCCGCCGAGCTTGCACATGTCACCGCTGGACGGATCAGGACCGAACATCAGTCCCTCGCGAGCCAGCTGCTTGTTGAGCTCGGCGAGGATAATCCCTGGTTGAACACGGGCCCATCGTTCTTCTCGGTTGACCTCCAAGATTCTGTGCAGGCGGGACACATCGAGAATGATGCCCGATCCGATGGCGGAGCCGGTTAAGTTGGTCCCGGCGGCGCGGGCCGTGAGCGGAACACTGCGGCTCATCGCATAGGTCACAACACGCTGTATATCGTCTTCCGACTCCACCAAGGCAATGGCCTGGGGTTCCATGCGATAGATGCTCGCATCGACCGCATAGGCCGTCTTGGTTGGCGCGTCGTCCTTAATTTGGCCCGGCTTCAGAAGTCGGCGGAGATCGGCCCCGATCGCGCGGGAAGTATCAGGCATGACCAGCATTGCGCGGCATTCTAACAGGGAGGAGAAAAGTTCTGCTACTCATTGGTTTCGGATTCTCGAACAACTCGTTAAGATAGCGCGCCATGGCCAGCGCAAAACCTCTCCTCTATGTCTCCCGACTCCTGCCGGATCCCGTGATGGCCGCCGTCCGAGCGCAGTACGACCTCTTGCACGAACCGTCGAACGGCCCGGCTGCGCCAGCCGCGTTGAGACAGGGCCTGTCGAAGGCCGTTGCCGCTATCGTCACACTCACGGATCGAATTGACGCCGACACCTTGGCATCGGCGCGCGAGTTGAAGGTCCTGGCCAACTATGCCGTCGGCTACAATAACATTGACCTGAACGCGGCTCAGCGGCGGGGCATCGCGGTCACCAACACCCCTGATGTGCTCACGGACGCGACCGCCGACCTCACCTGGGCCTTGCTGTTGGCGGCTGCGCGACGGCTTGTCGAAGGCGACCGACTGGTGCGCAGCGGACAGTGGACCGGATGGACACCAACCCAACTACTGGGCGCCGCCGTCGCCGGGAGCATCGTGGGCATTGTGGGAATGGGGCGGATCGGTCAGGCGGTCGCGCGGCGGGCCGCCGGCTTCCGGATGCCGGTGATCTATTACTCGCATCGCGCGGTTGACACGCCACCAGGCGCCCACTGGGCGTCTCGTGATCTTCCGGATCTCCTCCGCGAGTCTGACATCGTCACAATCCACGTGCCCTTGACGCCTGAGACGCGACATCTGATCGGCGCTCCAGAATTCGCACTCATGCGCCGTACGGCCATCTTGATCAATACCGCAAGAGGGCCGATCGTCGATGAATCGGCCCTCGTCACCGCCCTGCAAGAGGGGACCATTGCCGGAGCCGGGCTGGATGTCTTTGAGGACGAGCCGAAGATCCATCCGCATCTCGCGTCCCTGCCGCAGGTCGTGCTATTGCCGCATCTTGGTTCCGCAACCTTGGCCACAAGGGTGGAGATGGGCATGATCTGCCTCAAGAACATCGAGGCGATTCTGGCTGGACGGCCGGCGCCCAACCGCGTGGCGTAAGAGAGCACAATTTGTCGCGGATCAAGGGAAGGGGCGTCGCAACCTACGTCGCGTAACGAAAGGCTTGCGCGGAAGCAGCGGCTGGTTTCGGGACCGTTCGGATGGCCGCCAGGCGTTGTGGCACGTCGTGAAAGGCCGGAATTGCCTCGAACATCGTTGCGGCAAGCTGCCACTGCTGCTGCTGCTCGTAGAGCAACCCCAGCTCATAGCGTATGGCCTGAGCCTTGGCACCCTGACAACGTGGATCGGTCAGGAGCCGCTCGAGTTGTGCGCTTGCCGAATCGTATCGTTCCTGTTCCTTCAAGCAGACCGCCGTCATCAGGCACGCATCGAGAAATACCTCGGGACCTTTCATGGCGAACGCGAACTCCTCTTTCGCCTCCTCGATGAGTCCCATGTTCTTATAGGCCACGCCGAGCGTGTAGTGGGTTTCGGCATCGACCTCATCAACCGGAGCAGCCGGCGCCATCAATGCCGACAGTTTTGCGACAATCGGACTGGCCGGCGCCAGGTCTTTCACTTTGTCGTAGAGGTGACGAATCGGGTCGTTCACGACCGAGTCTTGCCCCGCTGACATGAGTTCGAGGGCTCGGGCATATTGAAGGGCCGCTCCGGCCCCATCGCCTTTTCGCTCGAGCACCTGACCGAGGAGTTCCCGCGGGTGCGGATCTGCCGGCTGCGCGCTGACGACCGTGCCGAGCCACTGTTCGGCTTGCGCCCACTGCCCCGACTCTGTGTAGGCCTGAAACTGCTCCGAGATCGAAAGAGCCGCTTGGCCTGATGCGACCGGCTCAGGAGCCTCGGCCGAAAGACTCGGCAGATCATCCGGGGTGGCATTCTCAACGGAAAACACTTCCGGCGCGCTCGGTGCCGATGGCGGCAACCCAACGGGTACGGCCTGCCCCGTCAGATGTCGGTCCTGGGTCGGCTTGATGGCCGAGGTCATGTTCCAGGCATCGTCGGGAGTCGCCCCTTCGATCGAAAAGCCACCGTTCGTCGTCGCAGGAGCGGCTGCCCCGGCGGGCTCCACGGTCGCCTCGCCCCGCATCAACGCTGCCAACCGCTTGGCCGTGGGACTATCGGGCGCCAGCGTCTGCACCTTCTCGAAAATTTCCTCGTGCAACGTGGGCATGCCCGGTTCAGGAGTCTTCAAGAGCACTTCGATCGCTTTCCCGTAGTGCTGGATCGCCGACTCGATCTCGCCCTTTTCTTCGTACAGCTCACCCTGCAATTCGAGAAGCGGCACGGAGTTGGGCTCAACCGTCAAAAACTCTCGGATCAACGTCTCGGCCTGCGGATAGTCCTGCGCGCGCAACGCCGCCCCTGCGAGAAACCGGTATTCACCAAGGGCGACCTGCAACTGTCCTTGCTGGAGGTGCAAGCGCGCCAGGAGCTGGCATACCTGCGGATTGCCCGGTTCTTTCGTCAGCATCTGATTGAGGATGGCCTCGGCACCGGCATATTGTTTCTCTTCGATCCGCCGGCTGGCTTCCGCCAACAAATCCGTCGGCTCTCCGGTATGGGCCGCCGGCGTCGATCCCGGCTTCGTCGTTCGCGGTGGGGCCGTCCCGCCGGTTTTTTTGTAATGTTCGATGAACTGCTGCGCCTCGCTGTTCGAAGGATCGATGCGCAACACGGATTCGTAGGCTTCTTTGGCTTCGGCATACCGTTGTTGACCGGAGCGCTCTCGCCCAAGCTGCAGATAGACTCTCGTGGCCTCATCCTGCATGTTCTCCTGCACGCACAGTTCGGCAACGCGCTGCTGGGCGTCGAGATTCGACGGATCCTGGCTCACGATTTTCTTGTAGATATCGAGGGCTTCTTTGGTTTTGCGTTCCTTGAGGTAGTGTTTGCCCAACGTCAAGTAATCCTGGACTGCGCTGCTCAGCAGCCCTCTCTCAGCGTTTAAATCGCCGAGAAACCGGTACATGTCGTACCGCGACGGATCGAGTTTGAGGACTTTCTTAAAGGTCGCGATCGCCTTGAGGGTCGCTCCTTCGGCACGAAAGGCATTGGCGGCTTGGATAAAGGACGCGACGGCATCAGCGGTCGAGTTGCGTTTCAGATGCAGTTCGCCGATGGAATTATGAATACTCCCGTCGCCCGGTGACTCGGCCGAGAGTTTCTTCCATTCGCTGATCGCGGCGTCGAACTGACCTTTTGAAGCAAAGAGCTGGGCGCTGTGCAGGACCTTACTGCGGTCGATGCCCAAGAGAACCTCCAATAGTGAACAAACGCTAACAGTATCAATAGTTTTTGTCAACGAATTGCCCTAAACGGTCGCATCAATCCGGGTCAAACACGAAAGGCCTGCCGGAGTGTTTCCGGCAGGCCTTTCTCATGATGCAGCTTGGAGTCGTAGACGGTTAGGACGCGGCGATCGACATTTTCATGACATTGGCAGCCTGTGGTCCCTTGGCGCCTTGCACGATATCAAATTCGACGTTTTCTCCCTCCTTCAACGACTTGAATCCTTCCCCCTGAAGCGCGGAGTAATGCACGAAGACATCCTCTCCGCTATCCAGACGGATGAATCCAAACCCTTTCCGATCGTTGAACCACTTCACCGTACCTTTTGTCTTCACAAAACCCTCCTTTCCTCAACGGCCACGCACTCCTGCGTGAGCCGGGCCCGAACCCAGTTAACGCACGCTACATGAATAATGAATGAACAATGGAATATGAGAACCGGGGACGGATGGGCGGGCTCTGTGCAGAAGAAAAGACGTACTCACGAGACCCATCTTGGTTACAAATCGCGCGCGCAGCATGTACCATGCGCATTCTAATCTTGTCAAGCCGCTCTCAGCACCGAAGGGGTCCTGCCCGCCCGTGTGGACAAGCCCGTACCAGTCCCCTATAGTGTCCGACATCGGGAGCGAGCCGCCGCTCATGACGCTTCGTACGCTGCTAGACCGCTATATTTTCACCGAGTTGCTCTATCCCTTCAGCGTCAGCCTCGGCATGCTGTGCTTCATCATGCTGACCCGCGAGCTGCTTCGGCTGGTCGAGCTTCTCGTCACCAAGGGCGTAGGATTATGGGCCGTCCTCAACGTGTTTGCCCACCTGCTTCCGTCGTTTCTCGTGCTGACCCTCCCGATTGCCGGGATCATCGCGTCCATCACCGCCTTTGGCAGACTGTCGCTGGACAAGGAGCTGGTGGCCATGCGCGCCGCCGGCTTGAGCCTGTTGCGGCTGGCACGCCCTGTGATGCTGTTCGCGCTGCTGGTGTGCGGTATGACGCTCTGGCTCGCGCAATGGGGGCAGCCCTGGAGTTCGATCAATCTGAAAAAGGTGGCGCTGAGTTTGCTGCGGGATCAACTCGTGTTGGCGCTGGAACGCGGATCGTTCACCGAACCGATTCCGGGCATGACGATTTACGTCTCGGACAAAGGCGAACAGCCTTCCGGCGGCATCTTTATTTCGGACGGACGAATTGCCTCAGAGCCTCGCGTGATTGTCGCCCAGGACTACCGCGTGCTGATCGACAGCGCCAGCGACCAAGTGGCCTTACGGCTGCAGGACGGCGTGATTCATACCAAGCCGGATGAAATCGATGAGTACCAACTGGCCTCCTTTTCCAGCTATGACCTCAAGCTTTCCCTTAACCAAAGCGGATATGCATCGACGGAGGAACGGCCGTCGTACGATCAATTGGTAGCCCGGTTGAACGCCTCACAGTGGCGCGACCCATGGGCCCTCCGGCGCCTCACCGAGTACTATAAGGACATGGCCTTTCCGACGGCTTCGCTCATCCTGTGCATGCTCGGTCTTCCGGTCGGAATCGTCTCGAAACGGTCGGGCCGTATCGGCGGGTTCGCCGTAGGGGTGCTCGTGATCATCGCCTACTACGTGTTGAATGTGGCTTGTGAGTTTCTGGTCACAGCGACGGCCATCCCTCCGTTCGCCGGCGCCTGGCTCCCGAACAGCGTCTTCTTGGTCATTACGCTCGTGAGCTTCTATCGCATGAGCAAGCAATAGCCGCGTATGCCCATTCTCTTTCGATACCTGCTGCGCGAATACGCGAAGATTTTCCTGATGTGTTTTGCGGGCCTGATGACCATTTATCTGGTCATCGATTTCTTTGAAAAAGTCCGCCGCTTCTTGAGCTTCGATGCGACGTGGCTGGATGTGCTGAGCTACTTTGCACTCAAGATTCCCGGTGTGTCCTACCAAATCGTTCCACTCGCCGTCCTGATGGCCACGCTGCTGACGCTCGGCTTGCTCTCGCGCAACAATGAGATTACCGCCATCCGCAGCTGCGGAATCAGCCTCCCCTGGATTGCCTCACCCTTCCTGACGTTCGCCGTCCTCATGTCCTTGGTGCTGTTGCTGTTCAGCTCGACGGTGATCCCGCTCGCGACGAACAAGGCCGAAGAAATTCGTGTGATCCGCATTGAAAAGAAACCGCCCTCTGCGGTGCTGACGCTCTCGCAGCCATGGACACGAGTCGACGAGGACAGCCTGCTGCACGTCAGCAGTCTTGCTCCCGGTGGAGCCACGTTAGGCGGCATTCAGCTCTTCCATTTTGATCCAGCGTTTCGACTCATCGATATGACGGAAGCGCAGGAAGCTCATTATGCCGACCACACCTGGACGTTACACCGCGGGTTTCAGCGCCGCTTCAATCGCGACGGCTCCGTGACCCTCATGGAATTCGACCGGAAACCGATTCAACTTGCGATGATTCCCTCGGACTTCAGCAGCGGACTTGCCGGAGATTCTGAAATGATGACGTTTCAGGACATCCGTGAATCCCGCGGACGCCTGTATCAGAACGGATCGCAATTTGCCCGGTTGCTGACCGACTACTACGGGCGTATCGCGTTTCCGTTGGTCACGATCATCATGGTCTTGGTCGGCATCGCGCTCAGTCTTCGCCGAAGCGGCACCCGCGGTGGCAGCATGGCGATCGGGATCGGACAAGCCTTGCTGGTCGGCTTCTCCTATTGGGCTGCTCACTCAATTGCCATTGCATTCGGACGTGGGGGCGCGCTTCCACCGGTAATCGCCGGCTGGTTGACGAACGTCTTGTTTACCAGCTATGGCCTGTATCTCATGTTGAAACTCAAGTATTGAGCGACGCGGAACTCACGGTTGCCGAGGCGTCGGCTCAACGCGACTCGGTTGACGCACGTCGTCGCTTCCGGTAAGTAAAGACACAACGCACAAGAGGGATGACAGAATGCCGGGACAGGTCGTTGTGACCGGATTGGGTATCGTCAGCCCGATCGGGATCGGGGTGAGCGAATTTTGGAAAGCCGCACTCGCGGGTCATTCCGGCGTCTCCACGATCACGAGTTTCGACCCTTTTCCCATGGACGGGTACCGCTCAAAGGTTGCCGGCCAAGTGCGCGGCTTTTCCCCTGAACGGTATCTCGACAGCGTGCAAGCCGAACGAGTGGATCGGTACGCACAGTTTGCGCTGGTCGCCGCGAAGGAAGCCCTGGCGGACTCCGGCCTCCAGATGGCTCGCGAGGATCCGCGTCGGGTCGGCGTCATTGTGGGCGCCGGCATGGGTGGCATGGTCATGGGAGAACGGGAGATCACCCAACTCTACCAACACCAGCGTCCTCACCGCGTCCATCCCAATTTTATTCCGGTGATCACCCTCAACTCGGCGTCGGGCATCGTGGCCATGGCGCATGGAGCCAAGGGGCCCAATTACACCGTGTCAACCGCCTGCTCATCGAGCGCCCATGCGCTGGGGCAGGCCATGCAATGTATCAAGGAAGGCCGTGCAGACGTCGTCATTACCGTCGGCGCTGATGCCAGCATCACGCCGCTGGTCTTCGCAGGATTTTGCTCCCTTCGAGCCCTTTCCACCAAGTACAACGATCAGCCGGAACGCGCCTCGCGTCCCTTTGACCGGCTTCGAGACGGATTCGTGATGGGTGAAGGCGCCGGCGCACTCGTCTTGGAATCCTCCGTTCATGCCAAAAAACGCCGCGCGAGAATCTACGCCGAGGTGGCTGGGTATGCGGCCACCAGCGAGGCCTATCACATGGTCATTCCCCGCGAAGATGGGGAAGAGATCGCCACGACCATGCGCTTGGCCATGGCCGACGCAGGGCTCACACCTGCGAATATCGATTACATCAACGCGCACGCCACGTCGACCACGATCGGGGACGCGGTTGAGACAAAGGCTCTTCGGCAAGTCTTTCGCACACGCGCGGACAAACTCGCCATCAATGCCACGAAGTCCCTGGTCGGCCACACCTTGGGAGCCGCTGGCGCCATCGGCGGCATCGCAACCGTTCTGGCCATTCACACGGGGCAGATCCATCCAACCGCCAACTACGAGGAGCCGGATCCCGCCTGCGCATTGCGAGGCCTTAGCTCATCGGTGCAGGAACGGAAGGTCAAGGCGGCGCTGCTCAACGCATTCGGCTTCGGCAGCAATAATGCCGCCGTCGTCATCAAGCGTTATGCCGCCTGAGAGCATGCCCGCCGTAAAGGACAGAGCCGGATGAGCGACCGCGCAATCACCGAGAAAATCATCCAAGCCCTCGCCGACTATTTGCGACGGAATCCGGAGTCCATCGATCCCAAACATCATTTGCGGGACGACCTGGGTCTCGACTCCATGGCCGTCATCGAGTTGCTCTATAAGATTGAAGAGGCCTTCGACATCCAAATACCGGACGAAGACCTGGTGCGCCTGTCGACCGTCGGAGCCGTCTGCCAGTACGTAGAGCACCGTCTGGCACCGGCCAAGCGGCCGGCGGCTCGCAGCCGTGCAGCCAAGAGTAGGAAAAAGAACTAGTTCCCATGGGATCCTTGTCTACGCCTACGACGCTGACGCTGTCCCAGATTCATGACCTGGTCGGCGGCACCCTCCATGGAAACGGCGCCTCGGTGCTGTCATCGCTGGCCAGTCTGGATGACGCCACCCCGCAAGCGTTGGCTTTCATCTCCAACGACAAAGCCGCCAAGGTCCCGGGCGGGATTAAGGCCGGCGGATTACTCGTGCACCGCCACTTATCAGAAATCGATGTTCCGCAAATCGTCGTTCCCAATCCACTCCTCGCCTTTGCGCAGGTGGCCCAAACGTTTTTTATCCGGCCTTCCGCTCCGCGAGGCATTGCAGCAGACGTCTCGAAGGGAACCGGCGTCACGATCGGGACCGACCCCTCCATCTGGCCCTTCGTCACGTTGGGAGACCGCGTGACCATCGGCGCGAGGGTGACGCTGTATCCCGGGGTCTTCGTCGGGGCCGATTGCACGGTGGGCGACGACAGCGTGCTCTATCCCAATGTGGTCGTCCGGGAAGGCTGTTCGATCGGCGCCAGAGCCATCATTCACAGTGGAACGGTCATAGGAGCGGATGGCTTTGGATATGTTCAGCATGAGGGCCGACATCAGAAGATTCCACAGCTCGGGGGCGTGACCATCGAAGATGACGTGGAAGTCGGCGCCAACGTCACGATCGATCGCGCGACGCTCGGCCGTACGATCATCAAACAGGGCACGAAGATCGACAATCTCGTCCAGATTGCACACAACGTCACGGTGGGCGAGCACGACATCATCGTGGCTCAAGTCGGGATTGCAGGCAGTACGACAATCGGCCATCACGTCATGATCGGAGGGCAGGCCGGACTCGCGGATCATTTGACGATCGGAGACCAGGTGATGATTGCGGCCCGGGCAGGTGTCAACCGCAATATCGAGCCGAATCAGATCGTGTCAGGGGCGCCCATCATGCCGCATGAGACGTGGATGAAAGCCCAGGCGGTCATTCCCCGCCTTCCTGAGCTGCGGCACCTGGTCAGGAACCTGGAACAACGGATGGAGAAGATCGAATCCCGCATCAAGAGCAAGGCAGCGCCGAAAGGCAAACGGTCCAAACGCGGCCGGGCATGAGAGGGATCTTCCCCCTAGTTGACGATTCCCCGCCAAAAAAACAGTTTGCTCCAATAGAATCCGGCCCAGGGCATCAGGATCGCCGGCACTGCGTCCATCGCCCCCTGCATGATGGCCCAGCCTGACGCGGACAACAGCAGCCCGCATCCCAACACATAGGCCACCGGGATAAGGCTGCGGCCCCGATGGACGATGGGAGGAATGG
Organism: Nitrospira sp.; assembly: GCA_029240595.1. GTDB lineage: Bacteria > Nitrospirota > Nitrospiria > Nitrospirales > Nitrospiraceae > Nitrospira_C. The sequence continues at coordinate 14,191 of JARDZZ010000011.1, read as the reverse complement.
TGGAGCCGGCTTTGGCCTTTCGGTGTGATCGCTGGACTGCGCTGCGCATCCGAGCGGCGAACACATCGGGAACCGTCTCCAAGAGATATCGATGGTAGCGTGTCTGCAACCACCCGCAGAGTCCGCCGAGCAACAGAAGCGCGGAGCTCGTCATGAACGTCATCATTGTATAGGTGGCCGATGCAATGAGCTGATAACCAAGCGTCCCGATTCCCCCCAGCACGCACATCAGTCCAAGGAACCCTGAAGGGAGAAGAATATAGGTCCGGACGTAATGTCGGGCTTGGGCATGAATGTCCTCATTGCGCCAGCCCTTCACCAGTTTTGACATCGTGACTCGCCGTAGAGACCGCTTGGAGTTGCATCATAGCATTCTTCGGAGAGTGAAGCAGACATCGCCGACGCTCACGTAGTCCACAAAGGGATCTGCAGTGCGGATACGCCACAACTCCTGCGCAGGCCATCTCACGTCAGTTCAATGGAGATGCGTCTTCACGGGATACAAAAAGTTTGGTTTGTGAAGGATCCGGGAAGAGCAGATCAAAGACAGGAACGCTAACCGCTGAACGGGACGGAGCGCGGACTAGCCGACTGGTAAGATCTCTGCAATCACCGCTCTTTCCACGCGCCCGATACTCACCCATTGCTCAGCCATGGGCACCAACGCCTGGATTCTTGACTCAACCGCTGCAAGCCGTTTCGCCAGCGTCGGAGTTTTCCGGTATGCCGCCACCATCAGAAATGCTCGAAGGCCTTGCAGGAACATCGTGATCATGCCGGCTTGTACCGTTTCTGACGCATCATGGAGGGCTTCAACCTGGTCGAGGATGGGTGTGAGCTGCGAAGACGTGACAAAATCGCTGTCATCTTTCTGCAACTCGGCCAGAATGCGGGTCACGACAGGAATCCGTCGGCCGACTTCGTCCACGAATCGTTCATCCATCCGATCCAGCTCTTCCAAAATGCGACGGATGCCGTCGACCGTCACCTCCCCGTCTTCCTGTTCCGCCCGACGGATGACCCCATCCAGCACATCACGAGTCGGCTGGACCGATCGGGATCGAACATGCTGAAGGTCACGCAATGCGCTCAATAATGATGCGCCAGTGGTCATTCGCAGGGGGGCGACGGGAGAGGAAGTCTTGGTCACTTCCGTTCCACTGAATTCGGGACGCTCATCGGCCGGCGGCCTTCCTTCGGCCTGACGAACCGCAGCGGCGATCCGATCGAGGCCAGACTTGAGCGAGGCGAACCCGGCAGCCATGGCCCGGGGTTCGTGGCGTCCCACATCATGAAGGACGGGAAGGAGCCCCAAGGCCATGTCCTCGATGCCGGTCAAATGCACGGTGGCTGCGGATCGGGCCAGATTACTCAATCCCTGCAGCATAATGCCGGAGAGCTTAGATCTCGTCGTTCCGCTCGAACCTTCGCTGAGCCGCTTCAAGGCCGAGTGTATCTGAGCCAGCCACTCATGTGCCTCGAGCGCGAAAAGACCGATCACTTCTTTCTCAAAGCTGGCATCCAAGACATCCTGCTCGGTTGAACGACCGATAGACCCATTGTCGGCCCGCGTCTCGGGCGGCCCCGTGTCGGATGCCGACGAGGTGCGTGACTCGACTACGCCCTGAATGGCGCTGGCCAGCGCATCCAGATTCTCGAGCAGGGACGTAAATTGATCGGAGACCGTGGGAAGCGTTTTAGACCGTCGGTCAGCCAGCGCGTCGGAGCGAAACGACACCCGTCCAACGTCGGGGGACTCGACCGTTTCGATGATGGATACCAGCGGCGACAGACTGAGGTCGATCTCGCGTTTATCCGCTCCGTTTCCGGGAGTGGAATCGGCCACAACCTCGACGATGGGACGCAGGGGAAACTGCACGTTGATTCCCACGACCGATCCCACTTCACCCGTCGTGAGCTGCACCAGCGTGCCGAGCGGATAGGCCGAAAGCTGTTCGACCAGCGCCTTGATGATTTCACGCGGAAAGGCCGACCGCTCGACGACCAGTAACTCGCGCACGGCCTCATGCGGAAAAAACCGGCGACGATACGGACGGGGCGTGACGAGAGCATCGAACACATCGACGGCGCCGATGATCTGAGCAAACTCATGGATGTCGCGGGCTTTTAACCGGTTCGGATAGCCCCGTCCATTGGAGCGTTCATGAGCCTGCCGAACGACCAGAGCGAGCCACTGCCATTCTCCGCCGAGCTTTTTGACCAACTGATGGCCCAATTCCGGGTGCTGCTCGATCAGCGTGCGTTCCTCGGGGGTCAGCTTCCCCGACTTCGTCACCACGGATTGCGGGACGGCAAACAACCCGATGTCATGAACCAGTCCGGCCAACGTGAGGCGTTGCAGTTCTTCCCCATAGTATCCGAGGCCGGATCCCACCTTCGTCGCCAGGATGCTCACGTTGATCAGATTGGTGATCAACGTGGAGCCGCTCGGTCCCGCCAACGCCTGCACGACCAGCTGATCGTTGCGGGCGATCGACTCTGCAATCTCCCGGGCCAGTGCAGACAACTCCTTGAGGTCAAGCGGATCTTGGCGTTGAATCGCCGAGGCCACGGACGTCAGCGTGTGCTCTGTCCGGCGGTACAGATCTGTCGCTCGTCGTTCTTCCATCTCAATGCGGCGGATTGAGGCCCGCCCACCTGGTTCATGACGGATCAATTCAGGATGCAATCGGCCGTGGGGCATGTCAAGACAAGCAGACGACGAAGGTCATCTCGCTGGCAGCGCCTGGCCTATCGCCGCCCGTTCGCTTCTGCCTCGTTCGACCCACTGATGAATCAGCTTCCGGACGACGCCCAGTCTGTCGGTAATGGCCTGCACCCGCGGTGCCGCCAGGTTCATGTGATGTTGTGCGAGGACCGATAAGAGGCTGTGCAACCCACTGAAAAAGGTCATGGCCGGAGTGACGTTGACCTGTTGGGCTTCGGCTCTCAATTGGGTGACTTCTCGAATGGATGCCTCAAGCACGCCGCCGGGCAGGCTTGCTGGATCGGCAAGTGAAGACAATTGAGCCGTCAAGGTCGGCAGCTGCTCGTCCACGACCTGGACAAACGCCTCTTCCGACTCCGACATCCGGTCGAGATAGCCTTGAATGACATCGACGCCGACGTGCTGTACACCAGCCTGTACCTGTCCTTCCATCTGATCGATCATGGTCTTAATAAGATTTCGCTCCAATGGTCCCGTCGTCTCCTGTGTCGACTGGAGCTTCCGCAACGTCTCAACGAACTCGGTCGGCGACAATCCTGGAACCGCCTCGACCGTTTCGCTTTCAGCCTCCGCGTCGAAGGACACGCCGGTGGCGTTGGTCAATGCCGTGTGGATCTGCCCGAGCTGTTTGCACAGTGAGAGAAAATCCTGCACGGAAAACGATTTGGTTGGATCTTTAATGGCCTCAATAAAAGGCAGCGCGGCAAAACTCGCCTGTTCGACATTCGGAAGATTGATTGTGGCAGCGGATCCGCCGAGATTGGTCACGCCGGCGGTCAGCGTATTGATCAAGACGGCGTGACGCTCAGGCGGGGGCCCCTGCTGTATCTCGTCGAGGGCGACGTGAATGTTCTGCAACCATTCATGCGCCTCTTGAACGAACAATTCGACGAGTTCATTTTGAAATTCATCTGATGTATCGCCCGACATGGATGCACTCCCTCACCTATACAGCGACCAGCCGGAGCAGCCGGAACATCGGGGAGTCACGGGCGTCACCTGCGGATGTTCGAGGAAAAATCGGACAGCTTGTCGCATTCGTACCTCGGCCTGCTGGGTAAAGACGGGCAGACGCCTCACGCGCGCTTGGATCCACTCCCCAGCTGGGAAGCCAAGCCCGCGATCTCGCCCAACTTCTTGGCCATTTCTTCAAAACGTCTGGTCGCCTGCTGAGCGGCCATTTCCGTCTCTGAGACGCGGCGGGCCAACACTGCATTGCGCTCTCGCTCGGTCTCCAAGAGCTGCTGAACTTCTTTCGCTTTGGTCCCTCCCGTTTCCTGATCGGCTAGCCGGCGGGTGAGTTCTTCGACGCGCTGCTGTTCCCGTGCGAATTGCTGAGCGAGCTCTTGGGAACGATTCACGGCCTTCTCCATGGTCGTCATCTGTTGGACAAGCTGCGTCGCGGCTTGACGCTCGGCATTCAACGCGGCCTCGAGCTCTTGAACCCGACCGACGGATTTTTGCATTTCAGTGATGCGCTGCGTCTGCTGGGCGGCCAGCGCGCGCTCTTTCTGGAGCGCCCCTTCCAGCTCCGAGACTCGGGCGGCCTGACTTTGCAGATCGGCAACTTGTTTCTTGAATTGTGCACTCTGTTCACGTTCATGCTTCAACAAGGGTTCGAGCTCTTTCAAACGTTGCAGGTTCGCCGTCAATTCCGTAACGGCTTTCTTCGCCTGGGCGGTCTGCTCACGCTCGGCGACGAGCATGGCTTCGAGCTCCCGCATGCGGCCCGACTGCACCTCCAGTTCCTTCATGCGTGCCGCTTGGACCTCGAGCTCTTTCAGGCGGCCAGACTGCGCTTCCAGCTCTTTGATCCGTCCTGTCTGGGTCTCGAGTTGCGAGATCCGCTGCGTCAGCAGCGACGTCTGCCGGCGCTCGTTTTGAAGCTCCTCTTCAATTTGCTTCAGCTTCTCAATCGCCTGGCGCGCCGCAGGCCCCTGCTCGTCAAGAACTTGAGCGTTGGCTGGTGCGGTGGGCGCTGCGGATGTGGCGGCGGCTTTGGCCGGAGCCGGCGCAGGTGCGCTCTGCTTCTTGCCGAGAAGTTCGAGGACCCGGTCTTTGAGGGAGGTGCCCTGGAACGGCTTCTTGAGCACGCCATCGGCGTGACAGGACTCCGCCTGCTTCGTCACTTCGTCGTTGACGATGCCGGAGATCAGCAGGACCGGTGTATTGGCCAGGGCGGCCTGCCCGCGGACGAACGCACAGACCTCATACCCGCTTTTGTCGGGCATGATGACGTCGGATACGATGAGATCGGGCACTTCTCGCGCGAGCAACGCCAACGCTTCTTCACCGTTGGCAGCCAATGTCACACCTAGCCCGGCCTCCGTCAGCAGCCGTTCGGCGACCTTGCGAACGGCGATGCTATCATCTGCGACCAGGATCTTCGGCATGTATCAGTCCTTTCGCTGTTCAACTTACGACCCTACGTAGTCCTGGCGATTGCGGCCCAGCCTTTGAAGCGCCACGATCTCGATATCCTGTCCTTCTTCGCTAAAACTCCCGAGGGTTTCGAGATCCAGGCGCTTGCTGGGAAGGATCTGAGCGACATCCACATTGTGCAGCGATGGGATCACGCCGTCGATACAAATCGCCATCGGCCCGTCGACGTGGCGGGCCACCAGACACAGTAGCGTATCGCCTTCCGGATGCCGGCTAAGCCGGCCTCCAAGATCATAAACGGGCATCACGTCTTTATCCCGTTTCAGCATGGCTCCCACAAACGGCGTACGGCTGGGGACCGGCAAGGGCTCGATCCACGGCGCGATACCGCCGACATCCTCAGTTCTAGCCGCCAGCTTTTTCCCGCCGACGGAAAACACGACGACGTTCCACCATCGTTTGGCGCTAACCTGGTCATGTTTTTGCGCTGCTCGTAACATCCGTCACCTATGAGGCGGAGAGGACTCGTTGTCCGGTGGCTCCCGCCACAACTTCCCCCAGTTCACCCAGCACCCATTCCGGAGTCAGGATCAACACGAGCTCGTCCTTGCACATCGTCGTCCCTGATATCCAGGTGCGTTCTTCGTGTTGGAAGTGCGAGGGCAACGGCCGGCACTCCTCCCGCTCGACTTCGATCATGCCAATGACAGCCTCGACACGCATCGCCCCATTCGTCTGACCGTTGGAATAGAGGACGACGCGCATGTCGGAATTGGCCGGATCGAGCGTGACCCCGAGCCGGCTTGCCAGATCTATATCCTGATAGGTGATGCCGACAGCCGTGACCTGGCTTCCGGTACCGGCCTCAGCCGGCGTGAGGACGCCCCGGACGCCTTGCGACGGCAGGGCGCAGAGTATCCTGTCGAAGCGCACGACCAGAAATCTGGCCGTCTGCACCACGGCCGTGGTCGCGATATGATGGCCACGCAAACTCATGACTGTGTCACTGTCCTCCCTCCATCCTTGCGGCCAGGCCGCCGGGAGGTCCTAGGCTTTCCGTGCGGGCGACTCTTGTCCGATCCAGCGTTCCAGCTCCTGGATCAGCGCCCGCTCTTCAACCGGCTTGGCGATATACGAACTCGCGCCGACGTTCAGCGCCATCTGGCGGTGTTTGTCACCGGCACGCGTCGTCATGACGATAATCGGCGTCTGTTGCGTCTGCGATCTGCTGCGTAGCGCCTGAATCACTTCATATCCGTTCAGCTTCGGCATCTCGAGATCGGTCAGGATCAGCCGGTAATTCTTCGCGGACGCCTTGCGAAGTCCTTCCTCGCCGTCCACGGCGGTATCGACCTCATAGCCTGCGGTTTCCAGCATGCGCCCCACGAACTTTCGGATGCTTAACGAGTCGTCGATCAGGAGAATCTTTTGCTCGACGGTCGGCTGAGGCATCGGTTCTTGGAACGGCGTCTCCGTGTCGGTACCTGCGGTCGTCTCATTCAGTGTTTCCAACTGCGAGCCGGCTTGCTCGCCACCCGAGATCAGCCGTGCAGGATCGAGCACGAGCACCACGCGCCCTTCGGGATCGATGGTGGCCCCGCCGAAACAGGACCGCTCCAATGATTTAAGCGCACCGATCGGCTTAATGACGATTTCCTGCCGGCCGAGCAACTCGTCCACGGCCAAGCCGACAGGCCCCGTGCCGGTGCGCACAATGACGACCGGTTTTCCCACTTCCACCCGGGCCGAGCCGTTCCGATACATCAGCTGCTGCAGAGGCTGCACGTCCACGGCTTCGTCTCCGAGATGCAGCATCGACCGCTCGCCCATCTGTTGGAGGGAACCGGCCGTGAGCATCGTCACCTCACGGACGCTCGGCAGCGGAATCCCGTAACGTTCCTCTCCGGAACGGACCATCAGAGCAGTCGCGATGAGCAGCGTCAGCGGCAAATGGAGCGTAAATTTGGTACCGACACCGCGGATGGATTCGACGTCGATATGGCCATTCATGCTCTCGATGACCCGTTTGACGACATCCATGCCGACGCCGCGGCCCGCCTGATCACCCACCTGCTCGGCGGTCGAGAAGCCGGGAAGAAAGATGAACTTGATGGCCTCGCCTTCGGGAAGGTTTTTGGCGATGTCAGAACGCACAAGGCCGCGCTCGACCGCCTTCGCGCGGATTTTGTCGATATCGAGACCGGCCCCATCGTCTTCCACTTCGATCAGAACGGCATTGCCTCGATGAGAGGCGTGGAGATAGATCGTGCCGGCCGCGGGCTTTCCCTTGGAGACGCGCAACGCCGCCGGCTCAATCCCATGGTAGACGGCATTGCGAACCAGATGGACCAACGGATCGACGAGACGCTCGACGACGCCGGTGTCCACTTCCGTGTGTTCTCCGGAGGTGACCAGGGTGACTTCCTTACCCGTCGCCCTTGCCATTTCCCGAGTCGCCCGGCGGAAGCGTGTGAACGGCGTGCCGATCGGCACCATACGCGCGCGGGCGATCTCATCCCGCATGCCGAGTGTGAGTTGCTGCAGTTGGCTCATGTCCTCATGCGACCGCCGGATGGATCCGCTCAACTGCGTCATGGACTCGGAGATGTCCGCCGTGACTTCGCTGATGCGCCGGGCCAGAATGTTGAAGTCGTCGTACTTGTCGAATTCGAGGCTGCCAAAATCGCTCAGTCCCTGGAAGGCCGCCGCGGCACTACCCGTCCTTGCCTGATCCGCTGTCCCGCCGGCGGAGGTGGGAAGTGTAAAGGTGTGTTTCTCTTCGAACGAGCGAACAGAATCTGTCAATCGCACTTTGCAAGCCAAGACTTGCTGCGACAGCTGCTCCAAGACACTGAGACGCTGCTCGAGCCGCCCACGACCGATGACCAATTCGCCGACGAGGTTGAGCAGCCGTTCCAGCCGATCACGGCTGACGCGAATGACTTCCCGTTCCTCAACGGCCGCATCCCTCACCTTGCCCTGCTCAGGCTCGGGTTGCTGAGCAGCCTGTTCGACGACCGGCTCGGGCATCGGCTGAACAGGAGCCGCTTTGACAACGGTCTCGACCGTTTTCGTCTGTTCAAGTTGTTTGAGCGCGGTCATCGCCGCGGCAAACCGCTGACGAACGGTTCCCGTCAGCGTGGGATCACGGCGCATCAATAGGCGCACGACATCCACCGATCGCAGGAGGACGTCGGTATGCCCCGGCAGGACCTTGATCCGGCTTTCCCGCACGGCACCCATAAAATCTTCGATGTAATGCGTCAGGTCGCCGATCGATTGGAAGCCGACGGTATAGGCAGACCCTTTCAGCGTATGGGCGGTGCGGAACAATTGATTGATCAAATCCGGATTCTGCGGTTCTTTTTCAAGGCGAAGCAGTTGCGCTTCCAAGGACTCCAAATACTCCTGTGCTTCGGGCGCGAAATAGGACAAGACCTCCGGGTCGAGCTGCGGCATGAGATACTCATCGGTCAATGAGGGAGCAGGCACCGCAGCGGCGGGCTGATCCGTGACAACCGACGGCTCTAACACAGCCGTCGCAACCTGGGCGACGGGTGGTTCCTGTGCATGCGCGATGGCCGGCGCCGGTGCACCAACGGGCTGACCGCTCTGGATCTGTTGCAAGGTCTGGGTGACACCCGGGACGCCCTGGCGCAATTGTGCGAGATGGCTTTCGTCCCGGCGCATCACCAGGCGAATGAGAGCCGCAGCATCTCCGATCGTCGCCAGGAGCGCTGTCGACACGGGGATGTGTCCATCGCGCACCGCGATCATGCAGGATTCAATCGGATGCGCAATGTCGCCGATGACCTTGAACCCGATGGTGTGTGCAGACCCTTTGAGCGTATGGGCGGTCCGGTACAGCGCCTGGATGGTCTCTGCGTCCCCCGGATTTTCTTTGAGACGGTTGGTCAGGACCTCCAATGTCTGGAGATATTCATCGGCTTCAGGGGCGAAATAGGACAGCACTTCGGCATCGATGGTCGGAACCAGGTAGTCCGTGCCCAGCTCTTTCGAACCATCCTCGGAGGACGCATCTGAGGAAGCCGGCAACAGGGTCATGACCTCTTTCTTCCAATGGGCACTCACCGATGGGTCCTCCTGGCCGCCCTGCTTGATGACATCCAGTTGCGATTGAAACGCTTCGACCATGCCGCGCAACGCACCGACCGTCTTGAGCCACAGAGCCGGGTCGATGGACGTAGACTGTTCGAGTGTCGATTCGAGGAGCTCGCCCAACAGCGAGAGGCCCGTAAAGCCGTAGATGCCGGAAGCCCCTCGAACTTTGTGCGCCCATACATACTGATCCTGGAGCTCTGAGGCGCTCGGCACGCTGTCGCCGGGAGGATTCACGGCCGCCGAGAGCGCAGCGAGCGCTTCTGCGGCTTCCATTATAAAGATGTCGAGGAGGCCCTGACGGTCCAGTTCGGAGCTCATCCCTATCCTTTCTGACCCGGAGCGCCGGTACGGCGCTCCGGGTACCAGACCTTAGGCCAGCTTGAACTGCGCGACCGACGCCGTCAGACCGTCGGCGAGTTTGGCCATGTCTTCGACGGTCAATCGTGCCGCATCGGTGGCTTTCTGCGTCGCCACCGCACCGCCGGTGAAGTCCTTGATCGAGCGACCCACCTGGTCCGTAGACGCTGTCTGGGTGGCAGCGGAACTGGCGATGGTCTGGGCCAATTCGGCGGACCGTTGGGCGATGCCTGAAATCTCGTTGAACACTTCACCGGTACGCAGCGCGGAAGCCGATCCAGCTTCCACCGCCTGGGTTTCTTGTTCCATGGCGACGACCGCGTCCTGTGTTTCCGATTGAATCACTTTCACGAGATCCGCGATTTCGCGCGTCGCTTGCGTGGAGCTTTCGGCCAGTTTCCGGACCTGGTCGGCGACGACCGCGAACCGTGCTCCGGCTTCTCCGGCGCCTGCCGCCTCGATGGCGGCGTTGAGCGCCAGCAGGTTGGTCTGATTCGCAATGTCTCGAATCGTCGACACGATCTGTGAAATTTCCAGCGACCGGTCGCCGAGTCCCTTCACCTGCTTCGACATGCGTTGCACCGCTGAACGAATGCTCTGCATGTCCTGCACGGTTTCCTGCACCGCGACACGCCCGCGCTCCGTGGCTTGCAACACTTGTTTGGCGGATTCCGAAGAGGCGCCTGCCGTTTCGGCTACCTGACGCATTTGCGAAGCGAGCTGCTCGACCGCGCTGAGCGTCTTAGCCGACTCGTCCGCTTGGTGTTTGGCGGTTCCGGCCATCTGACCGGCGCTGTCACGGAGCGTGCCGGCTGACTTGTTGACACGTTCGGCCGCCTCACGGACCTGTTTGAGCAGCTGTCCGAACCGGGCGATCATGAGGTTGAATCCGTCCGCCAGGTTGCCGAACATGTCGGCCGTCACTTCACCGCGCTTCGTGAGGTCTCCTTTACCGACATCCGACACGAGGACAAGGAAGTTCATCAAACGCTTTTGCATCTCGTCGCGTTCGCCTTCCGACGTCACCAGCGCCGTAATACGGTCCAACATGGTGTTGAACGAGGTGGCCATCTGGCCCAATTCGTCCTTGGACGCGATCTTCGCGCGGGCTTGGTAATTGCCGCTCGCCGCTTGCTGCGCGACGCTGGCGACCTGCCCGATACCCAATGAGAGCTTGTGTGCCACCCAATATCCGAGGGCCAAACCCAACAGCACGGCCGCGATACCGCCGACCACCAGGATCATGGTCGCGTTGGCAGCCATGCCCTTGGCTTCTTCGGAGAGGTCTTTCGCCACTTCCGACATGGTCTTGATCTGTTCGGCATGGCGTTGGGTCACCTTTTCATAGGCAGGGCTCATGCTCACCGTGATGGCCAGGGCGCCCAATTCCCGCATGGCCAGAGCCTGGGATGATGTCAGCCCCTTGTTCTCGAAACTTTCCTTGATGGTTGTGACTGCGGCATCGCCCTCATTGAAGAACTGGGTGACCGCGGCCTTCAGTTCAGCCAGGTCTTTGGCTTCATCTCGGCCGCTGCTGGATGTTCGTAACGTCGTCTTTTCATAGCTCGCGAGGAGCCGTTCGACTTCTGCGCGGTACGGAGCAATGTCCTTCAACTCGATTTCGAAGTCGGAGGCGCGCGGCGTGCGGGAGACGTCGACCAACGCTTCGTGGTACCGGTTCACGTTGAACAACAGCTGGTTGAATTCGGTCAACGGAACCGTGTAATCGATGTACACGGTTTCCGCTTGCGTCGCCAAGCGGCCGTTGGTCACGATACCGACGCCGGCCATTGCGGCGATGATGACGCCGACCAAGCCGAACACCGTCAGCAGTTTGGCCTGTGTCTTTAAGTTTTCAAACCATTTCAGAAAGTTGAGCCTCAACATGGGAACCTCCTCCTTCTCCTAGCGATCCGATCGCACCATGAGCATCACACCCTGTCCTGATGATCTTCCGACTATCCTGTGCCTTCGAAATGAGAAAGTATGGCCGATGTCTCCAAGACCCCGCGAAGCCGGTCTTCCAGCTTCACGACCGTCGACACGAAGGGATTGACTCCGTCTCCCGTGCCGACCGGAGCCGGTAAAAACTGATCCTTCGACAAGGTGCGAATTTCGGGAACCGTATCCACCAGGACCCCGACCTGCCAGTTGCCGTGCTTAACGACCACGGCATACTTGAGAGCGGTCTCAGCGGCCACGCCGATCATCTGCCTGAGATCGATCAAGGGGACGACGGATCCTCGCAGGTTCGTGACACCGATCAATCCGGACGGCATGCCCGGAACCGGCGTCACCGATTCGACCACAAACACTTCCCGTACGTTTTGCAGGTCGATCGAGAACATCTCGCCCCCTAACGAGACGATGGCCGCCCGTATGGTCGATGTGCCGGAAGTTTGGGCAGCACTCCCTTGCGAGGCAACGATGGCATCGGCGTGGGAGGTCGCGACCGAGGTGGCGCCCTGCGGAGCACTCATGGCGGTTATCCCAACACCCGTTTCACGGCCGCCAGTAATTCGTCACCCTTGAACGGCTTGACGACGTGGGCATTGGCACCCTGCTGCTGACCCCAGAATTTGTCACTTTCATTGCCTTTGGAGGTGCAGAGGATGATGGGGATATTCTTCGTCCGGTCGTCGTTCTTGAGATCGCGGCAGGCCTGAAAACCGTTACGGCCCGGCATGACGACGTCCATGACGATCAAATCCGGCTTCTCACCAACCACCTTGTCTTCGAGCTTCTCCGTGTTGGGGAAGGACACGACGGTATGATTTGCCCCTTTCAACACTCCCTCAATCACCTGGAGCTCGGCGTACGAATCGTCAACGACAAGAATCTTGCTCATCGGTTCTCTCCTTGTTCTGGTTATGAATGACGTCCGGATTCCACCACTACTTCAGGGGCAGCACGACGCTGATCGCCCCGGCCAAATCCCCTTCTTTCCAGCCTTCTTTATGACCACCCGTAATATCTTTGCCGCCCTTGGGCGCGCCGTGGCATGACAAACAAGACGCCGCCGCGTACTCAGGGTCCATCATGCGGAGCACCGGCCGGCCGTCCAGCATCGTATTGCGGACGTAGGTTTGACCCTTCGGATGACGCGGATCACTGAACATCCGAAGCACTTCGGCCTCGAAATCATCCGGTCTGTTGTTGACGTTGCGATAATCAATTCCCGTCAGCTTTAACTTCACCCCTGTCTTTTTATAAAAGTTTTCTCCGGTCTTCCGGGCAAATACCGCAGGGATGAATCCTTTGAAGCCGATGCCGGCACGGTTGATCACCGGTTGGGCTTCATCGACGACATCTTTTTCCGCCTCGACCAGCGCGAGATACAGACCGGCTTGGGGAACGGCGTTGGGAATTCTGAGGTCGATTTTGGTCTTCTTTTTGAACCGCTCGATGACCTGAGCGGCCATGTAGTCGCCGGTGAAGCCCTTGTTGGTTTTGGAGGCGTCGTTGATATTCCCCATCTGCTCCGACATGACTCCACGGCCGATCTTGACCAGATCGATGAGATGTTCCGCCACTTCGGCCTCGCCGGCCGCCAGGACCGTGCTGGCATTGAACATCAGCGCCACCGCCGCGATTCCGCCCGCCATCCGCCAATTGAACCATGTCGCCTTCATACCTATCCTCCTTCGTGAAGTCACTCGTCCGGATGCTTCGTTTCTTTTCTCATTCTTCGCGCGCAGCACCTAGCAATTCCTGTTTTTCTACAAGATGTCGCCGATGCACCCGCGCATGACGCCGCGGCGAACCGCTCGAAGCTTCGGCTCACTGTGCAAAGGTTGTGCTTATTCGCCTACAAACAGCGCCGACGTAAATACGGAATACAAACGCCTGACGGATCAGCGGTTTACGTACTCTACACATGAGCATCATTCAGACTCGTCCGCCGCACGACTGTTCAGGTTGCGACAAAATGATGCCGTTTGTGCAAAAATTGACCACTCGCCTCCATTCGTGGCGCCAGGATCAGCACCGGAAAGTCGGGCGAAGCGTATGAACGGATTCCACTTAGGGAAAATCAAACCTGAGGAAGGAATCTGACGACGTCTTTATTCTCTTACAGGGCCTTGTTCCGTCCAGCGAAGCGACGGAGCCCTCGTTCCACACAACGGCCGACGAGCCGCCCAATCAGCGCTCCCATCTCGGTATGCGTCCCGCTGTACTGCAACTTATGGTCACCTGCCAAGCTGCTCGCAAGCACCACCGCATCGGTACCGGTCCCTGTCGCCAGGGCGGCTTTTTCATAGGCACTTGGGACCTTGTGTTTGATGAGTGTTGCGGTCTTGCTTTCTGTGGCGACTTGCACGGCTCCGATCAAAGCAGGAATCGTCAAGGTTGCGTTCGTCACCAGGATAATATTGATCGTGCCTGCCTGATCGCGGTCCAGCGGTCTTTCCAGCCTGGAACGAACCGGTTCGCCTGCCCGAACGGCGTTGGTGACCCCGACGGTACAAAAACATTCCAGCAGTAGCGGGCCTGATTGTTCACGGTCGACGACAAGCTGTGTCATGGGCACAGCTGTCATGAGGCCGACAACCGGCATCGCGGCCCTCACGCTCCGTGCCAGCCGCCCCAAATACCTCGCCG
>JARDZZ010000077.1 GCA_029240595.1 Nitrospira sp. | reverse complement strand
ATAGGTGTCGATCCAATGCAGCGCGCGTTCTATGGGAGTGCGCAATTCTTCGAACAGGGCCAGGTCACCAGTCCAATGCGCGTAGCGGCTCATGAGGATAAGGAAGAGCGGAGTCGCATCGATGGTGCCATAGTACGGCGTGTGCGGGATCTTATTCATCCGCGCCAACTCGCCGACGCGCAGCTCGTGGAGGATCTTTCCGGGTTCCTCATCCCGCCAGTCATTGACCTGTGCTCCTTGATAGCGCGCGAGCAAGCGGAGTGTGGCCGCCGCCGTGTCGGACCAGAAAGCCAGGGTCTGCAGCGACGTGACGAGGCAGTCCCGTCCGAACAAGGTGACGTACCACGGCACGCCCGCGGCAAAAAATTCGTCGCCGCCAATTGAAGTTTTCAGCATGTGCAGATCCATCAGCGATCGGCGCATGACGCGGTTGAGCAACAGGCTGTCGCTGTGAAATTCCGTCTCACGCCTCATCCATTGCTCGCAGGACGCTTTGATGCCCTGAGTGACCGCGTGCAAATCTCGATACACACTGGTCTGTGCGAAGAGCCGGTTTGGCTGATCCTCCGATTCTGCGAGGGCAAGGGAAATGCGGATCTGCTTGGTCTCGTTCGGCTTGAGCGCGATATCAAACTGAACGGCGTTCCCTTTCACGTGGGTGGGGAGGGGATAAAAGTGCACGGCGAGACTCCTGCGGATGCGATCGCCTCCTTCATACGAAAAGTAGAGACACTTGTCCTTCCAGTAGGGCTTGAACAATTTGCCTTTGACCTTGCGGATGAGCCCTCGTATTTCGAACACGTCTTCAAATCCGGCGCGAAACCGCATCGAGATGGGAAAGTCCACCGCTTCATATCCGAAGTAGCGGATGTCGAGCTGCTCGTGCAGGACGCACTGTTCCGCGTCAATGACGCGCTCCCACTTCAAGCCGACCGTTTCCCTGTCGATCGTCCGGCCGTCCGGCGCTCGGAAGTCTGCGGTGGTCAATTGAAACACGGCGCGTCCCCCTTCCCATGAGCGTGCCGCAAGAGGTTCAGGGTGCTCGCCGCCGACCAGCAACTCATAGCCGTTTAGATATCGGCAATCGTGATAATACAGACCGAACCCATGGTCGCGAGTCATCGGCACTTCGCCCTCAGGGGGAGCCAGAAAAAACAGGTTTCCATTCTTGATGACGATTGCTTTTGAAATGCCGTGTGCCACAGAAGAAACTCCTATTCAGAGCAGTTGTTCCGCCTTGCCTCTCTCTAGCCTCTCTCTAATTGATCTCGGCGTTGGCATCCAGCGTCGAGAACGCACAGCTGATGTCTCAGCCATATTGTGCCGCGTCGCATCGGCGCATTACACGACCTCCCTGATTTTGTTCTCCACGATGGTCTTGATGATGTCCCAACGGTCCTTCTGTCCCTTGGCCAGGGCTTTGGCGAATTGCCAGGCCTGATCGGTGGTAATCTTTCCAGGGAGCGGCGGTTCGTTGGGATCCACGCTGGCTTCGACCAGCGCCGGCCCCGGATGGTGAAACGCTTCCCCTATCACCGCCCGAACCAGTGCTGGGTCGTCGACGTTGTAGCCGCCCAGCCCACAGGCTCGGGCGACGGAGACAAAATCAATCGGGTGCAGTTGGACGCCATATTGGGGATTGCCTTCAAATGCCAGCTGTTCCCATTTGATCATGCCCAGCACATTGTTTTTGATCACGATGACCTTGACCGGCAGACGGTATTTGGCGATGGTCGCCAGCTCTCCCATCAACATGGTCATACCGCCGTCTCCGGTAAAACAGACTACCTGCCGTCCCGGAAACGCAACCGCGGCCCCGATGCTGTACGGCAGGGCATTGGCCATGGTTGCCAGTGTGCCCGACACCGAAAATTCCATGTCTCCACGGATCATGATGTGACGCGCCGCCCAGGTCGTCACCGTGCCTGTGTCGCTGCAGATGATCGCATCACGATCCAGAAATTCATTCAGCGCACGCGCGACGACCTGGGGCTTGAGCGGGACATCATTCCTGGTGCCGCGCATTTCCATCAGGTCATTCCACTGCCGCATGCGATCCTGCGCCTTCGAAAGAAATGTGCGGTCTGATCGTCGGGTCAACAGCGGCAACAAGGCCCTGAGCACGTCCCAACAATGCCCGACCAATCCGACATCGACCGGACACCGCAGCCCGATCCTGGAAGGATCGAGATCAATTTGCACGGCCTTCGCCTGGCCGGGCTTGGGATAGAACTCGAGGTAGGGAAAGCTGCTGCCGGCGATCAACAGCGTGTCACATTCTTCCAACACTTCTTGTGAGGGGGCGGTCCCGAGCAAGCCGATTCCCCCTGTCGTGTAGGGATGATCGTCCGGCACCACTGCTTTGCCGAGCAGCGGTTTGACGATCGGCGCAGCCAGCGTCTCGGCAACGGCCACGATTTCCTTTCGCGCCGTCAGACAGCCGCGTCCCGCGAGAATGGCTACACGCGACCCCCCGTTCAGGATATCGGCGGCTTGCTGCAACGTGGCATGCGGCGGTAGCGGCAGCGCCTCGCTGTACAAATCGCTACTATGCATGGGGACGTTCGCCTTTGATCGACGCTCGTCAGCAGACCAATCCTGGATGTCTTTGGGAATCGTGATATGAGCCACGGTCCGTCTCGCGATGGCGGTCTTGATGGCCTCATCCACCACATTGCAGACATGGGCGGGCCCCATGACCCGCTCGTTGTAGGCCGCGACATCAGCAAAGACTTTGACCAAATCGACATCCTGTTGGTAATGCGTGCCGATCAGATCATGAAACGTATGTCCCGTAATCGCGAGTACGGGTTGGCCGTCGCATTTGGCGTCATACAATCCGTTCAGCAAGTGCAGTCCACCAGGGCCGGATGTCGCCAGGCACACGCCGAGCCGCCGGGAGAATTTTGCATAGCCGCATGCCGCAAAGGCGGCGGATTCCTCGTGGCGCACCTGAATGACTTTAATGCGGCCTTGCCGACGCCTGAGGGATTCAAAAATGCCGTTGATGCCGTCGCCTGGAAGACTGAAAACCGTGTCCACTTCCCAGTCGATGAGGCGATCCACCAACAGATCTGCAACGGTATCTGCCATATCAATCTCCATTCCAAACAGCGGTGACTGCCGCTATCTGCCTGCCGGCTTAGGCATCTATCTCAATATGTGATGATCCGACAGGCTGAGTTCGTTGTTCGTTATGCCGCTCGTCGCCTTGGACCGGAGGATTCCCGTTCCGGCTGGACGGCGACTCCCTGCACATAGACCAACTCGCCCCCGAGCCACCCCGACACGCCGAGCGCGGCAACCCCTACGAACGAGAGAATCACCGGCAACACAGCCTCCGGGCCGTTCAAGACACGCAATCCCGCATTGATGGTGTACAGCAAAACCAGTCCGACGTTGATGAACATGTGCATCTGCGCGACGCGAGTCGTGACCGGATCTGTCAGTGACCGGTAGTCGATATAGCCAGGTATCGCAGCCGCGAGTGCGCCGATGATGCCGCCGATCATCGTGTACAGGGCGACGTCCTTCCACACCGGCCCGCCGAAGTCAAACAGATAAATACAGTCGCTCGCCAGCGAAAAGATCCACAGGGCAATCGGAAAGGGAATCAGCATGGGATGGATAGGATGATCGGCAACGCTGGCACGTGTTTCCATGGGTCACCTCCTCGGAATCGACTCGAGCATGTGAAGTCTGAGCCGGCAGACGGGCCTGTCGGAGATACCCGTCATGAGCCGGTTACCATCCGTTTGAGATCGGCGGCATTTTTGGCCGCGTATCCAGCCTGGTCGTTGTCAAAGTACACGTACACGGCTTCCAGCTCCCTTTTCCACCGCGTGATCCGCTCTGCCCAATCCTGTAATTGCTTGGTCGAGTAATCCCCTTGGTATTTACGTCCAGGACCATGAAGCCGCACATAGACGAAGTCCGCCGTCAGTTGGTACGGCGCCTCGAAGCCGTCGAGTTCGTACAAGCAGAAAGCGGCATTGAACCGGCCCAGCGTTTTGTACACGGCGGCATCATGCCAGCTGGGATCGCGGAATTCGAAGGTATAACGGTGGGTCCGCGGCAGCGATTCGAGAAAGGCGCTGAGACGCGGGAGGTTGCACGACCACCGTGGCGGCAATTGAAAAAGAATCGGCCCGAGCTTGTCACCGAGTACCTGCACCGGCTCCAGAAAGCGGGCAACGGCGGTCTCAGGATCGTTCAATTTTTTGCGATGCGTAATGTAGCGGCTTCCTTTGACTGCAAAACAGAATGACGGAGGAGTCGCCCGCTTCCAGGCTTCAAACGTCTCTGGCTTCGGCAAATGGTAGAAGCTGTTGTTCAGCTCCACGGTGTCGAACTGTCGGACATACCAGGACAACATAGCCTTGGCGGGCAGGTCGGTTGGATAAAACGGTCCTACCCAGTGCTTGTAGTGCCATCCAGACGTCCCGATGTGCACGGAACATTGGGACTGTTGCCTGGCCGGTGTTCCCTGTGTCACTCATGCCTCTTTGGTTTTTAAATACGCTCTGAGTACCTCCGCGACGCTCCAGGCCTGGGCGATGCAGCCCCGTGGCCGAAAAGGCGGCTCGGCATCAAATATTTCGCTGATCGTGCCGATACCGGCGTCGTGCAGATGATCGTTGAATTTGACCAACAGTTGCCGGGATTCCGCCTTGTCGTGGTAGACCCGCAACCGGGCATCAATATAATGACCAATGAGCCACGGCCATACGGTTCCCTGGTGGTACGCGGCGTCGCGGGCGCGAAGATCTCCGGAATAGGTCGGTTTGTAGTCCGGATGATCCGAGGCCAGGGTGCGCAACCCGAAGGGCGTCAACAGGCGTTCACTGACAATGTCGACCACCGACCGCCATCGCTCGGGACGGAGAATGGGGTGGCTCAGCGAAAGGGAGAAAATCTGATTCGGGCGAAGGCTCGGGTCATCGCCCTTTTCACCGTCCACCACGTCAAAGAGGTACCCGCCCGATTCGATCCAGTAGCGTTGATGAAATGAGGCCTCCGCTTGTTCGGCCATCTGAAGCCACAGATCGGTCTTTGCTCCAAGCTGACTCCCCCACTGGATCATCAATCGCAACGCGTTATACCAGAGCGCTTGAATCTCGACCGGCTTTCCTCGGCGAGGCGTGACCACCCAATCGTCGACCTTCGCGTCCATCCAGGTGAGCTGGTATCCTGGCGCTCCGGCAGCCAACAACCCGTCACGCTTATCTACACCGATGTTGAACCGGGTGCCCATGCGATGGTGATGCACGACTTCTTCCAACCGGGGGTACAGCAAGGCAAGGGTTTCTCGATCGTCGGTCGCCGAAAGATATCGATCGAGAGCATGGAAATACCAGAGTGTGGCGTCGGCTGTGTGGTAGAGCGCCTGGCGTGATCCCTCGGGAAACAGGTTGGGAATGAGTCCGTCCTCGATGTAGCGAGCGAAGGTTCGTAGGATGGCTCGTGTTTCCTGTTGCCTGCCGGTAGACAGCGTCAGCCCCTCCAGGCTGATCATCGTGTCGCGTCCCCAGTCGCCGAACCAATGATAGCCGGCGATCACGGTCCGCGCATCATCACCGGAGGCTTGGGCGATGGCCTGCTCTTCCGGTCGCGCTCCCGGCTTGACGATGAACTGATCGGTGGCCAACTGGAGCCGCTTACTCAAGTCGTCCTGCTGGAGCGCCGGGGCAAGGGACACCAGATGTTCGAGACGACGTTGCTCCGCCCGCACGATGTCGTTCGAATCGAAATTGAGCAGGTCCCAGGGCTCGACACTGGCGACCAGCGCGACGCATTGACCATCTGACAGGTCAACCGTGAAGTAGCCGGGGCTGAACAGGTCCTGGATATGCTCGGAGCCGCGGTCGCGGTCCACCCGATAGGACACGCCTTCGCTGGTGGCTTCGTCCGCGACAAAGACGCCCCCACGCGGGCGCACGCACATTTTAAGGGTCGGAACCCCTTCCGGCAGCATGATTTCATAGCGCCCGTTATTGATCATCATGGTGAACGAGTCGGCGCCGGCATCACCTTCGCCCAGTCTGGCGTCGTGCATCCGATACGTGAGGTAGGGCCGTAGATGCAGCCTCATTGATCCGCTCAACGAGGTGTACTGGATATAGATGGTATTCTGACCGTACGGTGCGATGATCCGTTTTTCCAACACGGCATGGCCCATGTCGAACATCCAAATGGGTGTCTGCCATTCCCATCTGATGTCTTTGAGATACCGGATACCGTCCATCTCGATCCGTCCGTCGGCATATTCGGCGCCGGACAGCAGCGCCATTCCTGTGCCTTGTTCCACCGTTTCATCCAAACGTGGGATGAGCAGGGTGCGTCCGCGACCGGGCAGATCCGGGACGAACAGGCCATGATAGCGGCGTGTCGCCACACCAAGGAGCGAACTCGACGCATATCCCCCGATCCCGTTTGTGACCAGCCATTCCTTGGCCAGCAACGATAACGGATCATCCGTCGCAGTACCCATGAGTGTGGGTCTTGAAGCCGTGGTGGTCATGGTCGCAATCAGCTCGGCTCCTTCCTGACTGATCGGAACAATGTCGCCGTGGCGGAGGGAATGCGCCAACCCTGGTCGCTCAACGGATTGACGATGCCTGGGCCGCCATAGAGGGGATGCTCGCTCGACCATTGCAACGTCCAGGATCCGTCACGCACTGGTGCCAGGAGCGGCTCAGGAGCAGGAATGAAATTCAGGTCCGGTCCAAGATTGACCACGAGCAATCGATCATCATCCGCCGGCCCCATGTACCGGAGTGCAAGGGCCTGCGGACTCAACGTGGCACCATCCAGCGATCGTCGATCCTGCCGCGCCAAGATGGCATCGTCGCGACGCAAACGGAGTAAATCCTTGTGCAGGCGATAGATCGGCGCATTCCGGCTCCGCTCGGACAAATCCAAACAGGACCGCTGAAATGTTGCCTCATCAGCCGGATCCGGGACGGCAGCCTGGGCCTCCGGCGTCGCATACTCCGGAAACTCTGCGAGAAATTTCTTGCGGCCCTCGTACACTTTTGCGGCCAGGTCCGAGTGGTGATCGGCAAAAAACAAGAACGGATTCGAGGCGCCGAACTCCTGCCCCATGAACAACATCGGCGTTTCGGGTGCGAGGAGCAGCAGCGCCGCGATGGCCCGATACCGTGCATGGGATGCCAGTGCATAGATGCGATCTCCATGCAGATGATTGGCGACCTGATCATGGTTTTGCAGATAAAAGACGAATCCGGACGCCGGCTCATTTTTGACGACGGTGCCGCGTGGTTTCTTCTGCCATTGATACCGCTGGCCCTGATAGACGAACCCCCTCTTGATGACGGACAGGAGCTCCTGCGCGGTGCCTCGATAATCCGAATAATACGCTTGCCCGCGCCCGGTCAGGGCGACACGACTGATATGATGGAAGTCATCGCTCCAGACTCCGTCGAGACCCCATCCCCCATCCTCGATTGACTGGATCGTCGTGATTAACTGCGATTCGCATTCCGCGATCAACAGAATCGAACGTGCTCCTGCCGCGACGCGCGCCTGACGTGACAGCTCAGCCAGCACATGCACAGGGCTGTCATCGTAGATGGCATGGACGGCATCCAGTCGTAATCCATCCAGCTTGAACTCGGTGACCCAATAGCAGGCGTTCTGGATAAAAAACTCCCGAACCGGCCCTGATCCCTGCCCGTCAAAGTTGATCGCTTGGCCCCATTCGTTGGGATGCCGATCCGTCAGATAGAGATCGCTGAACGCGGGCAGGTAATTGCCGTCCGGGCCAAAGTGGTTGTACACCACGTCGAGGATGACGCCGAGGCCCCGTTCATGAGCGGCATCCACGAACCGCTTGAGCGCATCGGGGTCTCCGTAGACGTGCGCCGGCGCAAACAGGTCCACGCCGTCGTAGCCCCAATTCCAGCGGCCGGGGAACTCAGCGAGGGGCATCAATTCGATCAACGTCACGCCGCAATCTTTCAGTTCGTCCAATTGTGCGATCGTCGCGTCGAGTGTCCCCTCCGGTGTGAAGGTACCCACATGCAGTTCGTAGATGACTTGACCTTGCATCCGCACGCCCTGCCATTCGGGGTGACGCCACGTGTAGGTGGACGGATCAACGATCAGCGATGGACCGTGGGGTCCTTGGGGTTGATAGCGGGAACAGGGATCAGGATAGGCGTCACCATTATCCAGCCGGTAGCGGTAGAGCATGCCGCCGGTTGCGATCGGGACGAGGCCGGAAAAGTACCCCGCCTCGTCTTTCATTAATGGAAAACTCCGTCCGCCCTCTTCCAGAACGACATCCACTCGCGCCCGCTTGGGCGCCCATACTCGGAACCGGACGCCCCCCGTTTCCACCTGGGCGCCCAACGTCAGGTTCCACTCAGACTGACTTGCCATCGCGGGGATGCTACCCCCGATGGTCGAGCTTGTTGTCATACGTCCTCATCCTGTGAGCCATGGGCGAAGAGTAGCCGCGGAATGCAACATTCCTTACCCGTTCCACAATATTCATATTTATCCGATTGTTCAGTTTGTAGCATCCTGGAACGGGAAGGACAGCCTGGGAAGGACCCTAGTATAGGGCTCCTCGCGATGAGTGAACACCCACAAGTGCAAACGGCTTGATGCACTGACGCAGCCCGCTCACTTGCACCACTATCAGTGAGAGAAAATGATGCGCCTATGGGTCTTCCTAGGCGCGGGTCTTCCCGCAACGACGTATTCATATTTATAGGGGAAAGCAGTTGGCATTCTCGCGATGAGGAGGACCCATGAGGAAGCAGAATTGGTACACGATGCTGATAACCGGCCTGTGTATGATCGCCTCTGGTTGCATTACCGACGCAACGACGGAACTCACCAAGGCGCCTTTCGACGCCACATCCCAGCTGACCAACGGCACGACCGCGGCCTTATCCGAGTTCACGGATCCATTGACGGATTTTACCTCGAGCACGACGCCCGGCGCGGAAGGAGGGATCGTTCCATCACGAGCGAAGAAACGGTTGCAGATCTTCACGGCGTCTTCCTATGAAAACCTCCGCGCAGATATTTCGCGCGGTCATGGGGAGTATCTGGTGTCGCTCGCCACACTGGCCGGTGTCCCGTCAGGACAAGTGAGGCAGTTCCAAACATTCATGCAGGATTCTTACAGCACGATGTTCGAAGAAGAAATTCCGATTCCCGAGTCGACCCACCAGATCGTGGAGATCGCCTGGGCAGCCGGATATGGTCAGCGGCGGTAACAATACCGGCGGGGAGATAGCTGTTTCACGGGAGCGGCGCCACGTGCAGCAGGGCTGACGTCAGGAATGTTTCAGCGTTTCAGGAACGGAGAGCTCGACGGTCAGTCCTATCTCCTGGAACAGTTTCTGCCAGGCAGCCGGCGACAGTTCGTGTTTCAGCAGCACCGCTCGAGCATGCGCGAGCGTCGTGGTCTGTTCAGGCGCCAACACATGAGAGGTGACGATCACCACAGGCAATGAGGCGGTGTCCGGATTCGCCTTCAGCTGTGCCAGCACCGCAAAGCCGTCGATCTTTGGCATGTTGAGGTCCAACAGAATCAACGCCGGCTTCAATTGGCGAGCCAGCTTCAGTCCGTCCTCCCCTCCGGTTGCCTCAACAATGGAACATCTGAAATCTTCGAGATAGTGTCGGAGAATGTACCGGTCCGCTTCCTGGTCGTCAATGACGAGCACCAGCGGGGGACCCGGCGACGGTTCCCGTACGATGCCGGTGACACGATGCAGGCGGTCCAGCAGCCAAATGCGCCGCAGCGGCTTGACACAGTAGTCATCCGCTCCGAGCGCCATCGCCTTTCGAGGATCCTCGACCGAGGAGACAATGAGCACCGGAAGCTTCTTCGTCTGTTCCTGACTTTTGAGCTCTGCAAGCCATTGCCACGCTGACTCATCGGGGAGAAGCACATCCAGCACGATGGCGGCGAAAGACTGGCGGCGCAGTTGTTCGCGGGCCTGGCGTATGCTGCCTGCGGCGACCGGCCGAAATGCTGTATTGCGGAGATATTTGTCGTACAGGAGACGGGTCTCGGGCTCATCTTCGACCACCAGGATCGGCAGGCGGAAGTCGTCCGGCCGTACTTGCACCGGCTCGATCTGCTCCGCCACTTCAATCGTGTTGACGGAATATTGGATGGGAATCGTGGCCACGAAGGTGGATCCGACACCTAATCGGCTGGTCACGGTGATGGACCCGCCCAAAATGTTGGCCAGTTTACGACAGAGGGGCAATCCCAGACCGGTCCCTTTCACCTGTAGCTGCAACGGATGATCGACTTGTGAAAATTCTTCAAAGATGCGGCTATGGTCTTCCGAGGCTATGCCGATTCCCGTATCCGTCACTGAAAAGGCGACCGCACGTCC
>JARDZZ010000257.1 GCA_029240595.1 Nitrospira sp. | reverse complement strand
AAAGGTTGGCATCCGAACGAGTTCGTTTCTAATCAGCCTGCTCAAAAAGATTTTCGGCAAGGCCGCAGGGAACTCAGGTCCCGAGGCGTGCTTAGGGGCGGTACGTCGAGGGGGATGAGCGACTGAGAACGAAGTCGGAGGACATTTTCAGCAGCCTGAACAAGGGGCTGGGCCCTGTGCAACAGAACCCTGTGAACCCCGCCAGGTCCGGAAGGAAGCAACGGTAAGCAGAATGTTTTGGGTGCCGCAGGATCACCTGGCCCCGCTTTTTTAATATGATGTTGAAATAGGCATTCCGCACGGTCTCGGGCCTTCGCCATCCTCGACGTGCAGGACACTGTATGCTCATATGTGTTAGATAGCCTCATTCCACATCCTGCCATGTGAAAGAAGAACACCAGTTATGGACTACCAAGTTTCCGCCAGAAAATACCGGCCAGGCACCTTTGACGATGTGATCGGCCAGCCGCATGTTGTGCAGACGCTTGTCAACGCCGTGACCAGCAAGCGGATCGCTCAAGCCTATTTGTTTTCGGGGACGCGCGGCGTGGGCAAGACCACCGTCGCACGCATCCTTGCCAAGGCGCTGAATTGTGAGCAAGGACCCACCGGAACTCCCTGCACGACCTGCGTCAATTGCACCGAGATCGCGCAGAGTCATTCCGTGGACGTGATCGAAATCGACGGTGCGTCGAATACGAGCGTCGATGATGTCCGTGAGATTCGCGAAAACGTCAAATTCGCACCGTTTCACGGCACCTATCGTGTCTATATCATTGACGAAGTCCACATGCTGTCAAACTCGGCCTTTAACGCCCTGCTCAAGACGCTGGAAGAGCCGCCTCCTCACGTCGTGTTCATTTTCGCCACCACGGAAATCCACAAGATCCCCGCGACGATTCTCTCCCGCTGCCAGCATTACAATTTTCGCCGCATTGCCAAGACGGAGATCATCGAACGGCTACGCCATGTAGCCGGCCAGGACGGCATTGCGCTGGAGGACCGAAGTTTGGCTGCGCTGGCCCGAGCGAGCGAAGGGAGTATGAGGGATGGGTTGAGCCTGCTGGATCAAGCCGTGGCCTTTGGCGGCAAGTCAATTGTGCACACCGATCTCGAAGCTTTGCTGGGCGCCATTCCACAGGAATTGGTTCGATCCTTGATTCGGGCGATCACTTCCCAGGACAGCGCGGGGGCCCTGCGGACTTTGTCTCAACTGGTAGAAGGGGGGCACGAGCTGCGTGCATACTGCGCTGATGTGGTGGAGTATGTGCGTCATCTGCTGGTCGTGTCCGTCACGCCCCCGCAAGAATGGCCCGCATTGATAGAGGTCTCCTCAGACGATCTTGCGCAGCTCGCGACGGACAAGGCGTCGCTGACCCCGGAACAGATTCAGCAGATCTTTACGTTGTTTCTCGAGGCGGAGGACGCCCTGCGGTTCAGCGCTCATCCTAGATTTGTGCTGGAAACGGCCGCCATAAAGGCGACGCGGTTGCTAGGCTTTCAGACCACAATCAGTGACCAGCCCGGGCGTGCAGTCTCTGCTGCTGGTGCTCCGCATCCATCTGCTCCCCGGTCTGATAAGGGATCGAGCGCACCAATTGGCGGCTCCTCCCAACCTGCACGTGCACCTCAACCCCAGCGCGCTGTGACTGGAACCTCCTCCTCATCTTCTTCTCCAGGCTCCGGAGTTCCGGCAGCGGCATCCATGCCGCGCGCCGATAAAACGCCGGCTACTCAACCGATGAAACAGGTGGGGCAGTCCTCCTCCTCGGCTGCGCCGGCGCGTCCTCCGCAAGCGATCATGCTGAACTGGGAGCAGTTTCAAGAAGAGGTCGGCCATGCGTTCCCAAATATTGCGCCCTTTCTCGAAATGGGGCGCCTGGTTGGGATTGAGGGCAATGTCGTGACAATCGGATTCGCGAAGCAGGCGACAGTGGCACGCGGGATGTTGGAGAAGGCGGACAATATTCAGGCGTTGGCCTCGCTATGCGAGCGTATGGGGGGCCAGCCGGTCCGGCTTCGTGTCATTGAGCTGACGGAAGCGGACGCTCCGGGTCCTACCATGGCCGAGATCAGAGCCGCGAAAGAGCAGGAACAAAAAGTCGTACTCTTTGAACGGGCGAAGGCCCATCCGCTCGTCAAGCAGGCCTTGGAAATGTTCGGGGCCGAACTTGCGGATGTCAGGACGATCGCCAACCAACAAGAGGTGCAGGAATGAAAAATCCTCTCGGCAACATGGCGAACCTCATGAAACAGGCGCAGCAGATGCAGGCGCAAATGGCTAAGCTCCAGGAGGAAGCTGCGACCAAAACGGTGACCGGCTCGGCAGGAGGCGGCATGGTTACAGTGACCGCGAACGGCGCGCTGGAGGTTGTCAGCGTCCGTATCGATCCTGAAGCCCTGAAAGACGCAGATGCGGAGATGCTACAGGACGTCGTGCTGGCGGCCACGAATGAGGCCCTAAAGAACGCGCGTCAGCTGATGGCCGAGCAGATGAAATCGGTAACGGGCGGCATGAATATTCCCGGCTTGTTCTAACGAGTCGCCGATGGCTGTTGATCAACAAGGATTGCTGTCACGCCTGGTTCGAGAGCTGGTTCGTCTTCCCGGCATCGGCCAAAAGACCGCCCAGCGCTTGGCCTTTCATATCCTCAAGGCCGACCGAGACGATGCGCTGCGACTGGCGGACGCCATTCGCGCCGTCAAAGACGGCCTCTCGTTCTGCCGTCAATGCCGGAACATTGCCGAAGGCGAGCTGTGTGAGTATTGCGTGGATCCCAAGCGAGACCAAACCAGGATTCTCGTGGTCGAGGAACCGAGTACGCTGTATGCCGTCGAGCGAGCCGGCGCCTACCGAGGGCTCTACCACGTCTTACTCGGCGCGCTTTCTCCTCTCGATGGAGTCGGACCCTCGGACATCCGAGCCGAAGAACTTGTCGACCGGGTCAAACTCGGAGGCATTCAGGAAGTAATCTTGGCAACGAATCCCACGATCGAAGGCGAAGCCACGGCCATTTACCTGACGAATCAGTTGAAGCCGCTCGGCACGCGTGTGTCGCGTATCGCCTATGGGATCCCGGTCGGCATGGACATCGAATATGCGGATGAAGTGACACTGCTGAAATCAATCGAAGGCCGGCGCGATCTCTAGCAGTATTGTCGCCGATTCATGCTTTCCCGCTCCGTGCAGAATGAAACCCGCCTTTCCCATTGACC
>JARDZZ010000076.1 GCA_029240595.1 Nitrospira sp. | reverse complement strand
CGTCCGGTTGTGCTTTTTGGGTTGGCGCGGGCACGGATTGTGGAGGGGAGACGCAGCGACTCCAAGAGCGGTACCAGATAGACGTGGCCCTTTTCGAGAATCGCGCCGCCAGACAGGTCCATCTCGTACATCACTAAGTCCGACTGGTAAAAATCCATGACGTCGAGACGGCTGGAGATGGCCGACAGTTCCGGCAGGAAACTGCTGATCAATCGATAGGCCTTTTTCCCCAGGCGGAGGTCCAGACTGGCCGGCTGAATTTGGCGGTCCTCGATGGGTGTGGGCGCGCTGATGGTCCCTGCGGTGATGAGTCGGGTGATTTGCTGGTAGGGCAGAATGCCTTGAGCAGGTCTTCTTGTCACAGGTCGTCGATCTCCCCGCCGCAGCTGTTGCCCCAGGACGAATAACCGTCCCGCTCAGGATAGCTGTCGGCGCACGACGAATCGTCATAGGACGTCCGTGCGCCAACCATCGGCAATTCCCTCCCATTACCGGCTTTCGGCTGCGGATAATGGAAGGTCTTGTTTTCATAATTTTTCAGGATTGCACCGTCCTCATCCATATGCACGATATAGTCGTCAGGAAGCAGGGGGATTTTGCCTCCGCCGCCCGGTGCATCGATGACGAAATGAGGGACGGCCATGCCGCTCGTGTGACCCTGCAACGCTTTGATGATGTTGAGGCCGGATTCAATCGTGGTTCGGAAATGGTTGGTGCCCTTGGTCAAATCAGCTTGGTACAAGTAGTAGGGTTTGACGCGAGCCAGCAACAGTTGGTGCACCAATCGCTTCATCGTTTCGGGATCGTCGTTGACCCCCTTCAACAACACGGTCTGGGCACCCAACGGGACGCCGGCATCGGCTAACATGCCGCAAGCCTCCTTGACGGCCGGTGTCAGTTCGTCCGGATGATTGAAATGCAGGTTCATATACACCGGATGATACTTCTTCACAATGCTGCAAAGTTTGGGGGTAATACGTTCGGGCAACGTGCCGGGGACGCGGGAGCCCAGCCGGATCACTTCGAGATGAGCGATGGTCCTGAGCGCTTTCAAGATGCGCTCGAGGAGATGGTCGGGAAGCAGCAAGGGATCGCCGCCTGACAGGATGACATCGCGAACTTCCGTATGCGCCTGCAGGTAGGCAATCGCTTGATCGAGTTCACCTTTTTTGAGGAACCCGGGTTTCCCCACCAGGCGCTTTCTGGTGCAGAAGCGGCAATAGATGGGGCATTGATTGGTCACCATGAGCAACACGCGATCCGGATAACGGTGGACCAAGTGCGGGACAGGACTCATCAGGTCTTCTTCCAGCGGATCGTCTTCGGCGTCGATGTCAGTCAGTTCGGCGGGATCCGGCATCACCTGCTTCCAAATCGGATCACCCTTCTCTTTGATCGTGCCGAGGACCGTCGGCGTGATCCGCATGGGATACGGACCGACGATGGCTTCGATTTCCTGTTCATCCATCCCGAAGCGCTCAGCCAAGTCTTTCGGCTTCACGATGCTGTCGGCGAGAATGCGTCTCCAGTCTTCCATCCAATACACTCCTTCAATAAGCACACAGTGGAATGGCGGCAGGCGCACACCTTGACTGCTTTTGCTCAGGTCCCTGGAGAAGTGGTGAGATACCAGGAGACTTCGGTTAGCCGTTAGCCAGACGACGCGATTCCGCCTTGTTCTCCAAATGGGCCAGAATTTCGCCTGTGTCGCTCAATACGGTCTCGCCATCCTGTAGGACCGGTACATAATACTGCCCAGAGACGGCAAAGACTTCTTTACGCTGCGGCCGGAAATCCGGGACAATCACGTCCTCGTAGGGCAGGTTTAATTCGGCGAGTTTTCGCCGCACCACGTCACACTCGGGGCACCACTGCACATGATACAGGGTCATCGTCATTCGGTCGCTTTCCCTTGAACTGCCGCGCAGGGGACCATGATCGCATCCTTCATGCCATGGATCACTTTTTTATCCGCGGGACAGACCGTGGCCAGAATACCAGCCAAGTCGACTTTTTCGCCAGTGACGAAGTAGTACGGCGACAGCCTCGCGCGACCGGCCATCGCATGGATCTCGGCCGTCACCGGATCAAAATACTCCAAGTGATACTGCCGTCCCTTGTGAAACTCCTGCAAGACATACGCCGTGTGTGGGAAGGAGCGGAGAGCTGAATCGATCGCAGCTGTCCATTCGCTCTGGGGGAGATCGTGGCCGACCGAGACGCCTCGGCTCCCCCAGGCCAACTCCGAAAATCCGGACGGCTTAATGACAAGATGTCGTTCTTTTTGTGTGGCTTCGGCCAAATCGCTCCAGTTCGTGACTGCACGGCCGCCCACCGACAGGCCCGGAATCACGGCAGTAGGCGGCACAGGAGCCGGATCCAGCACCCACGTGCGAGGCATGACCGTTGAGAGATGTAAGTACACCTCCTCCCCTAACTCTCTCCGCCAGAATGGGACCAAAGTGGGGTGGTGCAAGAGCCCAAAGGCCGCTTTTTCTTCCAGGGCCGGCTTGTATGGAGGCGTAATAGACACCCAACTTTTCTTGGCCGCGTATTGAATCAACTCGTTTTTAGGAATGTTCGGCAGGTCGAAGAGTTCGTAGAAGCGATAGATGAGGCCGATCGGGCGGTCGCCGCCTTCCGTCACAAGGAACAGCTTCCCTTCGGTAAAGCGAATGTCGCGCGGTTGGATGCAATAGGTTTCAAGCCCCCCAGCCGTCAGTTCCTTGGCGAGCCAGCCCATCTCGGGCCGGTAATCCTTCGCCTCGTCAGACACGACGATGGCGACGACGCCTTCCTGCTCCCCCCGGTAGGAGCGGAGCATTCCGGCAAATCCATTGAGCATTCCGTCAGGGCCACCGACGAGTTGCGCGCCAGCTTTGGCGTTGTCACTCTCGGATGAGGCGGGCTGGCTCTCATAGAGACGCGACATACAGGCGGTCAGCCCGATGCCACCAGGGACGGAATCAAGCTCCGTGATGACCATCCCATCCTGCGTCGGAATGACGTCAGGCCGAATGACCCCGGGTAGCTCGTCGCGGAAGCGTTTCATCCGGCTGTATCTGATCAGGCCTTCGGGTTTCCCCTGGTCGAGCCAGTCCGCGATCCAGCCCGGCTGCGTCGTCCCTTTAGCGCTTTCCGTATACAGGCGGTTCAAGGCCTTGTAGAAAGACAGGAGTTGCGGTCCGAGCGCCTCAAAAAATACGATCTGCTCACGGGTGAGCGGCAAAGGTTCAAGGCCGATGCGCCAAGAGGCAGAAGCCGAATCTTCGTCCGGTGCCGTCGGGGAAGAGCTGACAGGTTGAGGCGCGAAAAGACCTGCTTCAATCAGGGCATCACGGATACTGGAGCAGCGGTAAAGAAGGTCAGAGGTTGCCAAATCAGACAGGGAATCCGTTCGCGACATGGAATCAGATGCGAGAATCGTATCACGCGACTTTACGAACCTACAAGGGGAGCGAATAGCGGCGCGGCGGGATTCGCGGGAGAGGCCAATCGCACGCAGTTCTTACCGGCCGTCTTCGCCGCGTAGACCGCGGCATCGGCGGCCACGACGAGATCCGATGGAATAGACGCATGGATCGGAAACGTCGCGACGCCGATGCTGCACGTCAGGGCAAGCGGATGTGTGTTGAGTCCCGTCAGCTCCGGAAGCATGGTGAGCGTGGTGACGCGGTGGCGGAGACGTTCGGCGGCACTGAGCGCCCCATCCATTGAGGTATCCGGGAGAATCAGCGCAAACTCTTCTCCGCCGTAGCGCGCGGAGAAATCGCTCGACCGGGCTGTGCCCCGTCCAGGCGCCTGTTGGCTATCCAATAACCAGCCGACTTCCCGCAGGACTTGATCGCCCATCGTATGGCCGTGTGCATCATTGATCTGTTTGAAATTGTCGAGATCGATGAAGAGCAGCGAAAGAGGACGCATTGAGCGAAGTGCCAGCGAGCAGAGGTGGACTAAGGTTTCTTGAAAGTGCGAATGGTTGTAGAGTCCCGTCAAACTGTCGCGAATGGATTGGTCACGCAAGAGCTGATTGGCTTGCATGAGGTCTCGATTCGTGTTTGAGAGTCTTTTGACCAGACCTTCCGCTTCCGCCTGCTGGCGCTTGGTCGCTGTGATGTCCGTGATCGTTTCGACGATATGAGTACTTCCGTTCGCCGTCTGGACCTGCGCCCATTGGACGAGCAGGTACTCGTCATTGGGAAGCGGCACCTCGCTGGCGGTAGGCTTTCCGGTATCGACTGCTTCCGGCATCTTGCAGAACGCACACGGCGTGGGGCAATTAGCTATCTTTTCATGGCAGGTCAGATTCGAAATATCGCCGAACTTGTTCTGGGAAGTCTGATTTTGAAACACGACTCTATGAGTGAGAGGGTCAATGACGGTAATGATCACCGGTTGCGAGTTGAGCAACACTTGGGGATCATATTGGGGCCCTTCTGGGGGGAGCGCCATCGTTGTGTACGTTGGAGGAACAATACTGGAATCAGTATTTCAGTCAGGGCTGTTCCGGTCAAGAATTTGAGTGTTTTACGAATGGTGATAGAATGTGCTCTTTCGGTGAAAGCTCTATGGCGGCACTGCACGCCAAGAATGTGATGGCTCTTACAGGGGCGGCCCGCGGCTTGCCTCAAGCGGTACCGAATAGCGCCTGCTTCCATTGCGACGTCTGCTGCCGGTTTCCCGATCCGGACAGCGCGCTGCGGCCCTATTTCACAGATGAGGAAATCGCCAGCGCTGTCGATCGTGGTCTGAAGGCCAGCGCCTTTCCCGACCTGAACGGCTCTCAGGTCACATTGGTGCCGAATCCTCAGGGAGAAGGATTTCTCTGCCCCGCCTTTGAGTCCACGACCGGCAGGTGCCTCATCTATGACCAGCGGCCGCTCGATTGCCGACTGTATCCGTTGGTGCTCATGTGGAATGCCAGCCATGACGAGGTAGTGCTGGGGTGGGACAGCACCTGTCCCTACACCAAGGAGCACGTGCCTGATTCCATCCGCCGACATGCCGATCAGGTCCTGGCGGTTCTCGAAGAGCAGTCCACGGTGCGGCGGATCGCGGACCATCCGAGGCTGGTGGGGCGGTTCCAATCGGAGGCGCTGGTGCTGGCTCCTCTTCCGGGCCTTACACAGGCGATCTCTACGCGATGGGGACCGGAACAGTGCCGGCGGCTCGTCCTTGAGGATCTCTCACGCCTCAAGACCGCTCTCGACCGGTCCAAAATGTGCGGGTCACTTGCCGCCTATTCCGCTCCGTATCATTATATGTGGAACGCGTTACTTCCCTACTGGTGGATGGATCTGGAGGGGGCCCTATGCCTCTTCATCCAATCGCCTGACGGATGGTTCATGCCGCTGCCGCCACTGGCTGCGGGCGCTCTGACGCGGCCGTTGAACAAGGCCTTCGGTCTCATGCGGCAGTGGAACGGGGCAAGCGCCGTAAGCCGGGTCGAAAATGTTCCAGCAGTGCTCGTACCGGCGCTCGTCGAGATGGGATATCGCGTGGTGCCGAAAAGTCCGGACTATGTGTATCGGGCGGACGATCTCGCCAGGCTGGCGGGCGATCGGTACAAGTCACAGCGTGCCCTCTGTAATCGTGTCGAGCGGGAAGGTGGTATGGTTGTCGAGCTCTTTCATCCTCGGGATCGGGCAGCGTGCCGTGCGTTGTTACACAAATGGCGAAGCCAAAAACTCGCTCGAGGAGCGGACCCGTTGGCTGCACTGCTGCTCGAGGATTCGGTCTCTGCCCATGAAGTCGCTTGGTCCCATGCGTCTGAGTTGCAACTCACAGGATCGGTACTGCGAAGGAATGGCACGCTGTGCGGCTACACGTTTGGCTATTGGCTGGATCGCCAAACATGGTGCGTGCTGTTGGAAGTGACCGACCGGACGATACCGGGATCGGCGCAATTCCTGTTTCGCGAGACATGCCGTCATGCCCGGACTGAGGGCGCCGAATTTATCAACACCATGGATGATTCAGGATTGACCGGTTTGCGTCTCTCGAAGGAAGCCTATCATCCGGCCGCCCGCATCGACAGTTTCGTGTGCTCCGAGATCTTGCAGCCATGAGCAAGCAGGATTTTCAACAACCCCTCGACCCCCCGCGGTATCGCTGGCTGCCCCACCTCATAATCCTGATGAACCTGGTCGCCGTCGCTGCCGGTGTGTTCTTGCTTCGCAGCGTCGAACACCGGCTGGTGTACTCCGCCGGGGAAGAATTGAGGATCGCGGCAGCGGAGGTGGCGGATAAACTGGACCGTCTCCTGTTCGAACGATACGGCGATGCGCACATGATGGCTCAAGCTTTGGCGTTGCGGCCATCGGACACTGCGTATCTCACGAGCTACGTCGGTTGGATGAAAACGAACCATGCACCGGTGTATGCATGGCTGGGGGTCACGGATAGTCGTGGAATGATGATCGCCGCCACGGAATCCTCCCTGCGCGGCCAGGATTTCAGCCGGACAGGCTGGTTCCAACGCGTCAGTCAAACCAAGACCATTCAGGTGGACGACGTCGCGTTGCATGAAGGCGAAGGGGAAACGGAAAGCGTCGCCTTCTCCGCGCCGATGCTTGACGCCGAGGGCAACCTGTCCGGGATCGTCAGCAGTCGAGTGCCTGTATCGGTATTGGAGGAGGTGACGACAGGGACGTTACGTTCGCTGGAAGCGCGGCCGGAGTTCGCGGGAGCCGTCGTGTTTCAAATGGTGACTGACCAAGGGCGCGTATTTGTCGATTCGGACCTTCGACGGAATCGGTCCTTCAGTCAGCGGGATTCGGGCGCGTTGTCTTCCAGGGCGGTACCCTTGGGCGATCTCGGGTTTGTCGAAGAACAGTCCCATGGACAAACTATCGTGACGGGGTTCGCCCGGACGAAAGGGTTTGGTCAGTTTCCAGGATTGGGATGGCATGTCCTGGTGCGCATGGATCGCGATCGCATCCTCGAGCCGATCCTCTCCATATTATGGAAGGTGAGTTTGATGGGCGCGGTCGTGTGGGTTCCCATGGTCGTCCTTTTGTTCTGGTCGACCTCACACCTCCGGGCGGAATACAGACAGGTGCAACAGGAAAGCTCCTGGGCACGTGCAGCGGAAGCCGCGCTACTTCAGAGCCAGGAGCGCACGAGAGCCATCGTGGAAACGGCGCTGGATGCGCTGGTCACGACCGACGCAGCGGGTATCGTGAATGATTGGAACGGGCAGGCTTCCGCGATATTCGGATGGTCGCGCGAAGAGGCGTTGGGAAAACGCCTCACGGAACTCATCATCCCGCAACGCGACCGTGAGCATCACGATCGCGGCATCCGCCAATACCTGGCCAGCGGAGAAACGCACATCCTCAACCGGCGGATTGAAGTGCAGGCCCTGCGCCGTTCCGGACAGGAGTTTCCAGTTGAACTCGCGATTTCACCGGTTCGCGTGGGAGATACGATATTTTTCAGCGCCTTCATTCGGGACATCACCGAGCGCCGGGAGGCGGACACGAAACTGAAAGAGAGCGAAGTCCGGTACCGATCGGTGGTGAACGCACTCGATGAAGGCGTCGTGGTCATCGATGCATCAGGGTTCTTACGCACCGGCAACGCCAGCGCCGAGCGGATCCTCGGCGTATCCGGCGAGGAACTCACCGGCCGTACGTTGCGCGATAAACAGTGGCGAACCATTCGTGAAGACGGATCGCCGTTCCCACCCGAGCAATATCCGGCGGCGATCACACTGGACACGGGTGAACCCTGCGCCGGCGTTGTCATGGGAATCTACCGACCGGATGGACAGCTACGTTGGGTCGAGATCAACTCCCGACCCCTGACCCCGGATGGCGGAGCCAGTCCCTCCGCCGTGGTGATCTCGTTTTCGGACATCACCGAACGCAAACGTGTGGAGGAACGGCTCACCGCCCAGTACGCGGTCACGCGCGTGCTGGCAGAATCGCGAAGCTTGGAAGATGCCGTTCCGAAGATCATGCGGGCCGTCGGCCAAAATCTCGAGTGGGATTGCGGCATCTTTTGGCGGGTGGATCGCACCACGTCAGTCCTCCGTTGTCTGGATCAATGGGCAGGGGCCGGGGTTGAGGCGCAGTCGTTTCTCGAGAAGACGTGGGACCTGACCTTCAAGCAGGAAGAAGGCTTGCCTGGTCGGATCTGGTCGAGCGGCAAGGCGGCGTGGATTACCGATGTCACGCGCGATGCCAATTTCCCACGCCGACTGCTCGCCAACGAGGTCGGATTCCACGGTGCGTTCGGATTTCCCGTGCGGGTGGGCGGCGACATTGAAGGCGTCATTGAACTGTACAGTCGTCAGGTCCGCGTGCCGGATAACGAGCTGCTTAAGATGATCGACGACGTCGGCTTAAAACTGGAACAGTTCGGTGATCGGACGCGAGCGCAAGAAGCCCTCCAACAGACGGAAGCACAGCTGCGGCAATCCCAGAAAATGGAGGCAGTCGGACGCCTCGCGGGCGGGGTCGCACACGATTTCAACAATCTGTTGACCGTCATCCGCGGATATAGCGAATTGCTGCTCGCACGTCTGCCGGCCGATGATCCGATCCGCAAGGATATGACTGAGATCAAAAAAGCGGCTGACCGGGCCTCCGGGCTGACTCGTCAACTGCTGGCCTTCAGCCGCCGTCAATTTATCGCGCCGAAAGTCATCGATCTCAATGCCCTCATTGCAAACATGGACGGCATGTTGCGCAGGCTGTTGGGGGAGGACATCGTCGAGCTCTGCACGGAACTCAATCCTCACACCGGATGGATCCGAGCGGATGCCGGACAGGTTGAGCAAGTGATCATGAACCTTGCCGTCAATGCTCGCGATGCCATGCCCAAAGGGGGTCGTCTCACCATTGAGACCCGAAACGTGACGATCGGCCAACCGACCCGTCAAACGCCGGCCGGTGTGAAGCCGGGAGCCTATGTGCTGTTGGCCGTACGCGATACCGGTCACGGAATGGATGAAGAAACACAGTCCCATCTGTTTGAGCCGTTTTTCACGACAAAGGAGAAGGGAAAAGGCACCGGCCTCGGACTGTCAACCGTGTATGGAATCGTGAAACAGAATGGCGGGAGCATCTTAGTCGAAAGCCAGAAAGACCAAGGCGCGACCTTCAAGATTTATTTTCCTCTCGTCGAGCAGGGTGCGCCAGGCATGGTCGCGCCTGACGCCGAACCTGTGCATGGCCGCGAGACCATCCTGCTGGTGGAAGACGAACCGTCGGTCCGTGGTCTGGTTCACGAGACGCTGCGACTCCATGGCTACACCGTGCTCGAAGCCCGTCATGGCATCGAGGCCCTCATGACCGGTGCCAAGCATCAAGGTCCGATTCATCTCTTGCTGACGGATGTCGTGATGCCGCAAATGAGCGGCCCGGAAGTCGCCGAAAAGATCCAAATTGTGCGGCCCGGCATCAAGGTGTTGTACATGTCTGGCTATC
This sequence comes from Nitrospira sp., assembly GCA_029240595.1. GTDB lineage: Bacteria > Nitrospirota > Nitrospiria > Nitrospirales > Nitrospiraceae > Nitrospira_C. The sequence continues at coordinate 1,113 of JARDZZ010000076.1, read as the reverse complement.
CGGATCATCCGGTGTTTGAGCAAGGGGGCATCTCGCGCGACGCTTCATTCCTGCCCAAGCCATTCAGCCCGAATGTGCTGGCAAAGAAAGTTCGTGATGTGTTGGACGGCGGAAAGGTTGTCTAACGGGAGGCGGAACCAACACGGGGCATTTCCACCGGTAGAGTGTTCAGAGTTTTGCCGGTCATAGAGTTCGTCGACTGCCTCTTTCGCGGCCAAAAGATTTCGGAACCCTTGCTTGATCTTCTCACCGGGTTCCGTTTATCGTGCGGTGCATTCATCGATTCGAGAAGGCTTCTATGACGCAGCAAGGACGCGAGTTCGACATGTCGCAGTATCGCATCGAGAAAGAACCCTATTACGCCGACGTGCGGGGTGAAGTGGATCTCTTTCTTACTGCGGCCAAGAGCCGGATGCCGGTGATGCTCAAGGGACCCACCGGGTGCGGGAAAACGCGCTTCGTACAGTACATGGCGTATCGCCTCGGCCGGCCCCTGATCACCGTGGCCTGCCACGAAGACTTGACGGCCTCGGACCTCGTCGGTCGGTACTTGCTCAAAGGTCAGGAAACGGTCTGGGTCGACGGACCGCTGACATTGGGTGTAAAGCAGGGCGCGATTGTCTACCTCGATGAGGTGGTCGAGGCGCGGAAGGATACGACGGTCATTATTCATCCGCTCAGCGACGATCGCCGGCTCCTGCCGATCGAGAAAAAAGGCCAGGCCATCGAAGCCGCAGAAAATTTCCTCCTCGTGATTTCCTACAATCCCGGCTATCAGAATGTGCTCAAGGATTTGAAGCCCAGCACCAAACAGCGATTTGTCGCGATCGAGTTTGACTACCCCACTGCCGACATCGAAGCCTCAATAGTAGAACGTGAGGCCGGCATCGCTCACGACCTTGCGGTCAGGCTCGTCAAGCTGGGCGGGAAAATACGCCATTTAAAGAATCACGGCCTCGAGGAAGGCGTGAGTACGCGACTCCTCATTTACGCCGGGACGCTCATCCGCGAGGGTATTGCAATCGAGCGGGCCTGCGACGTGGCGATTGCCAGACCCATTACCGACGATGCCGACATGCAGCGCAGCATTATGGAACTGGTCAAGGCCATGTT
>JARDZZ010000256.1 GCA_029240595.1 Nitrospira sp. | reverse complement strand
CCAATCCATCCTCCCTGCTGGAAGGGAGAGACAAGCGAGCTTGGAAGGAGCATTAATTTAAATAAGCCCACCATCCACACAGCCGTAGAGAGGGCGGGCTCAGGACGACAACTACAGGTAGCCTTTCAATAGAATTGACACACTCGTTCACGCGCAGTACCCTGTCTGGCTTTTCTCGCTTCCCTTTTAGGAAGGAGTCGTTCTGATGCGAATTGTGCTCATCTGTCTGTTGACGCTGATCCTGTCGGGTTGCATCAATATCACCACGGAACTACAACCGAGCAATACCGAGGTCCAAAGCATCCTGCTTGGTGAAGACTGCACGCCCGTTGTCCTCGGCGTGGGACTCGGCACAAACACCATAGAAGGCGCGAAAAAGGATGGCAGGCCGATGGGAGACGTTGGCGAGTTCCGCTCGCGTGTAAAACTCAATGATCGAACGGTGATCAACCGAATCCGCACGATTCAGATCACCAATTTTTATGTATTGTTGGTTGGTTCTAGCTGCATTCAAGTAGTCGGCGAGCCGTGATCGTCTCTTCCGATTCCTGTCGTCGACTTTAGCCGACTCTGCCGTCCATGACGGACACCTTCCGGTGAGCTGATCGCTTTCGCCTTGCGTTTGGAAGGACTTGCCACAGTCCATTGGCGGGGTACTAGGGCGCGCTCTTCACGGCCTGGGCACGTTTCTCATCGAGCTCAGCCCAGCGTGCGTAAAGACGTTCGACGTCGGCTTGTGCGGTGTGGAGTGCGGCGTACCGCTCCTGGAGAGTTCCGGCAGAGGAAGCGATGGCCGGATCGTTCGCTGCCGTTTGACAGGCCGCTACAATCTCCTCGGCCTTGAGAATCTGCTCTTCGATCTTTTCCCACTCCTGTTGCTCCCGATAGGACAACCCTTTCCGTTTGGCAGGGGCCTTCACTGCGTTCACGACATCTGCGGGGGCAGATCGTCTGGCATCGCCAGCATTCCGAGACTGTGCGGCTTCCCATTGGGCATAGTCGGCGAACCATTGGGCGCAGCCGGTGCCGTCTAGCGCGAGAAGCCGGGTGGAAATGCGGTCGAGCAGCCACCGGTCGTGCGTGACGAGGACGAGCGCTCCGGTGAATTCCAACAGGCTGTCTTCCAGCACGTCGAGCGTCGGAATATCCAAGTCGTTCGTCGGCTCGTCCAGCATCAGGAGGTCGGCCGGCTGGAGCATCAGTCGCGCAATGAGGAGTCGGGCCTGCTCCCCGCCGGACAGGCGGGAGACCGGTAGATCCAGTTGTTCCGGTTTGAAGAGGAACCGCTTTGCCCATGAGATGACATGGATGGACCGGTCTTGATAGACGACGGCGTCGCCGGCCGGTACGAGGGAGCGTCGCAGCGTGGCTCGCGGATCCAGCGATTCGCGGTGTTGCTCGAAGGTGACGACGCGCAGCCGGTCGGCGCGTGTCATGGTGCCGGTATCCGGTTGCAGGGTGCCGGCCAACAACTTCAGCAGAGTGGTCTTTCCACTGCCGTTAGGGCCTAGAAGCCCGATTCGTTCGCCCGGGCCAAGCTGCAAGTCGAGATCCGTGACGATCGGCTTCCCGTCAAGCGATTTGCCGAGCCTGGTCGCCACCAGAAGTTGTTTGGACTTTCGCCCCGACGCCGTGAAGTCCAGCTCTGCTGTACTCTGAGTCCGTCGCGATTCAATGGTCTGCAGCTCGTCGATCAGCCGCCCGGCTGCGTCTACCCGCGCTTTGGCTTTGGTTGTCCGGGCTTTGGGTCCGCGCCGGAGCCATTCCACTTCGCGCCGCACACGATTTGCCAGGGAGGCTTGATAGTCGGCCTGCGCCTGCAGTACCGCATCGCGCTGTTCCAAAAAATCACTGTACCGGCCGTTCGCCTGAAATACGCCGTTTGGGTAACAGCGGTTCAATTCCCAGATGCGGGAGGCCACCGATTCCAGAAACCGCCGGTCATGGCTGACGACGAGAAACGCATGGGGTTCGGCCTGCAATACTCTTTCCAACCAGAGAATGCCCTCGACGTCCAAATGGTTGGTCGGTTCATCCATCAGCAACACGTCCGGCTCCAGCATCAACGACTGTGCGATTGCCAGGCGTTTCTTCCATCCTCCGGAAAGTGTCGAGACCGATTGGTCGACACGTACAAAGCCTCCGAGGCTGAGGGCCTTGGCCATTCGGTCGCCGTGCTCGTGGGGGTCCAGGCCTTCATCGAGGAAGACCGTGGTAAGCGCTTCCTCGACTGTGTGGGATGCGGAAAAGGACGGTTCTTGCGGAACATAGCCTATGCGTACTTGGCGTCGCACCGAACGACTGCCGCAATCCGGTTTATCCAGACCGGCCAATATTTTGAGCAACGTCGATTTGCCGGACCCGTTGGGACCGATCAGCCCGACGTGGTCGCCTTCACCAAGCCCGAGCGACAGGTCGACGAAGAGTGGTTTCACTCCATAGCTTTTGCTGATGGACTCACAACTGAGCAGCATGGTCGGTGGCATGGGCCTCACAGATTCTCCGATCGGGTGATGAACATGCAGGCGGGCTAACCGCGAGCCAGGGCGGCTGATACCAGGACTTTTGTTCTACGTGTCCGTTGACGAGAAGTCAATCGGCACAAAACCTCCGCTTGTATGGAGCTTACTCGTACCTTCTTTCTCTATCCGCGCTGGACTTCATCCTTGTGCCCGCGTCTCACAGTCACGCGGCGATCGGTCAGGGGTTCCAGCTGTTGTGCAGCAGCTATGTGGCCTTCTGTCGGAAGAACACGAGCGTCACATGGTGGCGAGCACGAGGCGGAGGAGGCCGGAGATATTTTCCGTTTGAGCGGAGGGCATGAGGCGATTGACCTGTAAGTTATAGCCGCCTTCCACAGAGAGTTGCGGTTTCCAGTCTCGCAGTGGTTCAAGCTCCCACGACACGATTCCTTTCCCGCCGATATTGTCCAGGTCGATGAGTTTGTCGGTCGATCGCAGGCCGAAATAGTTTCCAACCGCGGTAATGCTCACCCGATGGCTTTGCTTGTAGCTCATCGTGAGAGAAGCTGACGGCGCATCGATCCGCCCGCTAGACCATTCCGGGCGTTCCGCGCGATAGCCGAGCGAAGGCGTGATGGTCAGAGGAGGAATCGGACGCAATGAGGCCGTCATGGTTTGCGTCCGGACCTGGCTCTCTGCGCCATGGTTCAGGAGATCGGCTTCTATCCCGTAGGCGGATGCCAGCTTGGCGTCCCAGATCCCCCCCCTATAGCCAACTGCGGC
>JARDZZ010000255.1 GCA_029240595.1 Nitrospira sp. | reverse complement strand
AAATTGAGGGGATAATCCGAGAATCTCTTCCGAACTGCCCTCCTGCATGAGCGATAGCCGCATACGTAACAGGTGACAGCGATTGGGAGGCCTTCAACCATGGTAAGTACACTGTAGTGGTTGAGGCCAGAGTTGCTCCAGCGTTTGGTCTTGGTGCGCCCGGCAGGAATTGAACCTGCGACCTGCGGGTTCGAAGCCCGACGCTCTATCCAACTGAGCTACGGGCGCACTCAGGTATTTCAAGCACTTTGCTTGAGACATTGTCAAGGTGAGCTAAGGGCACCATGGCTAGGACACCTGCTTCAGAATTATTTTGGCGAGTTCTTCGACCGAACGTCCGTCCGTCGGGATCGAGTGGTCCGCTGCGGCTTGGTACTTGGGTATTCGCTCACTCAATACGTCGCGAATTTCGGCCACATGGGATTTTGTCCCCGTCAGCGAGGGCCGTTGGCTACTGCCACCAATCCGAGCCGCAATGGTCTCCACAGAGGCCGTTAACCAGATTAGTCGGCCGTTGCCTTTTAATACTTTGACATTTTCGTCACGCAAGATCGCCCCTCCTCCAGTGTCAATGACCAAATTGTCCCGGCCGGCAAGATCCTGACATACCGCTGATTCGAGATCGCGGAAGTACTCCCAGCCGTGCGCTGCGACAATGTCGGGAATCGATTTCCCAGCCCGGCGGATGATCTCCTCATCGGTTGACACGAGCCGTCGCCCCAGCTGCGCAGCGAGGATCTTTCCAACCGCGCTTTTTCCTGTCCCTCGGTACCCGATCAAGACGATGTTCATGGCATCCCCTCGTGATACCCGTGTGAGGACGCATGCGGATGATCGCCGAGGGCGCGGGACAGCACGAGAGTCATGGGAATCGAGATTCTAAGACCGCGCGCATGACTTGGATGGGAGCCGATTGACCCGTCCAGCGCTCGAACTGTGCCACCGCTTGATAGAGAAACATTTCGAGCCCCGAGATCGTGCGGCATCCGGCTGTTCTCGCCTCGATGAGCAGCTGCGTTTCACGCGGGTTGTACACGACGTCCATAACGATCAATTCTCGATGAAGAAACTTGGCTGGGATACAACTCCTGCCAATCTTGGGCGCCATGCCGACCGGCGTACAGTGGATAAGCACACGAGCCTCTGGCAAGACGTTCTTGAGGCCACCCTCATCGAGGTCTTCCTCTTCGACGCTCACTCCTGTCTTGTCCCTCAAATCCGTCGCAAGATTCCTGCGCTCATCCACCTCGATTCCCATCAAGTGCAAGCGACGCACCTCAGCTTCGGCCGCAAGGGCAAATGCAATCGCACGCGCTGCGCCACCCGAGCCGACAATGACGACGGATGCTCCTTTCAATGGAGCGTTCCCTTCCCTTAACGCACGGAGCGCCCCAGTCGCATCCGTGTTCATGCCGAGCAACTGTCCTTCTTCAGCCACAATCGTGTTGACGGCGCCAATGTGACGCGCCGTCGTGTCGACTTCATCGAGAAAGGGTAGAACAGCGACTTTGTGAGGGATGGTGACGCTGGCGCCGCGAAAATTCCCCAAGGCGCGGAGGCCGCGAACGGCATCACCAATTCTATCCACCTTCCATGCCAGATAGACGAAATTGAGGGCCAACTTCTGAAATGCGGCATTGTGAATAGCGGGGGAGAGAGAGTGCTCGATGGGATTGCCAATGACTCCGCAAAACTGTGTGGCGGTGTTGATGTCCATAACCCTGGTGAGTCTGAATTGACGTGTCAGCGTAGATCGGTCATCCCTTGGAGACTGTCATGCCCCCGTCAATCGTGAACGTCCCTCCTGTGACCCACCCGGCTTCATCAGAAGACAGGTACAACACCATGTTCGCGACCTCCTCCGAAGTCCCCGGCCTTCGAATGGCGTAGTGAGCCAAAATCGGACGCAGCATGTCAGGGTTCGCCATCAGTGGAGCGGCCATCGGGGTATCGACGAGACCGGGATTGACCACGTTGCAACGGATGCCATCCTGGGCATATTCAATCGCCATGGCGCGGGTGAGGGCATCAACCCCGCCTTTTGATGCCGCATAAGCCGGCGCTCCTGGGATCCCAACCAGGCTGGCAACCGACGAAATGTTGATAATGGCTCCTCGTCCCTGTTTCAGCATGTGAGGAACGACGGCCCGTGTGACGCGAAAGACGCCCGTCAAATTCACATCAACGACCGTGGCCCAGGCAGAATCGTCTGTCTCGTGAAGTCGCTTGCCAAAATCGCCGATGCCAGCGTTGTTCACCAGGATGTCAATGCGCCCAAAACTGTCGAGCGCTCGCTGCACCACCTCCTGGACATGCGCTTCGTCAGTCACTGAGCCGGCGACCGCCAATGCCTTTCCCTTGTTGTGCCTGATTCCACTGATGACTCGCTCCAACTCCGCTTGCCTTCTGCCGGTTACGACGACGGCGGCTCCTTCATCGGCGAAGCGTTTTGCAACCGCTTCTCCTATGCCGGCGTTGCCGCCGGTCACAATCGCCACCTTACCCTCCAGACGATGCATGTCCCTGGTCCTTTCCGTCCGCGTCCTCATGCCTGTCCTCGTCAGTCGTCGCCTGGACATCTTGAGCGGGCATGCAGAATCCCGGTTCCACTTTCCTGGCCACGGTGAGAAAGCCCGAGTGCGCAACCATGCGATGATCAGGGCGTACACTGCGACCTGCAACCGACCACGTCCGCAACAGCGTTTCAAAAGTTTCGACCATGCCGAAGACGGCCGCGCGTTGAAGGGCCGTGACCGTCTGCTGTACCTGGGGCACGGTTGGGACAAAGCTCAGATAGATGCCTCCCGATCGCAAGACACGCGCGGCATGGGGAATCACTTGCCACGGCTCAGGAAGATCCAGCACGAGCCGATCAAATGGCACGCCATCCTCGAGAAGGTCGATTCCTTCATAGGCATTCTTGCGAAGTGCGATGAGGTTCGGCACCGGACCCACATACCGTTCTATGTTGCTCCTGGCGGTCCTCGCGAAATCTTCACGTGCCTCATACGTGACAACGACGCCTCGAGGGCCTATTGCTCGTAAGAGCGCCATGGTCAACGCGCCAGACCCAGTGCCTGCTTCGAAGACCCGGGCGCCTGGATAGACATCGGCCCACATCGTCATGAGAGCGAGGTCCTTGGGATACAGTACCTGAGCTCCCCGGGGCATCTTCAGGACATACTCTCCAAACGTAGGGCGCATAGCCAACATGCTCTTTCCACCGGAAAGGTGAACGACTGAGCCGTCAAGT
>JARDZZ010000254.1 GCA_029240595.1 Nitrospira sp. | reverse complement strand
GCACGTTAACATGAGGGGCCGCCTTTGTCGACGAACAGGCGCTCCTCGGGACGTCCGACGCCACACCGGCTGCGCACACGAAAAGGATCTTAATCGCACAGGAGAACTCTGTTAAAATCGCCTTCCATGGCCGAATCCCCCACTCCTGTCGCCACACCGCTCACCACAGAAACTCCCTCGACGGGAACTGGTGATGGGTTGGAAGCCCGGGTGGTCGTCTATAACTGCGAGTGTCATACTTACCAGCAAGTCATCGCCCTGTTTTGTCAATGCATCCCGGGAATGACGCCTTCCAAGGCGTTCGAGCTGGCATGGAAGATCGACCACCAAGGCGAGGCAGTGGTCTTTACGGGCGAGTGGAAGCAAGCGGAAGAGATAGCGGAGAAGCTAGCCGGGGGAGGCTTACGCGTGGCGGTTCAGTAGCCAGCCTTTATTTTTTCCTGTGGACCTTCTTGTCGGAGCGGGTTGGTCTTGCTTTCCCATGCTGCCGGCTCGACGAGGGGGCGGCTTTTTTGGGCATCGACTTTCGGGATGATCCCCCGCCCTTTGCTGCGGCCTTGGCCTGCGCCACCTCAGCCTGTAGCTTGTGCGTGCCAGCCGTGCGGTTGAGTTTGCTCACCATCTCGTTATTATAGACCCGCACCTGATACAACTCGAAAAGTTTTGCGATCGCCTTTTGATCGCCTTTTTTGGCGGCGTTCAAAAGCCGGCGTCGCTGATTCATCTCTTCTTCTTCGGTATGAGAAGCGGCCCGTCGTTCCATGCCATCCTCGTTCAAATGTCTGATGCAATCGCCTCTGATGAGCGGCGAAGGAGTAAACCGGCGAACTATATCAGAAGCAAAGGGCTTTTGAAAATGCCGGTGCCAGGACCGCCCAGGGCTTTTCCTCCATTGAGCGACGCAAAACGAGACAGTTATAATGTCAAAGACTTTTCTACATGGAGGGACATTATGGACGCCCACAAGCCGGAGCAACCGACCGTAGCCGACGACCCTCAAGCGCGTGAAGCGCTGCGCCGCGCGTTTGAAAATACCGCCAGGTGGCCCAAGGACTTCAAAGGCTTTACCGCCGATCTGACCGTGAACCTCAACGGAAGGGAGCTACACGGTCCGGTGATCGTGAAAGGTCCCCGGGAAGTGTCCGTCCAACTGGCCGACGGTGACCTTCAAAAGTGGGCGCAGGACCAACTCGCGATGATCGCCGTCCATCGCGGTCCAAGGAGTTTTGAAGAATCGGACGGCAAGTACAGTCTGACCATGGAAGAAGACGGGCATCCGCTGGGCACGAGGCTGGACATCCACGGCTCGAACTCCTTTTATCGGGTTAAGGACGGCCGCATTACGCAAATCAATCGAACGATGGCCCACCCCGGCATGCCGGCCTTTGCCTTCACCATCAACGTGGAAGACAGCGCGATCACCCAGGACAAGAAATATCTCACGACCCGATACACCGTGTATTACTTTTCACCGGAAGACGGACGGCTGAAAAATGTCGAGAGCTTCACCGATACGCACGTGCGGGTCGGAGCATCCGATCTGCCGGCCAGCCGGCGCATCATTGCGTTCGAAAACGGAAGCGTCGTCGTCAAGAACCTGACCTTCAAGAATCACCAGCTTCTCTGACGTCGATGGATTTGAGAAAAGACTTTCCACGCAGCATGCGGGCGACAGCGGGCGGTTATGCGCATTTGGCCCGCATGATCGACAAATGTCGAGCCGTACTCGCTGGAACTCAGGGTGAATACATCTATCCCTGTCCTCTGGACAGACGCCTGTTGGATTTTGTCGGAATCACGAGTGATCAGTTCACCGCGGCCGTCAGGTCGCATCAGTCCGACGAAGGCGTTGTGGCATGGTTTCGTGAGGTTGCCACGCCTCGTTCAACCGGCGAATTGGAGGAATGGAACAAGGAACTTTTGGCCAGCGGACCAGGTTCCCCTGAGAGCGCTGAGCGATTCAAGCATGATCGAGATGCCGTTGACCCCTCGCGAACCGATATTGCTGCATGGGCAGATCTTCAAGATCTGGAGGAAGGACGCGCAGTGCCGCGACGATAGAAACGGCCACCGCCCCGCCCGCACCTTAAAGGGGTGGTACCACTCCGGCAAATTTCAGCAAATCAGTGACGCGGAAGTCGCCCGGGGTCGCGGATGGAAGGACGGGCTTCCAGTTCCGTTCAGCGACCAGATAGGAGTCGCTGTCCGCCTGTAACAATCCGATAAACACCTCACCCACAATCCTAGCGCCGACGGGTCCCAAGCGAAGGCCGGACTCCATCAGTTCTGCTTCCTTCAGAATATAGAACCACAGCGGCGTACTGCGATCCATGCCGAAGGGTTGCAGCTCGGCCAGTTGTGCTTGTGTCAGTACCGGTACTCCCATCACGCGAGCGACGGCCTGCCCCGAAGGGAGACCGAAGTTGACATGCCGCATCAAATTACGTGAAGCCAACGACTGGACGCCGTCGGACGGCATGCCGGGTGCAGCACCACGCATGCCAAGCAGCTCCATCAACACGGAAGACAGCTTGGCATCGATTCTCTTGTTCGGCCGGAAAAGCCCGTCCCCGAAATTGAAAAATGTCTGCCAATCGACGAACCGGCGAGGCGCTCGCTTTGCTCCCCGAAAATCGCCAGGATCGGCATCATTTGGGTCAAAGGAGTCCAGAAAAGCAAAGCCAAAGAAGGGCGTGCCGGTCCCGGGTCCAAAATTTAATCGATAGCTTGGCCTGACCTGTGAATGCCCGAAGCGGTAGGCCGCCACCGAGAACTCAATCGGAATCAGCGGATTGCCTTGGGCGTTTTGCAGACGTCGGTCATGAGGATTGTAGAACTTCGGTCCGCGCGTCAGGATCTCGTCGACTCTTTCCTGGCCGATCGTCAATGGAAGAAATTCATGAATGACTATCCATTGGTAATGCCAGCGAACGAGGCGCTGCGCCATTTTGAAGATCTGGTCGGCAGAAAGATCGCTGATTCCTGGTTTAGTGCGCAGATGATCGATGACCGCATTGTGAAACCGCAGCATAGCCAGGTGCAATTGACTGATGATGACGTTTTCATCATTCCGGCTGTCGCCAATGATGGCGTTGTTATTGGCATCACGGGGAAGATCGAACCGCACGGCGCCCTTTCTGGATACGGCTTCAGAACCGGGAATGGGCTCCACCTTGAACTTAATGTCGCCGGAGCTTTGATCGTTGAACTGTGCCGATCCTTGAGGCCCGTGTCCGTACAGGCTGTCTAAATCGAAGGCTGCTGTCCGAAA
>JARDZZ010000010.1 GCA_029240595.1 Nitrospira sp. | reverse complement strand
AATCCACAAAGTGCTTGCCGATGATCTCATACGGATCGGTTATGCTGGTCAGATTAATCGTTCTGTTCCACCTGAGTAGCTGCGCGAGATAGGTCCAGAATTGGTCGATCTGCGTACTTGTGAGAGAGAGACCAAGCGTTTGCGCAGCGGCTTGAAGGAACTGGCGCAACTCACGCTCTTGTTCCACGTGGAACAAATACGTGAAACACAAAATAACGTCAAGCTTCTTGTTGGGAATGCTGAATTCTAAGGAATGGCCTGAGCGGCTGACTGCTCTTTGTATTTTTCAAGGGCCACGATCAGCAGTGAGATGGCTGCGGGAGTTACGCCAGAGATCCTGGAGGCTTGACCAATGGAGGCAGGACGCACGCGTTGGAGCTTTTCCCGAACCTCTTGAGAAAAACCACGAATGGCATCATACGGGAACGCATTGGGAATCGCTCTGGTTTCAAGCTTCTTGAAGCGTCCGATTTGTTGCATCTGTCGCTTGATATAGCCCTGATATTTAATCTGAATTTCTATTTCCTCGATAATTTCTGGATTGTGGTGCCGATCAAGTCCGAGACAATCTAACAAGGTTTCATAATCAACTCCTTGGCGCCGGAGTAACTGAGCGAGCGAACAAGGTCCTCCAACTTCTCCAAGCTTAGCATCCATTAACCTTTGCCTGATGTCATCGGTGACATGGAGCCTTGATCCCTCGAGCCTACTGACCTCGTCGTCGATCTGTTTCTGTTTTACACAAAACCTTGAATAGATATCGTCTGAGATCAATCCGACCTGTCGGCCGATTTCGGTCAATCGCAGATCGGCATTGCCATGTCGCAATAGAAGTCGATATTCGGCACGCGACGTAAACATGCGGTAGGGTTCATGGGCATCTTTGGTGATGAGATCGTCGATGAGAACTCCAATGTAGGCCTCTGATCTGTCGAGAACCAACGGCGGGCGTTCTCGCAGCTTGAGGACTGCGTTAACTCCGGCCATGAGGCCTTGGGCTGCAGCCTCCTCATATCCGGACGTGCCGTTGATTTGCCCAGCATGATACAGCCCTTCAACAAGCTTGGTTTCCAGAGTCGGATGCAACTGTCGAGGAGGAAAATAGTCGTATTCGATTGCATAGCCAGGCTTGAGCATGCGGGCTTGCTCAAGACCCGGTATTGTCTTGAGCATGGCCATTTGTACATCGACTGGCAGGCTCGTCGAGATACCGTTGGGATAGAATTCCGGAGTATCGAGGCCCTCCGGCTCAACGAAAATTTGGTGCCGTGTCTTTTCGGCAAATCGAACGACCTTATCCTCTATCGATGGACAATACCGAGGTCCCACCGATTCGATGACGCCACTATACAAAGGAGATCGATCGAGATTGCCCCGGATAATGTCATGCGTGACCGCGTTGGTATAGGTCAGGTGACAATCCATCTGGCGAACGCGAATCCGGTCAGTTCGATAAGAAAAGGGCGGCGGCGGATCATCGCCGGGTTGCGGAATCATGGCAGAAAAATCAATTGTGTCACGGTCGAGCCGAGGTGGGGTGCCGGTTTTCAACCGCCCGATTTCGAAACCGAGATCCCGCATACAATCGGAAAGGTGTTCAGCCGACACTTCGCCTGCGCGGCCAGCCGGAAAATGATTCAGTCCGATGTGGATTAAACCCTTAAGGAATGTACCTGATGTTACGATGACGGCGCGGGCGCCCAGACGCTCGCCGCAGTCGGTCACCACACCGCAGATCGTGTGTCCCTTCAGCAGCAGCCGATCCACCGTGCCTTGCCCGATGGTGAGCCCGGACTGCCCCTCCAATGACCGGCGCATTGCCTCGCGATACATCTTCTTATCGCACTGTGCGCGAAGAGCGCGGACCGCCGGCCCTTTGCTGGTATTAATGAACCGGAATTGAATTCCGGCGCGATCGGTGTTGATGGCCATTTCCCCACCGAGGGCATCGATCTCCTTCACGAGATGTCCTTTGGCAATGCCTCCGATCGCCGGATTACAGGACATTTGAGCGACCCGGTCTCTCTCCATGGTCAATAGGAGGGTCTGTGCGCCCATGCGAGCGGCGGCGAGAGCGGCTTCGCAGCCTGCATGCCCGCCTCCCACGACGATAACGTCAAACGAACGTGACATCACACACCTTTCTTACTTCCCGATGCAGAACGTCGAAAAAATCCGCGATAAAATTTCCTCATTCGTGATTGCACCGGTGATCTCACCGAGGGCGTCCGCCGCTGCGCGCAGGTCGACGGCCACCAGTTCGGCGGCCATCTCGTCCTTGATCGAGGACGTCGCCTCAACCAATGACTCATGGGCCCGTGTCAATGCGGTCTGGTGACGAACGTTCGTGACCAGCACGCCGTCGGCGGTCTCGGGCCCGCTTCCAATCAATTGCGCTCGAATCGCCAGTCGCAGGTCCTCGACCCCGTCTCCCGTTTTTGCAGAGACCGCGATGCACACGCTGCCCGGCTTTACAGACGTCGGACTGACCTGGGCCGGGAGGTCGGCCTTGTTGATCACGATCACGTGCCTCATCTCAGCGGCCTGATCCATCAAGCGGCGATCGTCGGCGCTCAATGGCAGACTGCCATCAAGCACGATGACACGCAAATCGGCCTGCTCCTGAGCCGACCATGAGCGCTTGATCCCTTCATGCTCCACCGGATCTTCCGTGTCACGTATCCCTGCCGTATCGACCAAATGAACCAAGACCCCGCCGAGGTCGATGGCTTCCTCAATCAGGTCTCTCGTCGTTCCGGGAACCGCTGTGACGATCGCCCGTTCTTCCTTCAGCAAGCGATTCAGCAGGCTGGACTTTCCCACGTTGGGACGTCCGGCAATCACGACGCGTGCCCCGTCGCGAAGGAGCCGGCCCGCCCGTGCGGTGTCTCTGAGCCGTTCCACCAGCCTGGCTACGCGATCAACGGTCCCGACTAGATCCTGTTTGTGAATGATGTCCACGTCTTCATCACCAAAATCAATACCGGCTTCGAGCTGAGCCAGCAGGTGCACTAACGCTTCTCTCGCCGTGTCCACCTCCCTGGCCAAATCGCCCCGCAACTGTCGCTGCGCCGCAGTGAGACTGGCCGCGGATTTCGCTCGAATCGTATCGAGCACCGCTTCAGCCTGCGATAAATCGAGCCGACCGTTGAGAAAGGCTCGCTTGGTAAACTCTCCGGGCTCCGCCAGACGCGCCCCGGCCTCGAGACAGGCGCGGCAGGTCAGAGACAGGATAAGTGAACCGCCATGAGATTGGATCTCGACGATATCCTCACCGGTGAACGATCGAGGGGCTTTCATGTATACGACCAATGCCTCGTCGAAACACTCTCGCGGCTTCGGTATGGACGGGTCCAGTGCGACCGTCTGATTCATGTCGGGAAAGCGGAGGTCGGCAAGGCAGAGGGTGTGGGACGGGACGGATGCCAACGGCTGTCCGGACCGCAACTGCACGAACTTGTCGGCAATCCGCAGCGCTTGTGAGCCACTGAGCCGCACAATCCCGATGCCGCCTTCACCGGCCGGCGTGGCGATCGCGCAGATTGTATCCTCGGGTCCTCCGCGCAACATGGATCCTCTCGCTCATTTTGACGGATCGGTGACGAGCGGCCTGATGGCAAAGAGGCGGTCGGTCAACACCTGCTGTCCGATGGTCAGCACGTTGTTGGTTAGCCAGTACAACACCAGTCCCGCCGGAAAATTGACGAATAAAAAGGTCATAAACACGGGGAGGACCAACATGATTTTTGCCTGAGTCGGATCCATCGTCGTCGGTGTAATTTTCTGCTGAATCACCATCGTGGCGCCCATGATGATCGGCAACACGTAATAGGGGTCCTGCACGGACAGATCAGTAATCCACCCGACAAAAGGGGCCTGCCGGAGATCGATGGTCATATAGAGAATGTTGAAGAGCGCAACGAAGACAGGCATCTGCAGCACCATCGGCAGACAGCCGCCCACGGGGTTGACCTTGTGATCACGATACAGCTTGATCAGCTCCTTATTCAATTTGTCCCGGTCATCCTTATATTTTTCCTGCAGCGCCAGCACCTTTGGCTGGACCAGTTGCATCTGCTTCATCGACTTATAGCTCTTGTACTGTAGCGGCACGAACAGCATTTTGATGCCCATGGTCAGCAGAATGATCGTGACACCATAGTTGTGCGTGTATTCGTTGATGAAACGCAGCACATAGAAAATGGGTTTCGCCACTGCCTTGACGACGCTCCAACTGCCAAAAATGAACCAGCCGAAGTCGATGGTCTCTTCCAAGCCCACGTTTAACGATCGCAGCGTGTCATATTCCTTGGGACCAGCGTACAATTGCAGGTCGGTGGTACGTGCGCCGGAAGCCGGCAATCGCACGCCGGCAGAAACGAGTTTGTCGCCTTCTTTCTTCGCCAAGGCCGCGCTGGCACCCTGCGGCATCAAGACCGAGAGAAAATACTTGTCTTGGAGCGCAACCCATTGCACCGATCCCTTGCGTTCGAGTTCGAGATCCGGGGTTTCTTTTTCAACCTTTCCGTCTACCAGTGAAGCCGAACCAATCAGACCAATGAAACCGTCTCCCCATTCGACGATCCCGAAGTTTGTGCCCAGGACAATGTCGTACGCACCGCTCAAGCCATCGACCGTCAAGCTGACATCGACCAGGTAATTTTCCTGACGAAACGTCAGGCGCTTTTGTACCTTGAGGCCCGATGCAGGGTCGTGGAACCGCAGGGTCACATGGCCGGTCGGATGGGCGTCATCGAGCATGGTGAAATCGGTTTCAATCGCATACAGACCTTCGCGCAATGCCTTGTCTGCCGCGACATCCGACGTGGTGATCGAGAGCGGCTCCTTGAATTTGGCCCCTTGGTACACCAGTTGGACCGGGTTCCCGTCGGTAGCCGACGTGTAATGCCGCTTAAGCTCCCAACTGGAAATCACCCCACCACGAGCATTGAAGGCCACTCGGATGAAATCGGTTTCCACGGTGACGGTGCGTTCCGTGGGAGGAAGAGAGGGACGTGAATCACCGGATGAGGCGGTATCCGAAGCGGATGAGGAGGCACGGGGAGCGCTCGCCGTCGTCTCGGAAGGCGTCTCATGTTGACCGCGAGGAGCAGCAGCCTCCTGGCCGCCTGGCTCTTGCACGGTCGGAGTCGTCGGGAGCAGCCCGAATTGTTTCAGGAGGAGGTCATAGCCCAGGATGACCGCCAACGAAAGCACAAGGAAAATGACGACGCGTTTTTCCATCTCACTCCGCCGTGCCGCGATTGGTCACTTCGGGCATCAGCGGATCGTGCCCCCCGGAGTGAAACGGATGACACTTAAGCAGGCGCCAAACCGCCAGGCCCGACCCTCGGATCACCCCATAGCGCTCGATCGCCTGGCCGGCATAGTCGGAACACGTTGGGTCAAAACGGCAGGCAGGCCCGAGCCACGGAGAGATCCAGAATCGGTATCCATTGAGGAGGGTCACACACATCGTTTTCATGCTATACCTCACGGCCGCTCAGCAAACCTTGACGCCGCAGCGTAGTCTGCCACAGGCCTTTCAGTTCTTGGAACGGAAGTGTAAGGGCGTCTCGCTTTGGAAATACGAGCAAGGCATGATTGGAGGTCAGCTCGTTTCGAACCTGTCTCGTCAGCTCCCGGAACACACGCTTGACCCGATTGCGACGAACGGCAATGCCGAACCGTCGCCCCACAATGATGCCGACGCGGCTCGTGCCGCCTTCGGTCTTGCACACCAGCAGGTTGAAGCAGGCTGTGGACAGCCGCCGGCCATGCTGTTTCACAAACTCAATGTCGCGGCTCGCGCGAAGAAAAAGGATTCGATCTCCTGCCCTCCGTGACATGATCAGGATGATTCGTAGGGGCTTGTCCGGACCCCTCCGCTCGACTCTGCGTCCCGAGCTCGGCCGGACCGCTCACCGTCAGGTTCTTAGAAAGACGTCCCTGCTTGAGGAAGACAAGGGGGATGAACTCCGTGCGGCGTCGAAAAGCAGTGCTAGACCGTCAAACGCGCGCGGCCCTTGGCTCGGCGGCGGGCCAAGACCTTCCGGCCGTTTTTTGTGCTCATGCGTTTTCGGAATCCGTGTTCGCGCTTCTTTTTGAGGTTCGATGGCTGTTGAAACGTAAACGACATACAGATCGCCTTTCCGACAGATACGGAATTGAAGGTCGCATTATAGGGACGAGCCTCCACCCTGTCAAACCTCGCGACCTCTCGACTTCTTGCCAATGATTCAAGACAATCGTGCGTGCAAGGATATCAGCTAAGTCTTTGATAACCCGTTCAGATTGAGGCGGTTTTGTGGACCTTTTTCCCAAAATGAACTAGACTGCCACACAGTGTGTTCCCACGAATGAGCATGCATCCTCTAACGTGTTGCTGAATCAAGGCAAGAACGAGTGTCCACTCTTCCTCGCTCTGGCACTACCTTTGCGAAATCGATAGGGAAGACAAGCAGTCTACGGGTGTGGGCACACCAAGTGTGGACGCGACTTGCGTCCGTAATCAGGAGGACTACCGATATGAAAATGCGCCATGTCTTGGTCGCAGTCCTGAGTGCATGGGTGTTGGCCGCCGGTTGTGCACAGCCGCCAGCCGACCAGATCAACGCCGCGGAACAGGCGGTCAAAGATGCCCAGCAAAGCGGTGCCGCGACGTATGCCGCCAACGACTATGCCAAGGTCGAAGGATTGCTGACGGCCATGAAGCAGGAAGTTGCGGATCAAGACGCAAAGTTTGCCTTGCTTCGAGACTATGGAAAGGCCGAACAGCTCGCCGCAACAACCAAGGCCGAGGCTGAACGGGTCAAGGCGGATGCCACCAAGAAAATGGAAGAAGCGAAGTTTGCGGCCACCCAAGCCCAACATGGAGCCGAGGCCGCAGTCCAATCGACGCTTGAGCTCGTGTCCAGGGCTCCCGCCGGTAAAGACCGCGCGGCACTTGAATCGATCAAAACGGATGCACAAGCGCTCAAGGCTTCACTCAACGACGTCCAGTTGATGCTCGACAAATCGGATTATCTCGGAGCGCACACCAAAGCCAAGGCGATTCGGGAGAAGGCTGAAGCCGTCTCACATGAAGTTCAAACGGCGTTGGCCAAGATCGGCAAAGGGACGGTCAGCAAGAAGAAGTAGCCACCTATGCGTGAGATGCCACTTCGACATGCAGTGCGGATCGTGTGCTATTCAAGCATGTTCGCGCTGTGCGGGTCGCTTGCCGCATGCGTAGAAAGCGTGCCCCCCGACGTCGTGCAGGCCATTGAATCGGTCGATAACGATTTGGCGCAGCTCCGGGCGGCTGAGCTGGCGCCCAGTGCGTACAACGCCTTTGCGTATCAGTGGGTCACCTTGCGTAGTCGTGTCGAGGCCGAAGAAGATACCGTTCGCTGGCCTTGGGAATCGAACGACTTGGAAGCAGCGCTCCGCGGCCTGCACGCGGAGGGGACGAGAACCGTCGCACTCCTGACGGAACAGCAGGAAACGCTGCGGCGCTCAGCCGCACGCCAACTTGCTGAAGTGGAGGCACAGGCCCATGTGCTGACCACTCACGTAGGAGCGATTGACAGCCGACTGATTCTCGGAGAAAAACCGATCGAAACCGACTTGCTGCTGAAGCAGGCCCGTACATTTTACGAACAACGGCGATACGAACAGTCATTGAGCGCCTCTCAGCGAGCGTTCCACTACCTCGCGGCTCAGTCCGCGTTGCTGCAACGAGAATTAGGGCGGTATGCCAGTCCAGATCGCGTCGCCCGCTGGCAGCGCATGGCCAAGGAGACGATCGAATGGTCGCGGACCCACAAGAGGGCCGCCATCGTCGTCAGCAAAGCGGAGCGATCCTTAACGCTCTATCGCAACGGACAAAAAGTGGTATCCTACCCCGTGCGACTGGGCTTTAACGGCATCAAGGAAAAGCGATATCAAGGCGATGGCGCAACACCTGAAGGCCGATATCGCATCTTGAGCAAGCGAGGACGGGGGCAGACCCAATTCTATCGTGCCTTGTTACTGGACTATCCCAACCAGGACGATCGGCGGCGCTTTCTCTCCGAGCGCAAGATGGGGAACATTCCCATGTTGCGCGGGATTGGAGGGCAAATCGAGATCCATGGCGTGGAAAACGAGTTGATGGCTCAAACGTTGGGGTGCGTCATGCTCGAGAACGTCCAGATGGCAGCCCTCTTCGATCGTGTAGACGCCGGTACGCCGGTGACCATAGTCGGAGCGCTTCTCGAACGGAATTCAGTCGCAAAGGCCCTGGCGAGTCTTTCTGGGCAGCGAAACGAAATCTGACGGGACATGCCACGCATTGTAGCGTCTCTCTGCTTGGGACTCATCGGCTTAGTCCTGTTGACGTTGGCACAGAGCAGCAGTCTCACCGTCACCGATGCTTCCATTCCAGCCGTCATACCCGACCCGGCAACGTTACACGCCTTGCAAACCCGCTACCGATCCCTGTCCAAACAACTCAACCATTTGATGCCCAGCCAGCCATATATCGTCGTGGATACGGCGAGAAACCATCTGTATATCAAACGGCGGGACCACGTGATGTTGGATGCGCTCGCCTCAACCGGCAGCGGCACCATTCTGGACAAGCCCGGAGAAGCCAAAGGCCAGTGGGTGTTTGATACCCCACGGGGGGAATTCACCGTTCAATCGAAGCTCATCAATCCGGTGTGGGTGAAGCCGGATTGGGCCTTCGTTGAAGAAGGATTGGCCATCCCGAAGAGTTACACGGACCGCATCGAGCCGGGCGTACTGGGGGAATATGCACTGGGGTTCGGCAAAGGCTTCTTCATTCATGGCACTCTCTATACGAGACTCCTGGGAAAAAATGTCACGCACGGTTGCATTCGACTGAACGATGACGATCTGAAGAGTGTGTATCGCCTGGCAAAGGTCGGCACGCCCATCATGATTTTCTAGCTGAATGCCTCGCCCATCCGTCACCGGGATCCTCATTTGCTTCTTCGTGCTAACGGCCGCTCCGCCTACTCGAGCGGCAGATGCTGACTATCCCCTGTCAGTCGACGTGACGAATCCGGCTGCGCTGCAAGAAGCCACCCGCATTCTTGCCGAAGAGTTGAAGCTGGCGTCTCGTCCACAGGCGTACGTCATTGTGGATCTCATCGATCGAGCCGTGCTCATCAAGGGCCGCGGTGTCGAGTTGCACCGCTTCTCGATCGAACACTGGTCGGCCGGCCAACTCGCCGACGCTTCGACTACGTTCCGTCTGCAGACGCGGCCACCGGTGACCAGACGCAAAATCGAGCCTGCGGCCGGCGGTGAACAACCACCCATCTCCCTGGATGACATGCCAACTGATTTTACGCTGCAGTTTTCCCCGCCCTTCTCACTCATCGTTCACCCTTCGGCATCCGACGATATCGGGAGATGGCTTCGATCTAAAGGACGTGAATGGTGGATGTGGCTCAAAGTCTGGGCCATGACGTTGGCGACCGGTCGAGGGCCTCTTCCTCAGCCATGGCTGCATTTGACCGTGACATCTGATCATGCGCAATCGCTGGCTTGGACGGTCACGGAGGGCATGGCCTTCCTCATTCGCCGTCCCCCTCCGTCGCCCTAGGCCACCGTTTGCCTTTTCTCCAACACCGCACCTAAGATGCCCATATGGTGGAGTCGTGCCTGCCTGGCCTCAGTCAATCACGTACACGTGCTGCAACGCTCTTCAATTTCTTGGACGCCTCGTGCGACCGGCACCATCGAGTGCTGCCTCGTGTCAAAGAGGGCCGGCGGCCAGGGGTCGCAACCGGTCCTCGTCCGGCGCCCACGGAATAACTAGAGCCATGTCACCCCCTGCTGAAATCCGCATCGCTCAGGACTCATTCACATGGGCGACGGAAGCCGCGACCCTGACCCAGGAATTGCGCCGGCAGGCGGTGAAAGAGCGGGGGCTGTTTCTTCTTGCGCTGTCTGGAGGCCGGACGCCGGAGCAACTGTATCGACGATTGGCCTCCTCGCCCTTTTGTGATCAAGGAGATTGGACCAACACGGAGTTTTTCTTCAGCGACGAACGTTGTGTCCCTGCCCATCACCCCGACAGCAATTTCAATCTTGCCGACGAAACCCTTTTTCGCCCTCTGGACATCCCTTCACATCGCATTCATCGCATGGCCTGCGAACAGGCCGATGCCGACCTTGCGGCTCACGGCTACGAACAAGTATTGCGTACTGTCACCAAGACGCGGCCAGAAGGGTGGCCCCGGTTGGATCTGGTCTTGCTGGGCATCGGACAAGATGGTCACACTGCCTCCTTGTTCCCCGACACCGATGCCGTGCAAGAACGACGGCGTTGCGTGACGGTGGGATACGCCCCCTCCGGGCCTCGGACCAGACTCACCCTCACCCTACCTGTGATCAATCAAGCGACTGTGGTACTGTTCCTCGTCACTGGTACGGCAAAGGCCGAAATCGTGAAAACCATTTTGGAACCCCAGCAGGAAGTCGACCGGCTGTTGCCTGCCGCTCTCGTCCGACCGGAAGGAGGCCGCCTCATCTGGTTGCTGGATCCGCCCGCCGCCGCTCAGCTGACCGGGCATCTCGAAAGCAATTCACCGAGGTACCTATGATCCTTGCCGGGGATATCGGTGGGACGAAGACGCATCTCGCGCTGTTTGATTGGACGACCGAGCGGGTCGACCCTCTGCGGCTCGAAACATTCCATAGCGCCGACTATGCCTCCCTCGAAGACATGCTCGAGGAATTTCTTGCGCCGCCCAAACCGCCGATGCCCATCGATATCATTGAGTCGAGGCCGCAGGACGAGCCGTCATCTCCCCCGCAGGACGAACTGCCACCAATTCGCGCGGCTTGCTTTGGGGTGGCTGGACCGGTCATTCAAAATCATAGTCGAACCACGAACTTGCCCTGGGTGGTTGATGGTGCGGCACTGGCCAAGCGGTTCGAATTACCCGCCGTACAGCTGCTCAACGACCTCGAGGCGATGGCGCACGGCATTGTGCTCCTCCATGCCAATGAGGTGGTGACCCTGAACCAGGGGACGCCGCCAGTGCAAAAGCAGGCAATTGCGCTCATCGCGGCGGGGACCGGTCTGGGTGAATCCATCCTGTTCTGGGACGGGACGCGCTATAAACCCCTCCCGTCGGAAGGCGGTCACGCGGATTTTGCTCCAAACAGCGATCATGAGATCGAACTCCTCCGATACATCCGCAGCCAGTATCTGCATGTCAGTTATGAGCGGGTGCTCTCGGGACCCGGCCTGCATGCCATCTATGAATTTCTCCGCGATGCGAAGCGAAACGAGCCGACCTGGCTGGCTGAGAAAATCAAAGCCGGCGACCCCGCGGCCGAAATCGCCGAGGCGGGATTGAAGGGCCAAGCGGAAATTGCCAAACAAGCCTTGGACCTTTTTGCCTCTATCTATGGCGCAGAAGCCGGGAATCTGGCGCTCAAAGCCATGGCCATCAATGGTGTCTATGTGGGAGGCGGCATCGCTCCGAAGCTTTTGGCCAAACTCCAAGACGGCACATTCATGAAAGCCTTTACCAACAAAGGTCGTTACAAGCGGCTGATGGGTACAATCCCCGTACATGTCGTCATGAATCAGCATACCGGCCTTCTCGGCGCCGCATCGACGGCGGCCCGGTTGGCGCAAGCATGAGCACGTCTGACCTCGACACCCTCAAACATGCCGCCGCCGCGAAGGCCGTTGAGTTCGTAAAAGACGGCATGGTTCTGGGATTGGGCACCGGTTCGACTGCCAAGCATCTGATCATGGCCCTGGGCGAAAAAGTGAAGGCCGGCATGAACCTCAGCGGCGTCTCAACGTCACAGGAAACTGCGATGCTCGCCCGACAGTGCGGGATCGCCCTGATTGACGCCGAAACCTGCTGGACGATCGATGTCGCCTTTGACGGTGCCGACCAAGTTGATCCCGCATTCAACTTGATCAAAGGTGGTGGCGGGGCGCTCTTGAAGGAGAAGATTGTCGCGGCATCCGCCATGAAGTTCGTCGTGATGATAGATTTTACCAAGCGGGTCCCGGTGTTGGGAGGCGCCTTTCCGCTGCCTGTGGAAGTCGTCCCCTTCGGGTGGCGCAACACGGCACGGAAAATTGAGGAGCTCACCCGAAGCCGCGTCGTCCTTAGGGAACGAGAGGGCGCACGCTTCCAGACCGAGTCGGGCAACCTGATTGTGGATGTCCATCTGGCACGGATCGACCGACCCGATGAGTTGGAAACAGCGCTCCATCGGATTCCCGGTGTGGTTGAGGCCGGTCTCTTTGTCGGCCGAACCGACGTTCTGATTGTCGGAACCCCAGATCGAACGGAGATCCATCACGTCAAGCGGGGATGAAAGGACGTTCACGAGACGTGACACGCTGCTGCGGGTTGTCAGGAGTACGGGCTTCCTCCTGGCCGTTCCGATGATCGCGTGCCTCCGCCGAGTCCCCCCGGCCACAGTCGACTCTGCATTACCTGCAGCGAAAGGGAAAGATATGAACGAGGTCCCTCACGGTCTTGACGATCCTTATCGGCTTCCGCAGCATGTGCGTCCAACACGCTATCACCTCATACTCGAGCCGGATCTTGTCAGCGCCACCTTTCAAGGACGTGCGACCATCGCCTTGACGGTGCTGAAAGAGACGCGCGTCATTGTCTGCAACGCGCTCGAGCTGGCCATCGGCGAGGCCGTCGTCGAGGCGGGGGGGCAACGACAGACCGCCTCAGTCACGCTCGACGAATCGTTGCAACGCTGTCGAATGACAGTCCCAGAGCCACTCGCCCCAGGAACGTGGCAGCTGCATATCGGCTTTCGGGGCATGCTCAACGATAAACTTCGCGGCTTTTATCGAAGCACCTACACCGATCAACGCGGGAGCCAACAGACGATCGCAGCAACACAATTCGAAGCCACAGACGCGCGACGCGCCTTCCCGTGTTGGGACGAACCCGGTTTCAAGGCCGTCTTCTCCACGACACTCGTCATTGACGAAAGCCTCACCGCGGTATCGAACAGCCTCGTCGTCTCGGAAGCGCGTGAGAAGGGAAAAAAAATCGTGCGTTTTGCCGACACGATCAAGATGTCGACGTATCTGGTGGCTTTTGTCGTTGGTCGGATGGAAGGCAGTGCTCCTTCTGTCGTGGGCAACACCCGGTTACAGTTGTGGACAGTGCCCGGCAAGACGCACCTCACGAGTTTCGGACAGGACATTGCTGCAGCGTCCCTGCATTTTTTCGAGCGCTATTACGACATTCCTTATCCCGGCGACAAACTCGACCTTTTAGCCATTCCGGACTTCGCCTCAGGAGCCATGGAAAACCTTGGCGCCATCACCTTCCGGGAGACTGCGCTGCTCGTCGATCAACAAACCGGCACCCACGGTGAGCTGCAACGAGTTGCGGACGTGGTCGCACATGAAAACGCGCACATGTGGTTCGGGGATCTGGTCACGATGTCCTGGTGGAACGGACTGTGGTTGAACGAAGCGTTCGCGACCTTTATGGAAATGCTGGCGGTGGACGCCTGGAAGCCAGAATGGAAGCGCTGGGATGCCTTTGGTGCCTCCCGTGGAGCCGCCTTTGCCGTGGACGGGCTGCACAGCACGCGTCCCATCGAATTTCCCGTTCGTGCGCCCAAAGACGCCGAAGCGATGTTCGACGTGCTCACGTACGAAAAAGGCGCCTCCGTCCTCCGCATGCTCGAGCAGCACATCGGTCCGACCGTATTTCGTGACGGCGTGCGCGACTATCTCCGGACGCATGCCTATGGCAATGCCGACACAAACGACCTCTGGGTCTCCATTGGCAAAGCATCGAATCAGGCCGTCCCCGACCTCATGAACGGATGGATTTTTCAACCCGGGTATCCGTTGATTACCGCCGAACTTACAAAAGAATGCGAAGTCGTGTTGAGTCAACAACGCTTCAGCTATCTTCCCGATCCGCCTCCGGCCAGCTGGCAGGTCCCGGTGCAGCTGCGGGTGCAGACAGGAGCCGGAGGGGAGATTCGGCGGGTGTTGCTCACCGGCACCCGGTTGAACGTAAGCTGTCCACCAGATACCCAATTCATTCTCGTCAATGAGGGCGGACATGGATTCTACCGGGTACGGTACGGACCGAACTTGTTGAAATGCGTGCTTGAAGCCGGCCTGGAGAAACTGGCCCCGATCGAGCGATTGAATCTCGTTAACGACGCCTGGGCGACGACGATTGCCGGCCTGATGCCACTGTCCGACTATCTCGACCTGACGGGCCGCTTCGCGCTGGAGCGAGACAAAAATGTCTGGGCCGTCCTTCTCGATTCCTTCGCCTTCCTCAATCGAATCATCGAACCGGCGGATCGAGCCGGACTTGAATCCTTTGTCCGCTCCAGAGTCGGCGAGGCCGTTGCGGCTGTCGGTTGGACAACCGGACCGGGGGACAACGACCTGATGCGCCAGCTCAGAGGTGAACTGATCGGCGCTTTGGGGCGATTGGGCAATGACCAGGCAACCCAAGCGCGCGCCACTGAGCTTTACGCCATGGTCCGGAAAGATCCCGCAGCAATCGATCCGAACCTCCTCCCTGCATTGGTGTCTATTCTCGCCTTCATCGGCGATGCGGCACGCTATGAGGACTTTCGGGCGCGCTTCAAGACGGCCGCCACGCCTCAGGAGGAACGGAGGTATCTGTTTTCTTTAGCGATGTTCCAGCAGCAAGCTCTCCTCGGCCGGACATTGGACATGACCCTCAACGGAGAGATTCGTCTTCAAGATGCCCCCTTCATGGTCAGTGCAGTGATGAACAATGTCTACGGACGTGAACAGGGTTGGCGCTTCGTGAAAATGAATTGGGATCTGCTGGACCGCCGGTTTCCCAAGCAAGGGCTACGCCGGATGTGCGGGGGGATCACCGGTTTCTGCAAGCCGGAGCTTGAACGAGACGTCCGTGAGTTTTTTGAGGCCCGTCAAGTCGACTTGGGCGGAAAAACGCTCGAACAATATCTCGAGCAGCTCCGGATCGGCGTCTCATTCGCCGAACGAAGCCGGCGCGATCTTCAGGAATTTCTGCGGAGGAATCAGTATTCGCCCGAGGTTGCTCAAACCAGTGTTCCCGGTTGAGCCAGCCGAAGTCTCATAGTAGTCTGGTACCATGTCGTCACGAGCTGGTTCGATCTGCTTCTTCGGCGTCATGCTCTGCGCCCTCATGGCCGCTTGCAACGGCAGTGATGAGGTTGGAGGCGGCGGTGCCAGTCCCCCCCCTGCTACTTCCAATAGTTTGCGATTACAGACCGTCACGGCGGTGCTTTCTTCGCCGGTTTTTCTTACGGCCCCGACCGGCGATGTGGGCCGCCTGTTCATTGTCGAGCAAGGCGGCTTGATCAGAATCCTGAACTCTCTGGATGGCACGCCGCGGGCCACTCCTTTCCTCGATGTGGCAGGACTCATTGTCACAGGTGGCGAACGAGGTCTGTTGGGGATGGCCTTCGATCCCAACTATGCCGGGAACGGGCGCTTTTATATCTACTACACGAATACAGCAGGCGATATTGTCATCGCTCGATACGGTGTCAGCACGAATCCCGATATCGCGAATGCCGGCGCACAGGCCATTCTCAAGACCATCGCCCACCCCACTAACCAGAATCATAACGGCGGCATGCTGGCATTCGGTCCGGACGGGTGCCTCTACGCGGGTATAGGAGACGGCGGTGGCAGCGGGGATCCGAATGGTAATGCGCAAAATACCAACTCACTTTTAGGCAAAATCCTGCGTCTCGATCCAGAGACGGGTAGTGCCTGCGGCACCGATAACCCCTTTGCGAACGGGACCGGAGGGGCTCCGGAGGTCTGGAGTTTCGGCCTCCGCAATCCCTGGCGCTTCTCATTTGACCGCTCGACCGGCGTGTTGTACATCGGCGACGTTGGACAGGACCAGCGTGAAGAAGTCGATGCCGTGGTCGGCCCCAATGCAGGTCAGGGTGTCAATTTCGGCTGGAATATCATGGAAGGCTTTGCCTGCTTCAATCCGCCGAGCGGCTGTAACAGCAGTGGACTCACGCCACCGATCCTTGATTACAGCCATGACGCCGGGGCCTGTTCGGTTACCGGCGGCTACGTCTATCGCGGCACCCTCAATCCGGCGGTGAACGGCAGCTATTTTTATGCCGATTATTGCGCTGGATTTGTCAGAAGCTTTCAGCTGCAAGGCGGACGGCCAAGCTCACAGAACACGTGGCCATTACTCAGCCCGGGAGGTCAGATCACCAGCTTTGGCGAGGACGCGCGTGGTGAGCTCTACATTCTGACGCAGACCGGGGGACTCTCTCGCATCGTGGCGAATTGACCTGAAGCACTGGGCAAGTGGAAAGTGCCGCCGTTTCTATTCGTGCCGCAGGATGGCCAGTGGCCTCTGCCCCAAAATACGAAATGTGCTGAGTAAGCCAACGACCAACGTGAGGACCATGGTACACAACAGTCCCGTAACCAGGACCATTGGATGCAGCCCCCACGAGAGGTCGAACACGTAGGTCAGAACAAGCCATGATAAGGCGCTCGACAATACGGCTGCAAGAATGCCCGCGACGACCCCCAATAAGCCATATTCGAGAGCAAAGATCCCCGCAATCAGACTTCGCGTTGCGCCCAACGCCTTCAAGACCACGGATTCATACAGCCGCCGATACCTCGTCGCCGCCAGCGCCGCTGCCAGGACGAGGCTTCCCGTCATGACGCAGAACATCGCCACGGCCCGAATGGCCAAGGCGAGCCGATCCAGAACGCTTGCAAAATTTCGCAGGACATCTCCCACGTGAATCGCGCTGACGTTCGGGAATGCCGCCACGACGGCCTGCTGTAACGGCACTTCCTGTTCCGGATCGACATGGATCGTGGCCACATACGTCAAAGGAGCGCCATCCAACGAGCCAGGCGACAGGATCATGTAGAAATTCGTCGAAAAATTCCCCCAGTCGACCTTGCGAATACTTGAAACCTCTGCAGTGATAGTCGCACCTTGAATGTCTAATTCCACTTGAGACCCCACGACCAGGCCGAGGGATTTGGCAGCCTCTTCCTCAATCGAAACCTGCGGTCGCGAAAATGGCTGGCCTGGCTGCCACCACGTGCCGGCTACGACGTCATTACCTTTGGGAAGCTGATCAAGGAACGTGAGAACGTATTCGCGAGAGAGATACCATTGCTTCCGACGCTCCTCCTTGTTTTCATCACGTCGCTCTTCGTGATCGGCCTCCTCTTCAACCTTGACAACTTCGCCGTTGACAGTATGAAGGCGCGACCGCACCAGCGGAGTCATTTCAGGTTGGCGTCCTCGGGTTAACTGCTGGACGAGCTTGGCAAACCCTTCAGTCTGATCCACCTGCAAATCAATAAAGAAGAACGTGGGAGCATCCACCGGGCGATTGTCTCCCACCTGTCGAAGCAAAGCGTGTTCCACCAAGGAAACCGTCATGATCACCATCACACTGATTCCAATGGCCACCAGCACGCCAGTTGTGTGTCCACCGGGCCGTAACAGATTGCCGACGGCATAGCGTAGGCTCAGAGATGCTGGTCTCGGCACCAGACTCAACGCCCTGATCAGTACGCGTGCACAGAGGAAGAGCGTCAGCATGGCTATAGCCAATCCGCCGATGAACAATCCGCCGACTTTCCAGGAACCGGCTTGCCAGATGGAGAGCAGCCCGAGGCCGGCTAAAATGGCTGCCCCGATCGCCACGGGGGCCTCGCCATTTATGCCCCATCGAATCCACCACGTGCGGCGGCGGTTGTGTTCGTCGGGGATGCCTCCCTCCACCTCTCGCCGAAAAATGGCAGCAGGCCTGATCTCACGCACTCGCAGTAACGGCCACAGCGCGAAGAGTACCGTGGTCAACAGGCCCATGGCGCCGCCTTTCAAGAGAGGCCCGATCGACACGAAAGAAAGCTCGGCCGAGACTCCTAACTGGTCAAGGAGGTCGCTCACGAAGGCACCGGCGAGCAGTGGAGGCAGCCAGCGCTGTAACAAGATTCCGAGCACGATGCCAACTCCACTGCCTATCAGTCCCAAGCCGATGGCTTGCACCACATAGACTTTGATCAGCACGGCGGAATCCGCCCCCAGCGTCTTCAGAATGGCGATCGTCTTCATCTTCTCCTGCATGAACGCATGGATCGACATGGCGACACCCAGGCCACCGATGAACAAGGCCGTCAACCCGATCAAGCCGAGATAACGCGCCAGTTGCTCGAGGAACTGCTTCAGTTGGGGTTGTGCGTCGCGATACCCGGAGATACGCACATGGTCTGCCGCCAGGCGGCCGCGCAATTCAGCCCGCAGAGGTTCCGGTGGCATTCCAGACGGCAACCGTAGAAGCTGCCGCTCACGGACACGGCTTCCCCGCTGCACGAGTCCCGCAGACCGCAGCCCGGCCTGCGAGACGATGACCCGAGGACCAAGACTGAAGGCATTGGCCATCCGATCCGGCTCCGTTCGCACGAGCCCCGTAATGAGAAATTCTGCTTTCCCGAGCTTCAATCGATCGCCGACCCGAATTCCCATGCGAAGCAACAAGGCCTCCTGGACGAGAACGCCATGACAGCCTCCGCATGCCGTAGAATCCGGATCGAGCAGGCGCTCCAGCGGAAGGGCCGGCTCTACGTTCAATAGGCCGTACAAGGGATAGCCCGGATCGACCGCCTTGAGTTCCACGATCTGAGTGGTGTGTCCGGACCCGGCCGTATTTGGATGAGCCGCCATGGCCACCAGTTCGGTGACATGGGTCGTATCAACGGCCCGCTGATGCAGGGAGTCGACGATCGCCCGGCTCTCCTCCGTCAATGGATGTGAGGAGCGGATTTCCAAATCCCCGCCAAGGAGGCCTTTCGCCTGTTTGGAGACCGCATCATCAACGTGGGTCGCGAAGAGGGAGACGCCCACCAGCGCGCTCACTCCCACGGCAATGCAGACGAAAAAATACACAAAATGGCGCCAGGCCCCCCGAGTTTCCCGCCAGGCCATCGAGAACATGAACCAATTCACAACGTTGGCTCCTGGTGGCTCTCCGTCTCGGATATGAGATCGTCGGACTCGATGCGCCCATCGCGCAGTGCGATCACCCGATGCATCAAGGACGCGACCGCCCTGTCATGCGTCACGAGCACCAGTGTGGTTCCGTAATCTCGATGAAGGGACAGCAAAAGATCCATGACGTGGCGCCCGGTTTGCGAATCCAAGTTCCCGGTTGGTTCGTCGGCAAGAAGGATCGGCGGGCGGCAGGCAAACGCTCTTGCGACGGCAACCCGTTGCTGTTCGCCCCCGGAAAGCTGCACGGGGTAATGATGCATTCGGTCCTGCAAGCCGACGGCATGTAAGAGCTCCGCCGCTAGATCCTTCGCAGCGGCGTGGCCGGCGAGTTCCAGGGGAACGAGCACGTTTTCGAGGGCTGTCAATGTGGGAATGAGGTGAAAGGATTGAAAAATGTATCCGATTTTCATGCGTCTGAATTTAGCCATCCGGCTTTCCGACAGAGTCGTGATATCGATTCCGTCCAGGACGATGGTTCCCTCTGTCGGCCGATCCAGACCCGCGATCAGTCCGAGCAGGGTCGATTTTCCGCTCCCCGATGGTCCCATCACCGCAACCATTTGTTTCGGAGGAATCGACAGGGCCACGTCGTCGAGTATCGTCACCCGTCGTCCACCTGCCGTGAGTCGCATGGAAAGATGTCGGATGGCGATCATAGACCTCGCTCCTCAATGAGACCGACTAAATGATATTATACTGGAGTCCGATGACACTCCGAGCATTAGCCCAGGCATTCGCGGCAAGCTTCATCACTCTGTTCCTTGCGACAACCTCGCCCTCCATCACACACTCTGCAGGTGGGGGCAGCAACAATGACCGTCCGCGCATTGTTGCCTTTGGCGATAGCTTGACGGCGGGACTTGGCGTGGGGGCAGAAGAGACCTACCCTGCCCAGTTACAGCGTCGGCTTGACTCTCGAGGCCTCCAGTATCGTGTGATCAATGCGGGAGTGAGCGGGGATACCACGGCAGGCGGCCTGCGGCGAGTCGATTGGGTGTTGAAAAGCCGGCCGGACATCGTCATTCTGGAACTCGGAGCCAACGACGGCCTCCGTGGCCTCAAGCTGCAAGAGACGAAGGCGAATCTTGAGAAAATTATCCAACGGTGTCGAGATGCATCGGCCGTCGTCGTGCTCGCCGGCATGAAACTGCCACCCAACTATGGGACGGAATATACAAAAAGTTTCGAATCCATCTATCCCGCCTTGGCAAAACAGTTCCGATTGCCGCTGATTCCCTTTTTTCTGGAGGGGGTGGCGGGATCCACTTCACTCAATCAACCGGACGGTATCCACCCGACCAGCGAAGGCTACCGCATCATTGCAGACCTGGTCATGGAAACGGTCACGCCTCTGCTCGTACGGGAATAGAGGAGAGTTGGGACTGGAGATCATCGCCCGGGCTCAACAGCGCTGAGCCCGGGGATCACGAAAAGACAGGGTTAGCTCTTCTTGAAGAATGTGTCGTACACGCCGTAGGCGAGCACCAATCCGATGAGTGCGTAGTACATGGTACTGATGCCGCTATAGTCCGGGGCCCCACCCTTCGGCTCGTTGGCCAACACGGAGGAGGCGCCAACGATCACAAACATACCGGCAGCTGCACTGACCCGTCCCCACATCTTGATCATATCTGTCCCTCCCTCGATGGAATGACTCAAACGAGGGCGCATTGTACTGAAATCGCTTGGCGGGGCGCAAGAGGATTGACGTCGCCGGGGCAAGTCTCTGAATGTGTTTATGGGGTCGAGCCTGGTTTCGCTATGGTCTTCAACGCGACGGCCACCTCTCGAAACGAATTAGCCAGCTTATCAAGCTGGGTGCCTTTCGAGATCAGTTCACCCGCGATTGTCTTCATCTGACTGTCATATCCGCCCACCTCTGAAGCAATTTCTGCAACTTTGACGAACATGTCTTGATAGGCGGCAACTTCCTGTTGAAGGTGCTGTAACTGTGACTGAGCCGCTTTGACTTCGGCCATCGAGGCCTGAAGTTGCTGAGTCATCCGCTCCACGTACGCTTCGCGCTCCCGCTGCTCGGATTCCAGTGTCAACTGAATCTCTTCACTTTCACGGCGTCGTTCATCCAGGGTCCGGATGGTCTGCACCCAGGCGGCAAGGTCGCCGCTCAAATGCGACTGCTCGGGAAGCCGTTCGCCCTTTTCCAGCGCCTTCATCACCGGATTCAACCACTCGATAAAAGCCATGACCTCGCTTAACTTGAGATCCGCCGTGAAATTCGATGGAGGAACGGTATTTCCATTGGAAGCTTCAGAAGACATCGGGACCGGATTTTGCCTCGCCTTTTTCGTGCGCGGCTGCACCCATCGATGGTATTCCAAAAGAACGGCAATGCAATGGCGGCACATCGGCTCTTCGGGCAACGAACAACTGCACCTCGACACCAAATGGCCGTCTTTCAATCGAATGGTCTGCTCGTAGAGGCCGGAGTTGCCGATCACGGCCGAGGAGATCTGCGCCTCATTGGCTTCCACGATGCGCACGCGATTTTCCGACAGGTACTGACTGCCGAGATGGAAGGCGTTGCGGTCGACGACACCTTGGATCATCGGAGGATCCAAGAGACTCAACCGTTCGGCGGAACAGGGGATCTTGTTTCGCATGCAGATGGTCCCACACCAGGAACGACGCGCTGCCGGAAACTCTCAACGCACGCCCCTAGTGTGAAACGCCATGCCAAAAGTGTCAAGGACGGAGCGATTCTTCGCAGGACCGGGTCGATTCAGCGGCAACGGCGGGGCATCCCCTCGCCACTCACAGGCGTGAGCCAGACATAATCGGCGATCTTGCCATCAAGCATCTCACGCACGTCGTCCTGTCGTCCCCGCTCATATGACGTCATGTAAAGACTGGTTTGCCGGACGTTACCGGATAACCGCCGCACAACTCGATTGGCAACCGGCAGGTTGTATTGCACGTGTCCCCCGCCCGTATAGCTGACGACAGGACCGGCCAACGCATCCGACCGTTCACGTATGGACTCGACCAACGCGACGACTGTTCGAGCCATGCCCTCATCACGCACCATCGACGCTTCGTACATCGTTCGGTACATGTCGTCGGACCCGCCGCCATGACAGGCACGGAGCTGGTCAAAAATCCTT
The DNA here is from genome assembly GCA_029240595.1 of Nitrospira sp. Lineage (GTDB taxonomy): Bacteria > Nitrospirota > Nitrospiria > Nitrospirales > Nitrospiraceae > Nitrospira_C. The sequence continues at coordinate 7,184 of JARDZZ010000010.1, read as the reverse complement.
TGCCGATACAGCGGATCGTCTACGATCGTTTCATCCTGCATCTTCCACCGCTTCCAATCCGCCTCCTCCCTGGCGTGGTCGAGACCTTCCCTCGCCACAAGCCTCACGAGAGATTTAGGCGGATTGAGCGCCACCAACCCCAGACGCTCATGTTTGGCGAAGGCCACAAGCGGCTCATAGGTTTCAAACGCCCCTCCCCAGTTCTGGCTCCATCCCACCTGGCTCAAAAACTCTTGGCGACTTAATTCGGCCCCCCCGACATACCGGTCCAGCAAGGGCTGAGCATCCCAACCGAACATCTCCATAGCCAGGACCGGCCGGCGGCCAGCCGCAGAAAGACCATTCAAGACGGACAAGGCGGAATTGATGTGGAAGCGATTATGATGTTCCTCTCCCAGATAGACGACGTCTTGCTGGAGCAGATGACTGACCAGCTGCTCCAAAGAAATGAATTGGCCGTTCGCCGTGTCGATAATTTGGCCTTCTCGGAATTCGGTGGATGGAGGCGTCGGAGACACTGACGCGTCCGTTGCTGCGCAGCCGGCAGTCATCCACAGTAGACCGATGAGTAGTCCATGTCCGATCATAAAATGCGCACTCCGGGATAGCAGATCCTCTCGCCGATTCTGCTCTTTTTCCGGCATAGGCCGCAAGCGACCGTCCTTGACCCTTCGGTCTATGGCCGGTATGCTGCCCCGCGTGTGATGACAAGTCACGCCGTCTTGTTGATCGCATCTCCATATTTTCATGCTCTCTCACGCGCAGTTGCTGGCAGCATTTCGCTCGCAAATTACCAGGCTCTTACAAGAACGCGATACGCAATGGGAGCGCTCGCGCCGTCTGATCGAAGCTGCCAGGTTCTCGGGTACGGTACGCAGTCTGGTCGAACGTGCCCAGCACACGGATCTGCCCACGCCTGTGCGGGATGCGCTGGTTACAGCCTTGAACGAGGGCCAGGTCGCCAGGATCCAGGACTTGTCGGGACCCCGTCTCAAAGAGCTGACCGGCCTCCCGCCGAGCAAGGCCCTCCGGGCATTGTGCGTCTGGTTTGGTTTAGTTGAGGACGCGCCTTCACGGTGGCCAGTGTCGTCACTCGGCGGCGAATCGGTCACGACTTTTCTCCATACACATTCGAACCCTTTTGATTTGCTTGTCACGGCAGACGTCCCTTCCGTGGTGGAATTCGGCGCCGGTGATTTATCGTTTGCCACCGAACTCGCCGACCTATACGCACCCCGGATCTGTGAGCATAACCGAACACTCCTGCTCCATTGCATCGACCGTCTCAGTCCTCAGTCCAAATTGGGCGGTCCACTGCATCCAAGTCAGGACCGGTTGCAGGCGCTTCGTTCGAGAACCGACGTTTCATTTCAATTCTTCGGGGATCAGGACATGTGCGGCTTCGATGAGCTGGCCGAAGCCGGACGGCTCGCGTCTCGATATGCCGTGGCCGTCTGTTGGGCCCCCGCGACTCCTACATTTGCCTACGAACCCACGCGGCTTTCCCCTGAAGTGATCGAGCGGGAGCTGGTGCGGACGAAGGGACCGTACCGTCACGCGCAGTACGCGGGTGAGCCGGCCCTCGAAGTGCACAATGGAGATCGGACGCTCCTGTTTCCACCATGGAAGTTCGACATTCATGGTCCGCTCGTCTTATTAAACCTTCTGGCGCGCGGCGGCCAGCTGGGAGTTCTCGGTGCCGTCGACAATCAGGTGTTCTGGGAACTGCTGGCACAACTGTTGGAGGATGAGCGATACCGTCCAGAAAATGAGCCCTTTACTCCCGAAAATCTGCCCACAATTTTCAACCCGGTTTACGAGCCGCTTGCAACATTGCCAATCGGCGAAAGCCTCGAGCTGGCAAGCTGTGGAACACTTCGTCGCAGTATCCCGCGCGTCTTGCCTTCCAAACGACTGCCGGAGACCTATCGGTTCCGCTCCGTGTTGATTCGCCGTGGCGCATGCTTTCCCGGCATGCCTGCCAGCCATACGGCGAGACGATTCTCGGACATGGTCGAAGAAGCCCCTCCCTGGATGATGACACTCGCTCCTGCTGTGTGAAGATCTATCGGGCGGTGCGGGCATCACCGCGTAAATTCGCCGAAAAATTGACCGCCACTAGACCCTTTGTTACACTTCAGCGGTGTCAGTCAACCACATATTCTCCAGCCGCTAGAGCCAATAATCTGCCATGAACGTCCCGAAACCTTTTCACGCGATTCAGGACAATATTGCGCGAGTCATTAAGGGCAAGGCTCAGGTCATTGAGATGGCCGTCGTCTGCCTTGTGGCGCGCGGACATTTGCTCCTCGAAGACGTCCCGGGAGTCGGCAAAACCACCCTGGCGCATAGCTTGGCCCGCTCACTCGACTGTTCGTTCAAACGGATTCAATTTACCAGCGATCTCCTGCCCTCCGATATTGTCGGGGTGTCCATCTTCAACCGGCAACATCAGGCGTTTGAATTCGTGCCCGGGCCGATCTTTGCGAATATCGTGCTGGCCGACGAGATCAATCGCACGACGCCCAAGACACAAAGCAGCCTCTTGGAGGCGATGAGCGAAGCACAAGTATCGGTGGACAACCAAACGCATTCCCTGAAACAACCCTTCATGGTCATCGCCACACAGAATCCTGCCGAATATCACGGCACGTTCCCACTGCCCGAATCTCAACTGGATCGGTTTTTGATGCGCTTACGCATCGGATATCCGTCATTGGAAGAAGAGCGCAAGGTCCTCAACCGCCCTTATGCGCTGCATCCTGCGGACAGCCTCGCCCCGGTGCTCACGGCGCAGGACGTGCTGGAATTGCAGCGGCGGATCGAGGAGGTGCATATGGATGAGAGTGTCTGCGAATACCTGCTGGCTATTGTCCATGCAACAAGGCAGAGCGAGCTCCTGTCTCTCGGCGTCAGTACCAGAGGAGCCTTGGCACTCAACAACGCCTCGAAGGCCCTGGCACTTGTGCGCGGCCGCGAGTATTGCTTGCCCGACGACGTCAAAGAATTAGCCCCGATCGTCTTGTCTCATCGCGTCATGCTCAGCCGAGCGCAAGGCATGCGTGCTCAAAGCTTTGAGCAGGCCGAGCGCATCGTCCTCGACATTGTCGAAACGATTCCCGTCCCCGTGTGATGCTGCAGGACAGCACGCCTGTGACGAAGGCATTCGGGCACAATCCCGCCCTCCGGATCCGATCCCGGCTGCACTATTTAGCCACCCGTCGTTCCATCCGCCTCACCTCTGAAGGCATCCGGTTCTTACTCTTCACCATCGGCATCGGCGTGGCGGCCATCAACACAGGCAACAATCTCTTTTATCTCTTGCTGGCGATGATGCTCGGCCTCGTGGTGATTTCCGGTCTCCTGTCCGAGCACTGTGTGCGCCGCCTCGAGTTTCACCGCCATCTGCCCGATTTGATCATGGCGAACGAGCCAACGACCGTGACGCTCTCGGTCACGAATCACAACCGCTGGCTGCCGAGCTTCTCTTTACGGCTATCCGATATCGTGAGCGGACAGCAACTGGACCGGGGCTTATTCATTGATCACTTGGCGGCACAACGATCGGTCCTGCTCTCTTACCCGATCGTAGCGACCACCCGCGGCAAGCTGTCTCTCGACTGTGTGAGAGCGGAAACGCTTTTTCCCTTCGGCCTCTTTCTCAAGCGGGCACTCTATCAGGTCCCTGCCGAAATTCCCGTCAGTCCGCCGATCAAACCGGTTTCACTTCGCTTCATCGATGAAATGGTCAGCGAGGGACAAGGCCTGTCGCTTCCGCGCCGGGGACATGGAACGCAGTTGTACAACTTACGGCTCTATCAGCCCGGCGATGATTCCCGGGCGATTCATTGGATGACCACTGCCCGAACCTCTACCCTGATGGTCCGGGAGACCGAAGCCGAGGATCAGCGGCGAATGACGATTGCGCTTTCGACGCTCGCACCGGACGAGCGGAATACGCTGTTCGAACACAGCGTGACCCTGGTCGCATCGCTGCTCTGGCACTTGTCCCAGAGATCCTTCCCGCTCCGGCTGATCGTCCATGAAGCGGATTCCGGGCTGGGCTGCGGCTCCGATCACCTGTTCGCCATGCTGCGTCTACTCGCCGTTTGTGAACGACGTGCTCCAGATTCCACAGGTCCTACAGTCTCCAATCCCATCCTGACATTGGGCCATGATGCCGAGCGCGGCTACACGGTGGTTGTTCTGCCGTGGAGCGATCCCGAGGCTTCAGCGGCTGTGTCCGCCGATCGCGTGCTTCAAGCTGCCCACATTGAAGGACTTACCAATGGTTTTTAACCAGGCCTGTCGATTCAGCGCGATTGTCCTTGCTGCAACGGCGTTTGCCGGGCTGCTGTTCGCACGCAGCATGCCGAGTTGGCTCGCAATTCTGACAGTGACCGTCCTTGTCTTCGCGATTCTACAGACGTTCGGATGGCCGTCGGGCAATACAGTCCTCAGTGGCCTCCCCAACGCCCCGTCCGTGTGGAATAGTCTGTTGATTGGCGCCTTCGTTTTGTTTCTGCTGGACCTGACGATGATATCGCGCGAGCTGCTTCCGGCGGGCATTCACTTCCTTGTCGTACTTTTGAACGTGAAGCTCATGACGCTGCATGATCGGCGCGACTACCGTCATCTCTACGCCATTTCCCTGATGGCCATTCTTGCATCGGCCGCCTTGACGACGGACGTCTGGTACGTGTCGATTTTCGTGTTCTATCTGCTTGCGGTGGTGTGGAGTCTGCTGCTGCACCATTTGACCAGCGGGCCACCCTCGGCCAATCCGGCGCGCGCGCAGGTCTCGCCTCGCGCCACCTGGTTCATCACGAACAGATTTTTCTGGCTAACCAACGGCATCGCCGTTCTGACCTTTCTCTTCACCCTTGTCATTTTCTTCATCCTGCCTCGCATCAGCGTGGGCGTCCTTCAAAAGCCCAGCGGGGAGGGCTTGCGCACCACAGGATTTTCAGAACGAGTCGATCTCGGCATGATTGGCTCGGTCAAAGAAGATCGCCAAATTGTGATGCGGGTAGAGCTGCCCGATCAGGCGGACGCAGGCAAAGAGCGTTTCTATCTGCGAGGTCTTGCCTACGACCAATACAACGGCCGATCGTGGAGCTCCGGAAGCCGGCATCGTCGAAGTCTAGGGGGCATTGCCGATGGCGTATTCGCAGTGCGCTCCGGCGCCAACCGGAACGGGTACGGGCTGTCGGAGCCGTTACGGCAAGATATTCTCCTCGAGGCCTTGGACACGTCAGTGTTGTTTGCGGCTCCGTTCGCCGAGTATGTGAGCGGAGACTTTATCGGCATCCATGTCGACAGTATGACCGGTCTCCACCTGCCGTACACGTCGTCGTCCCGCATACGGTATTCGGTCGTCTCGCGCGAACACCGCCTTTCGTCGGAGGACAGGACCGCTGCTGAACTCGAGTACGCGTCGGCCATACGAGACCGCTATCTCCAACTTCCCGAAGGGTCCGATCAAGTCAGGGATTTAGCGCGCCACGTCACTGTGTCAGCCGTCACTCCTCATGAAAGAATCACCGCCGTCCTCACCCACCTGCTGTCCGGGTATCAATACAGTCTGGACGCAGAGACGACGACATCCCTCCATCCGATTGACGATTTTCTGTTTCGGCGAAAGACCGGGTATTGCGAGCACTATGCGACCGCCATGGTCATCATGCTGCGGACTCTTGGCGTACCAGCGCGTTTGGTGACGGGCTTTCTCGCAACGGAGTGGAACGAATTCGGAGGTTATTATACTGTGCGGCAGCGCGATGCCCACGCATGGGTGGAGGTCTTTTATCCGCATGCCGGATGGATCACACTTGATCCCACTCCAACTGCGGCCTCCATCCCATCACCGTCAATGTGGGAAGGGTTTCAGCGGCTTGGTGAATCGATTCGTCTGCACTGGGATCGCGCATTCATCCGGTACAGTGCCAGAGATCAACTAGCAGTCATTCACACTCTGCGTGAAGGCAGTGATTCCGCACGTGATGCCGTCAGTCGGTGGACCGTCGCGCTTGGGGCGGCCGCACTCCAACTGATGCGTACATTTGTCGGCCAAGTGCAGACTCCACCTCCAGTCATGACTTGGGCCTTGCTCCTGGCCTCGGTCATCGCCCTCTCAGCATTGATGTTGGCCGTCCGTCATCGATGGGCGCCGGGGCACTTCACACGGGGCATGCCGGTGAAGAGGCAGCAACAGATCGTGCAGCACTATAGAAGCATGTTACGGATCGCAGCACGGCGCGGGATTCGCATTGCGCCGTCCACGACACCGACTGAACTGATGCAACACGTCAGACGGTCATGGTCTGAGGCCGAATCAGCCGTCGTTGAACTCACAGCACTCTACTGCCGAGCGCGCTTTGGCAACTCGTCGCTTTCCGGTGAAGAACTTCTTCGGGCCGTTGACCACATCCGCGCCTTGCAACGACTTGCGCGGGCATCTCAGTAGCCACACCTGCACTGACAGTCACCATCGATTCCTCCTCGCTATTCTCCGTCCCACCGGCACATCACCGCCATTGAACCACGATGGTGACGACCGTCCCACTGCAGGGGCTCGCGGAGGAGCATCTGCAGCTCCTAACACCCCCTCGCACGCTCACGAAGGAATACAACACTGGAGTTGTTTATCCGGCGGCGCAAGGAAGAGGCTACGCCAATGAGCCGCCGGAACTAGCAAGCGAGGTTTTGGAGCGGGAAAAGGGATTTGAACCCTCGACCCTCGCCTTGGCAAGGCGATGCTCTACCACTGAGCTATTCCCGCTCGGAAAGGATGGAGGAGGAGTGCCGGATTCTACTCACCAAGTCTGAGACTGTCAAGCAACGGGAATGGTGTCCTTCAGCGTATTGTTCCGTTACAGGGCATCTCCTCTGCTACGAAATGGTAACGTGCTAAAAATTCCCGTAAGTCATCAATAAAGTTGAGTAATACCGCAGCGTGACTGCTTTCACCCTGATGAACGATACACCTAATACCCATTCGACGAATCGGAGGACGATCCTCAAAGGGGATCTGTGTCAGAAATTAATTATTCATTTCCAGCACTTATATGAATAGCACGTAATTATAAAAAGCCTCCGTTATGGTGCGCATCTTGCCAATAGGATAGCCCCATGATGCTGCAACCTTCATGGAATGTGCTCCAAATCGGGAACCTGAATCGGTC
>JARDZZ010000253.1 GCA_029240595.1 Nitrospira sp. | reverse complement strand
CCGGCGCGGCCCTCCCGACGACCCATATCCTGGAGGCAGGTCACCGCCCTTTCTGCTGCCACGTGGCTGTTCGATTCCGACAAGTATGTCATCTCCTTCAGTCACCGCTCCGGAAAGAATTTCGGTTGAGGCGCCGTCTGAAATGCCGGTTTGTATCATGACGGCAACAGGCTCGCCGTCTTCCGTCTGTTTCCATATCGGACGCGGAGCTGGTCCCTCTGCGACCCTGAGAAGTGGGGGCTCTACTGGTGCTGACTTGACGGCGGTCCCACGAGACGCGTGCGGCTCGAATTTCTGCGGCGAGAACCGCAACGCGGCATTCGGAATTTTCAGGACGCTGTCCCGCTGAGCGACGACGATTGAGACATTGGCAGTCATGCCGGGTTTCAGGCGCAGGTCTTTGTTATCGACGCCGATCACGACGTTGTAGGTCACGACATTTTGGACTGCGATCGGTGCCAATCGCACCTGGCGGATGGTGCCGGCAAAAGGGATGCCGGGGTAGGCATCAACCGTGAACGTCGCTTCCTTGCCCTCCGTGATGCCGCCGATGTCTGATTCGCTGACATTTGTGTCGACTTGCATTTTGGTGAGATCCAGGGCGATCAAAAAGAGGTTGGGCGTCGCAAAACTCGCTGCGACCGTCTGCCCGACTTCCACGTTCCTGGCGACGACGATACCGTTGACGGGCGAGCGGATGGTCGTATACTTGAGATCCAGCTCCGCAGCATTCAAGGTGGCCTCGGCTTGCTTGACCTGCGCGATCGCGACGTTGACTTGCGCACCAGCGCCCTGAGCATTGGTGAGCGCCATGTCGACGTCATTTTGCGAGACGAATTGCTGCGCCGCAAGCGACTGTGCCCGGCTCAACTCCCGTTGACGCTGTGCTTGCTCGTTCTTCGCCCTCGCGACGTTCGCCCTCGCCATTTCCAAATTGCTGGCCGCCTGATCTCGGCGCGCGCGAAATGGCTCAGGATCGATGGTCGCAACAATGTCGCCCGCCTTGACGACCGAATTAAAATCGGCGTGGAGACTTTTGATCATTCCCGACACCTGTGTGCCGACTTGCACGGATACCACAGGGTTGACCGATCCCGTGGCCGTCACGACCGATATGACAGGACCGCGTTCGATCATCGCGGTTCGATACCGAACAGGTACTTTTCGTTCTCCGTTGAAAAACACATAGCCGCCGATCGCGAGTCCGACGAGCAACACGGCCGTCATCAGAAGTATTCGACGCATAAGGACAATCTTCGGCGAGTTCATGCGGGCCATTGTAGCAAGAAGGTCATGGTGAATCACTATTGGCGCGGCCTGAAAATGGACAGGCCGTCCGCCTTTCGGCGGACGGCCTGTGTCAGGGCGCTTATCTTCACCCGCTTGCCTATGGGCTGACGCTGATCCGATCCTTGATCATATCGAATGTTTCTTTAGGCACGACATTCTTGGCGACGAGCTCACCCTTGACTTTATACGGGCGATTACTGACGATCCGTTCTGCAACGTCTTTCGGCAATCCCAACAGCAGCACCATTTCGCTGGAAGATGCCCGGTTGACGTTCATAATGCCTCCGGGTGCCGGTGTTCCATTCGGCGGACGGGAGGGGGACGGTGCAGGCGCCATCGCTGGCGGCGCCGACGCTGAAGCGGGCGGAGCCGGCTGCATCGACGGCGCGAGGGACCCTCCGGCAGAACGTGACTGGTCCTTGAGCTCTTTTTGATAGCGCGCGACCAGAGATTTCAGCGTTTCATTGTGCCGCTTCGCATCTTCATACTCCTGCCGCAAGGCCCGATTTTGACCTGCCAGTTGCTTCACGCGCTCCTCCAACTCTTTGGTACGGCCTTCGACGCTCCCTCGTTCCTTATCACGCCCGTATTGGATCCGCTCGAGCTCATCGCGAGCCGTCTGGGCTTCATTGCCGAACTTCACATTGAGATCCTTGAGCGTCTTGACTTGCTGTTCCAGAGCACTCTTCTGTGCGCGCGTCGTGGCTAATTCAGTTTTGGCGGTGTCAGTCTCTGCTAAGGCTTCTTGGTATTTCCGGTCCGAAACACAACCTGACATCGTCATTGTTCCTGCGATGATGATTGCCGCCAACCACACAGGATTCATGCGAACCTCCCATTACCTTATCAGCTTTGAAATGGCAGCCGTCACGAAGTGGCAAGGATTCAGGACGCGACTGGCTGGACTGCTCAGTAACGCCTCTTGTGTATGCCAAGCCAAAACCAATGTCAATACAATTAGGAGCCAGCCTTGAGCCGACGAGTACCTGTCACCGCCGGCTCAGCTTTTGACCGCTCGCTTGACGGAAACTCGGCACTCTGTGATTATGCGAGCATCTGAGAAACCCGCTGTCACTGCCTGCTTTAACTCACACGGACGTTTTTATGAACGAATGGGGCCCCACCCTTGCCGTCATCCTTGGCATCGTCGAAGGGTTGACGGAATTTCTTCCTGTTTCTTCCACCGGTCATCTGATTCTCGCCGGACATGCGTTGGGATTCACCGGAGAAGTCGCCGCGAATGCCGAGATTTCAATCCAATTGGGCGCGATTCTGGCCGTGGTCGTGTATGAATGGCCGAAACTCAAAACGCTGATATCGTGCGCGTTCGGGGAGCAGGCCGAATTGCGCCACTCGTTGAGCGGTCCTGTCACCGTCTCATGGCCGGACCTGCTTCGCCGGTCTATGACTTCCCATCCGCACTTGTGGTTTCTCATCGGATTGGGTGCCGCCTTTCTTCCCGCCGGTCTCATCGGCTTTGCCACGCATGGGTGGATCAAAGCGCATCTCTTCAGCCCTCAAACTGTGGCTGTCACGTCGGTCATCGGCGGAATCATCATCCTCGCCGTTGAGGCACGACGCACCCGGGCGAACGTTCAGCAATTGGAGCAGGTGGGATTGCGAGATGCCATTTTGATCGGACTGGCGCAATGCGCCTCACTCATCCCCGGCATGTCACGGTCGGGTTCCACGATCATCGGCGGCCTGCTTGTCGGCCTCGATCGGAAGGTTGCGACCGAATATTCGTTTTTCCTGGCGCTTCCCACGCTCATCATCGCCACCTGTTACCAAATGTGGAAAGCACGCACTGTCTTCCGCCCCGACGACTTCGTCGCGCTCGGCATCGGCTTGGTGGTATCCTTTGTGGTCGCCTGGATTGTCATCGCCGCCTTTCTGACCTTTGTCAAACGTCACAGCCTTCGACCCTTTGCCTACTATCGTATCGTGATGGGTCTCGTCGTCCTGTATGTATTCGGTCTGTAAGGCTGGCAAGGCGGTCGGGCGAGCCGG
>JARDZZ010000252.1 GCA_029240595.1 Nitrospira sp. | reverse complement strand
TGACCATGCGACAGCGCGGGTCCCAACTGTCCGCAGAGAAGGCAGTGACTGGGCTCTTGGAATGGGGGTGGCTCGGCCATGGCGTCCTCCCGTCTCGTCGGCCTGTTTACAAGCCTTGATCGAAAGATGTGACAGGCAGAATCCTCTTTAAGAGCCATTCGGCGTGTTGCCGCCACATGTGAGCGTTGGAACGGCACGTCATGTCAGCTTAGCACGTCTCGCATTGACTCTCTCCTTCCCCACGGCTAGGCTTGTGCAGCATCTCAATCCGGGAGGGTGCCGTCATGGCGTGGGGAGAAAATGTCAATACAGAAGAGGAGGCGGAGAGAATCGCGGCGGTGCGTGAATATTTCTACGAACAGGTTCCCAACGCGGCGATTCGGGATTCGTACGATGCCGGGAGACTGGCGCAGGTGTTTCGAGTCGAAGCGAGCGACTTCGGAGGATTCCGTGACGCGGTGATCTCGACCGAGTTTCTGAAGGAACATCCGCCGAACAAGCTGGCGAAAGTGTTGAAGGGCTGGCGGGTTGCGGAACATCTCCGGTCGATGAAAGGCACGGAGGTGCTGGTCACCACCTGGGGAATCGAAGAAAAGAAAAGCTGAAGCAGCAGAATGCGTTCGGGATAAGTAACGGAGGCGCCATGTCCATTGCAACGCGCGTCGCAAGGTTCTGGTATCGCTGATCTATTCAGTCCCACATTATACTGCTTGACTACCGTACTCAATGCGCCCAGTGTGAGTTCGTTGGGTGTGAAGCTCCGCTGGCTGTTCCATCTCTCGCGTTTTCTGATCCTTCCTCGCGCGACCGATTCTCCAGTCTCCGCCGCTCCAATGCCAGACGTTCTTGTCAGCACGTAGGTATCGGCTTGACGCAGCAGAACGGCGCCGTTCGTGTATGGCAGGACGGGGTGAATGTGCCGAAACCTCAAGCTGTGTCGAGCCCTGGAGCCAACTCATGAACTGCCTTCGTTGTCATGGTTTGATGGTGACCGTCCGGTTGGAGGATACGGCAGGCTCGTCGCTCGCCTTCTCCGGCTGGCAATGCCTGATGTGTGGTGAGGTGATTGACTCGGTGATCAGTGCGAATCGGAAAGAGCTCCACGGACTGACGGGGAGCCGGAGTCGTGCTCGATACGGCGTGTCGCTGGGATAGAAGGGCGGTTTCTATCCGGGAGACGGCAGTTTCCTGGGCCCGAAGAAAGGATTCGGATCATGACGGTGCCGCATCCAGCAAAGGGGCATGTCTGGTCCATCGTGTTGGCCGGCGGGGAAGGAGAGCGAGTCAAGCCTCTCATCCTCCAGTGGCTCGGCCGCCACCTGCCAAAACAATACTGTACGTTCGTCGGAAACCGGTCGATGTTTCAACACACGGTGGAACGTGCGACCACACTCACGTCGCCGGAACGGACCATGGTCGTGGCGGCTCTCCACCATCACAGCGAGGTCAGTTCCCAGTTGCGCGGGCGGCCGATCGGTAAACTCTTCCTGCAACCGACCAATTGCGATACGGCGGCGGGCATCTTCCTGCCGCTCGCCTATCTGCGCGCTCGCGATCCCCACGCCATCGTCGTGATCCTTCCATCGGACCACTTTATCTATCCGGAGCCCCCGTTTCTTGAGACAGTCCGGCAGGCCATGGCCTCTGCCGACGCGATGCCGGCGCGCATGCTGCTGTTGGGGGTCCAGCCTGATGGGTTAGAGACGGACTACGGATGGATTCAGCGGGGCTCGCAGCTGAACGGCTCGCCGAACTATCCAGTGCACGCGGTCGCGTCATTCCTCGAAAAACCTGGGGCGGCGCAAGCCGATGCCGCACTTCGAACGGGAGGTCTGTGGAACACGCTCGTCCTCACGGCGACGGTGGAATCGCTGTGGCAAGCCGGGTGCACCTGTTTTCCCGACATGATGTCTCTGTTCGAGCGACTGATGCCGGCCTGGGACACCCCGGACGAAGCCTCTTGGTTGGCGGCTGCCTATCGCACGATGCCGGTCTATAATTTTTCTTCGCACCTGCTCCAGCGTCTGCCGGACCAGGTGGCGGTGATGGAGTTGACCGGTGTGCTGTGGAGCGACTGGGGCAAGCCGGAACGGATTGCCGACACGATCCGCCGTATCGGCAAGACCCCTGCGTTTCCCCTGCACTGCCTCGACCGATCCCGTGGCCCGCGCCCGTATGCACAGACGGCTGCGCAGGTGTTGGCATCCGCGTGACGAAGCGGAGTCGCACGATCAGTCAGTGCCGGTCTTGGCCGCTAAGTCTTTAAGTGGAGAGCCGAGCGCAGCGTCAGCCTTACGTATCAGGCCGCTTGATTGGCGAAGGCCATGAGTTTCGATCACAACGCTGAAGCAGCTTGCGTTGGCATGTTCAGTTCTCAGATTTATTGGGAGGCGGCAGCACTTCTTGTAGTGCCAATCCTAAGTGTTCCAGCGAAAATGCCTTTTGGAGAAAGGCCGTGGCGCCGCTGTTCAGCACCGCTTCCTCAGCTTCTTCTGTGCGACATCCACTAAATACTACGACTGGTAGGGAGGGGTACAGTGTACACAACTGCTGCAAGACGCTGCGGCCGTCTATTTCAGGCATGCAGAGGTCTAACACGACAGCATCAGGCTGTTGGCGGTGACAAAACATCAACCCTCTTCGACCATTCTCTGCCAAAATGACTTCATACCCTCTTTCCTCCAAGACGGCTGCGATCAGGCCACGGTCTTTCGGATCGTCATCGATGACGAGAATCTTCACCATCTGAGTGCTCATCTCCTCGTTTGTCATGCCATTCGTCCTGGTACAGGATAGCAGCCTTCGAGTCTTTTTCATTGAGAAAATTAGAGTTGCGCGAACGCCCACCAAGCTCTGAGCATCCGCCTGGCGGGAGGGTCGGGACACGACCTGGCGAAGGCAGTGGATTCAGGGCCTAACGGGGAATGGTGCGGACGATACGGCGTGACTTCATCCGTACGCGGGAGGCACAATATGGCTCCAATGATCAGGAGGAATGCCCGTGAAGATGCTGACCATTGTCTGTCGAGAGCAGTTCGAAGAAGAGGTACTCGCCGTTTTCAGCAATTTGAAGATTTCAGGGTACACGGTGGTGCATGGGGTGGGCGGCAGCGGCGAAACCGGCGAGGTCTCGGTCACGCACACATCCTATGATCACAACAAGCTGATCCTTGTGGCGCTCGACGACGATCGGATCGACCTCCTCGTCAAAGGCGTCAAGCAGTTGCTGGCCAGGCTGGTCGAAGAACGTTCCGGGGATCCGGTTCCGCTGAAGGCTTTCGTTCAGCCTTGCGAACCAGTCGTGTAACGAGCA
>JARDZZ010000251.1 GCA_029240595.1 Nitrospira sp. | reverse complement strand
TGCTCAACAGCCTCATTGATCTTCTGAATAAAAAACGCGTTGCGTTCAATACCGGAATGTAGATGAAGACTCACCGCCAGCAGCTTCTTTCCTGTATCCGGGTTTTCGACTTCGGCGACCAAGGCATAGCGAAGTTCGCCGGTCTGCAGACCCATGTAATCGACGCAGCGTCCGAACCCTCCGCTTAGCTTGAGCCCCGCAACTTTTCTTAATCTCAAAGGCGCTTTGGCAAGGACCGCCAACCCATTGTTCAGATGGGGAACCACGGCGAGCCCTGGGGCAAGGCGTACCCCGCAGGCATCGACTTGATGCACTTGGCTATACTCCAAACCAACGCGTTTCATCGCGGCGACATACGTCTCGGCCATTTCAGGCAGAGGATTGACCTCCTGCAGGAGGATGAGCTCAGGTCGGGCCACCGCGAGTTGTTCGAATTGTAAATCAAGCCTCGCCTGGCGTGCCTCATTCGATTCGCTTGGTTTAACGATCAGGCCGCTGGGCTCCAGCCCATGCAGCGTGTTGTAGGACAGCACGGTGACCCGTTGCATGGGCAAACCGGATGGCTTCGGCACGGTTGTCCCCTGCCGCGCTGCAGCACAAGAGACAGGCGAAATCGCGAGGACCAAGACAAGGAGGCAGAGACGACAAGACGGCTTCATGAGCCACTCCTAGAAGACTTGCGACCGGATCGCCATATACTCTGTTTCCGGCAGCAACAGCCAATTGGTGACTCGTGTGACTCCGATCGTTCCCGCCGCCGCTCGTTCTGCCCGTTCCTTTTCTTCGCCGCCAGAGACGACGCCCAAGAGCACCACACGGCCGTTCAGCACCTCCACATGCACCCGGCCCGACACCATAGCGGTATCGCGGGTGAGCGCGGACTCGATCTGAGACTTCAGAGTTGAATCTGAAATCACCTTTCCCACATCTGTAGGCGGCGGTTGTTTCACAGGAAGCACGGCCTCAACCGATTGAAGGCCTTTGACACTTTTGGCGGTTTCGAAGACCGCCTGAGCCTGGTCAAGGCTGTCGACATATCCGACGACATATCCCCTGTTCATGAACACATAGGTCGAAAGACCGAGGGCTGAGAATCCGAAATGATCGACCAGGGCTTGATGGAGGCGAACCTCGCTGGCATGGTCGTCGGCCGCGGAAAGCGGGTTCATCCTCTCCTCCGCCGCCTCCACCAAGACTGTCACTCGATCTTCGCCGCAGCTATTCAGGGCCAACACCAGGATCAGCCCACTCTGGAGAGCAGTGAAGTAGGTCTGACTGCTCCGCTCACTCGGTTCGGGATTGCTGCACGAAATCATAGGGATGCACCAGACGCACCTGAAACATCGCCGATGCAGGATCACGCCGCAGCCGCCCCTGTCACACCAAAAAACTTGTGAACGAGGCGAAAGCGGCCGGATACGGCGACTATCGAGACGTGTGGGTATCATGTCTGGGCAAACGGGGATACTGTCAAAAATAACAGGAGCAGCGTGAGTCCCTATTGGATGTGCGGGCGGGATCCTGTGGAGGATACAGAGTACCGGCGACTTCACATGGGTCTGATCATTCACCGAACCTTCGTAAATTGTCCATGATATTGCGTGCCGTTTTCTTTGTTGGTCGTATCTACGACGAGCATCCGCGCCCCTTTGTGGTCATAAAGGGTAAAAGTCACAGCGCGATGCTCCGTGTCACCGATCAATCGACCCTCGCGCGGTTCGACTCCTCCGGAACCGACGGCCGATTTGGACAAGGTTTCACCCGCGAACAGATAGGTGCTGTTGGCACGGATGATCAGGCGAACCGCACCCTCCGGAAACATGGCCTTGTCCTTTGTCACGGTTCCGTCCCACTCCCCTACCACCATCGACACATCAGTAATCGGCACGGACTTCCACGAGGGATCAGATTGAGACGGTCCTCCGGCGCAGGCGACCACTGCGCAGACCATGAAAATGAGCGGGCAGGCGAGACACGATTTTCTCAACCGGAAAGGGTGATTCATGCGGAACCTCCTGCAGCCTGACGCCGTTGTCACGCTCCTGGAATCAGCGATTCATATCATGACATGTGTTTGTTGTTCCATACCCTGTCGGACGGAAGCTTGGGAGTCTCGCGCTCTTGAAGAGCACTCGACATTGGAGTCGCGGTCAACTCACGAGTTCCCCTTGCGGAGTACGCTGGCCTCATTGTAAACCCCGACGTAAGTCCTCCATCCGTCGCAGCTATATGAGACAGCACCGGAGCCGATGGTCGCTCATTGCGGTCCCTTGCTTTCATGTACGATAATGAGCACATGCGGCTTTCTCGACGGACATTGCTTCAGGCGACGGGACTGGGGGCCTTGGCCGGCATGGTCGGCGGCTGTGACGCCGTCGGCGGTGTCTTCGGTCGCATGTTCGCGGTTCCTCCTCGCGAGACGACCTATTTCACACCCAACTCCAAATTCTATGTCGTAAATTATGCCGACAGCGCCGTGTCCGTGTCGCGCGAGATCAATATCGATCAATGGAAACTGACGGTCAAGGGCGACGTCAAAACCCCCATGTCACTTGGCTGGAGGGACATCCTGAATCGTGATTCGTACGATCAGGTGTCTACATTGATGTGCATCGACACCTTGCCGGGCGGCGACAGCCTTGGCAATGCCACCTGGCGGGGCATTTCATTGAAGAAGCTCCTTCAGGACGCCGGCGCGGATGGCGAAACGGCGCGCGACGTCGTGTTTCGCGGAATCGACGGCTATGACGACAGCATCCCCTTTCCACGGGCGATGCAGGATGACGTGATGCTCGCTTTTCTCATGAACGGGGAGAAGCTGCCCAAGGAACACGGGTATCCACTCCGCGCCATCGTGCCGGGCTTATACGGCATCAAGAACGTGAAATGGATTTACGAGATCGAAGTGTATCCGGGGGACTATCAGGGGTACTGGCAACGCAAGGGATGGACAGACGACGGCACCATTAAGATCTTTTCGCGAATCGACTCGCCGGGGCACTATCAAACATTGCGGGGAGACCGGCAGACGTTCCGGGGCATTGCCTTCGGTGGCCCCAACAGCATCGGCAAGGTCGAATTGAGCTTCGATGCCGGCCGCACGTGGAACGATTGCATGATCGAGCCGCCCATGTCTCCCTATTCATGGGTCCTGTGGAGCTATACCTGGCAGCCGCCAAAGCCCGGGAAATACCAGACCGTCGTCCGGGCAATCGATACGAAGGGACAATTGCAGATTGCCGAGCTGGTCAGACCGCAACCCGCCGGAGCGTCCGGCTATCACACGATCATCTCCGAGGTATCGGAAGTGTGATGAGGTCGTC
>JARDZZ010000075.1 GCA_029240595.1 Nitrospira sp. | reverse complement strand
AGAGCCAGTTGCGACTGAAGGCCTTCGACGGCCAGGCGCAGGGCGAAGGCGGTATCCCACAATCGATCGGCATCAAAAATTGTAGCCGGAGTATCGCCATGATCCTTCGAGTCGGGCAGAGACCGTCCGACCTCATCCCGGTGTTGGCGAGCCTGTTCGAGACGGAGGGTAGCATCAATCTGCTCATCGGCGCTCCGCACGATATGGTGTAGCAGCGTCCGCCGTTCTAACAGTTCCGGTTCGGGCGTGCCCGGAGGAGCGCCGGTCGACAGCGTGTTCGGCCGGCTGACCGCATCCAGCTCTCTTTGTGCTTGGTCTCTCTTGGCCCGCAGTTCGCTCAGCGACGAGGCGTCGTCAGGTGGTTGTTTTGAGGCGGCCTCGGAGGCCTTCTCGCTCGGTTGATCGCTGGTTTTGATCTGTGCTTCGGCATGAGTGCGCACGCCGAAGACGGCGAACATGACGACCACCGCAAGACACATGCGAATGTTCATAGAAAGAAAGAAATGGGGTTGGATGTATGGTTGGTACCACGGCTGGCAGGGTGGCAGGACTGGTGAAACCCCTTGGGGTCGTCTCCGCGGGTCCTGCTCTCACGTCGTCACCAGACGCGATCTTGGAATCATTCTTCTGTGGATTGTGTCCGTCATTGCTCTCTCAAACAATTTTTCCTCGGGCATTTGCTAGTCGATCACCGTCTGAGCCTCCATCATAGTGAATGAAGTGGTGCGAGCGTTGACTGTTCGGTCGCACGTCGCACGACAGCGAAACTGGCTCATGACTGTCCGGCTCAAGCCCATCAAAGAACAAGTGATCGTCATCACCGGTGCCTCGAGCGGCATCGGGCTCGTCACCGCTCGCATGGCGGCGAAGCGAGGGGCCCGCGTCATGCTTACGGCCCGAAACCACGATGCCCTGAAACAGCTGGCGGATGAAATCGTGGCGAATGAATCGAACGGAGGCATGGCGGCTTTTCTCGCTGCCGATGTGGCTGATGAAGCGGCGTTGCGCCGCGTCGCTGACGAAGCCGTATCCCGGTTCGGCCGAATCGACACCTGGGTGAACGGCGCCGGTGTCTCGGTCTATGGACGCCTCACCGACGTCTCATTGGAAGACCAACGACGTGTGTTTGAGACGAATTTTTGGGGCGTGGTCATCGGGTCCCGCATCGCGATCCCCCATTTGCGAACTGGAGGGGCCCTCATCAATATCGGCAGTGTCCTGTCCGATCGAGCCGTGCCTCTGCAGGGCGTGTATTGCGCCGCCAAACATGCGGTCAAAGGCTTTACCGACTCGTTACGAATGGAGTTGGAGCATGACGACCTGCCGATTGCCGTCACCTTGATCAAGCCGTATTCCATCGACACCCCTTATCCTGAACATGCGAAGAATTATCTGCCGACGGAGCCGACGCTGCCTTTCCCCGTGTACGCGCCGGAAGTCGTGGCCGAGACGATCCTCCATTGTGCCGAGCACCCGACGCGCGATGTGTATGCCGGCGGTGGCGCGAAAATCATGGCTGCGATGGGCGGCCTGGCACCTCGCCTGACTGACAGGCTGATGGAAAGTTTGATCGATATGCAACTCACCGATCGTCCTGAAGACGACCGGACCAATAACAGCCTCTATGGTCCCACCACAGGCCTCAAGGAGCGAGGGGGCCGGGCGGCGTACGTGGCTGAGTCCAGCTTGTATACACAAGTCTCTCTCCATCCGCTGCTCACGGGGGCCGCCTTAGCAGCCACAGGGCTGACATTGGCCTCGTGGTTGTTCCGACGGACGTCGGCGGCGAAGTACGAGCCGACCGGTCACCATTGGTATGAGGCTGACAGAGTGAAGCACTAGGAGGGGGTGCGGCCGCCGTGATGCAGACAATGACTGGGTGGCTTCTGCTAGCAACCGCAGCCGCGTTTCTCCCAGCCACAGGCGGACAGGACGCAAAGCGGGACACCCTCTCCACCGTTCAATCGTTTCTCAAGAAAGCGGCGGAAGGTCAGCAAGCCGAGATCGAGATGGGGCGGCTCGCCTCGCAGCGTGCAGGAGCTGAGCAGGTGAAACAGTTTGGAGCACAGATGATGGAAGATCATCAAAAAGCCAGCCAGGAGATTCAACTCCTCGCCAGCAAGGAAGGCGTCGTGCTTCCGACCGAGCTCACGGCCAAGCACAGAGACAAGCGAGAGGAGTTTGGGCAATTGTCCGGGGACGCGTTCGATCGGGCGTACATCCGCTACATGCTTCGTGATCATCAGAAGGACGTCAAGGAGTTTGAGCGGCATGCCAAAGCGATCAAGGACCCCCCGGTCCAACGATGGGCGGAAGGGACTCTGCCGCTCCTCAAACAGCACCTTCAGACCGCGCAAAGGATCGCCTCCTCCATCGGCGTAGAGGGTGTCAGATAGCAGGCGCGAGAAGAAGAAACGTTCCAAGCGAGGGAAACGATGAAGATCAAACAGGTCGGGCCGAATAGAGTGCTGATATTGGCGGGAGCAATTGTCGCTGTCTCGATGATTGTCAGTCAGGCTGAGAGGACCGGCCTGGCACAGCCCACTCCCGAAGGGAAGAAGCAGCAAGCGCAAATGGGCACCATCGAGGAGACGAAGCAAAAAGGCTTTGAAGGGGTGGATTTTTCCTATGACGTGTTCGGGGCGCCGCCCGGTCAGGACCCCCAAAAAAGTGCCGACGAGGTGATGAAGAAGGACATCGCGCAAAAGCCGGACGTCATGAAGAAACAACACAAGTTGCTGAGCGAACGCTACGACTTGAATTGCAGGACCGAGAAGGGCATCGCCATGTCACGCGGAAAGCCGCAGCCCATCGGGCCGGCCGTCAAGCTGGCGTCAGGAATGACATGGGACCAACTCGCCCAACTGTCGCCGGAAGACATCAAGAAGAAGGGAGCGTTCCCACAGGGATTCGATCGGCTGCCGCATGTCAAGCAGGCGGTCGGCGGTCAGGTCTTTCCCCAGGTGCAGATCAAGGAATTTCCAAGACTCGAACGATTTGACGTCGATTTTGACCTGCCGGAATGCCTGCTCCCCGAATTTCCTCCCCCGATTTTCTTGACGACCCATCCGGAGCTGGGGGACGTCTCTCAGGGGGAGGTTGTCCATGCGGAAAATTTTGACCGGCTTTTTCGAGGTCTCGTGACTCCCGCGCAGCTGGACGGGCTGCGCATGCTGGTCACGCAGTTTGCACAGGAAGAGTTCAATGCCACTCACGACCGCAAAACCGTCAAGCCGAGTTTGGGCGTAAGCTGTCTCGATTGCCACGTCAATTTCCATACGACCGGGCAATTTCACTTGAACCCGGACACGCGACCGCAAATGGAGCGCCTGCGGTTGGACACGGTCAGCCTTCGGGGCATGTTCAACCAGCAAATTCACGGCTCGAAGCGTTCAATTCGGTCTGTGGAGGACTTCACAGAATTTGAGCAACGCACGGCCTACTTCAACGGGGACCCGATCCGTGCCATGAAGAAAGGGATGAATATCATCGACCGCGTCCCGGTCGCGCATATGGCGCAAATGCAAAACATGATTGATTTCCCCCCTGCGCCCAAACTCGATCCGCTGACAGGCCGCCTCGACCGCACGAAAGCGACGCCGCTCGAAATCAAAGGAGAAGATCTGTTTTTCGGGAAGGCCAAGTGTGCGGCCTGTCATCGTCCGCCTGCGTTCACGGATCATCACATGCACGATCTCCATCTGGAACG
Source organism: Nitrospira sp. (assembly GCA_029240595.1). Lineage (GTDB taxonomy): Bacteria > Nitrospirota > Nitrospiria > Nitrospirales > Nitrospiraceae > Nitrospira_C. The sequence continues at coordinate 7,180 of JARDZZ010000075.1, read as the reverse complement.
GTTTGGTGCAGCAGCGGACGGGCCGATCAAGACATTTGTGCTGCGGGGCATCAAGGATTCACCGCCGTATTTTCACGACGGCCGTCTTCCCACTCTCGAAGACGTGGTGGAGTTTTTCAATGTGATCGGAGGGCTGAAACTTGACCAGGACGAGAAAAAGGCCCTCGTCGCGTTTATGCGCGCGTTATGACCAATGCCACAGTAAGGGAGAGGACACATGGAGGACCAAATGGATGGGGCAGTCCTTCGTCGGATCGGAGAACTCGTCTCACTGGAACACTCGTTTCAGGAACAGGAGTTGCTGTCCGATGACGATCGGGCAAGACTGCGCGGCGTCCAAGTAGAACTCGATCAGAGCTGGGATCTCTTGCGGCAGCGGAGGGCCTTGCGTGCCGCGGGACAGGACCCCAATAAGGCCCAAGTCAGACCGGCAGGGATCGTTCAAAAGTACGTGCAATGATGTTGATGAGCTTCACTCACGCGAAAGGAGGACGACATGTCCGTCATTGAAAAGTCGATCGAAATCAATGTCCCCGTGCGGGCCGCTTATAACCAGTGGACGCAATTTGAAGAGTTTCCGAAATTCATGGAAGGCGTGAAGCAGGTCAAGCAACTCGACGACAAGCATTTGCATTGGAAAGCCGATATTGGAGGAAAAGAAAAGGAGTGGAAGGCGGAGATCACCGAACAGATTCCCGATGAGCGCATCGCCTGGACGAGCAGAGGAGGCACCATCAATGCCGGTGTGGTGACGTTTCATCGTCTGTCGGACTCAAAATCGAAAGTCATGCTCCAAATGGAATATGACCCGCAGGGTTTTGTCGAACACGTCGGGGATGCCGTAGGAGTCGTCACGCAACGGGTACAAGGTGACCTTGAGCGGTTCAAGCAATACATTGAAAATCGGGGGCAGGAGACCGGCGCCTGGAGAGGGACGGTGAAGTAGCCGCCGTGGCTCGTATTGTCTTTCGACAGCTTCAGAGGCCAGCCGTGCGGGACTCCAACGGCCGGTTCTGGTCCAGGACGATCGCCGCCGGCTGCCTGTCCGGCATGACAGTGGCCGGAGCGGCGGCCTGGCGTGCGCAGATAGAAGGGCAATCCGGCTGGGGACCGATCAACGCCATCAGTCACATCGTCTGGGGACCTCAGGCCGCCGCGCAACAGCGGTTCACCGCCAAGTACACGGGCTCTGGGCTTTTGTTGAACGCTCTGGCCTGCGGATTTTGGGGGTGGCTGTATGGCGTTATGGGACGATTCAGGCCTGCACCGCATTCGTATTCAAGGTCAGCCGGCCGAGGGATTGTCGTCGCAGCCTTGGCCTACATCACCGACTACTATCTGGTTCCTCGTCGTTTCACGCCCGGCTTTGAGTTGAGCCTGACACGCCGGAGCTTCCCCTGGCTGTATGGAGCACTCGCTGTCGGTTTGATTTTGCCCGATTGCCTTGTACCCCCGAAATCAAGGAGTCGATCATGAACGGACAACGGCTCGTGACTTACATGTGCGCATGCATGCTGCTTCAGGCTGTTCCTGTGTTCTGCCAGGATGCCATCTTGCCTCAGGGCGATCCTCGTCTGCGAGACGACCCTCAGCAAGCGGAGCAGCAGCGTGAAGAGATTCGCGACCGCCGGATGGGACAGCAGGGACAGGGGCCGGACTATCGTGTGGAGGGCAAGCCGCAAGGGGGCACCAGCGGCGCCACCGTCGGCGAGGCGAACGGCAGGACTCGGCAGGACACCGGTCTGTCGGATCCAAGTGTGAATCCCGGTCAGGCTTCCGGTATGCGTGTATTGCGTGGCGAAGTGAAGCAGGCGAATCCAAAATCCATTGTCATCGAGGACAGACAGGGGAAAGAGACGACAATGTCGGTGGATGCCGCGACGGCCGGAGACCGCGATATTCGTCCCGGCGACTTCATCACCGGAACCGTGACGACCCAGGGGCGCGCCGTGGCGATTCATAAGGAGAGCGCACCCGGCCGGTAGCAGATCCAGCAAGCACTTCCGCTCCAACCACCTCTGGCTATTGAGCCGTCGATGTCGACGCTTAAGATTGAAGACAAGGAGACGCGATGACCACCAGATCTCTCCAAGGAACATCCCCGAAGACGACACGGCCGGGCAAGAGCAGCTCGAAGACACAGGAAGGCAGTCCTGCAACCGGCCAACAGCTAGGCGCCGTCAGTGACCGCCTGAGCGAAAACGGTAACGGTAACGGATCCCTGACCCAGGAAGAGCAGTTGGCCTATGGCCTCGGCTGGTTTGGAATCGGTCTGGGCCTCACGGAACTTATGATGCCACGGCGACTGGCGCACGCGACCGGGCTACCCATTCGACACCGTGGTTTGATCCGGATAATGGGGTTGCGGGAGATCGCGAGCGGTCTGGGAATTATCACCCAACGCAGACCTGCCGGTGCCGTCTGGTCCCGAGTGGCCGGCGACGTCATCGATCTGGCTTGCCTCGGCGTCGCATTCACTTCGGCGGGCGCCGATCGCAAAAAACTCGCGGCTGCCGTCACTGCGGTTGCCGGAGCGACGGCACTCGATCTGCTCTGCGCGCAGCAACTCACCCGAGACGTGGTGACCCGCAACGGGACGATAGCAGTCACCGTCAGCCTCATCATCGATCGCTCGCCGGGGGATCTGTACAGCTATTGGCACGACTTCACCAATTTCCCCTCGTTCATGAAGCATGTCATCTCGGTCCAAGTCACTGGCGAGCGTCGCTCACACTGGGTGGTGACTGGTCCTGCCGGCTCCACGGTCGAATGGGATGCCGAAGTCACTGAGGATTCTGCCGACACGCTCATTGCGTGGCGGACCCTCGAGGGGTCGGATGTAGACCATCGTGGTCAGGTTCGTTTTGAGCCGGCACCGGGAAAACGCGGCACGTTGGTCACCGTCGATTTGCAGTACCGTCCACCGGCAGGCACGCTTGGCTCCGCCATCGCTACCTGGTTTGGTCAGAACCCCGAGCACTCCATGAAGATGGATTTGCGGCGATTCAAGCAGGTGATGGAGACCGGCGAGGTTATTACGACAGAGGGCCAGCCGGCAGGGAGACAGGGGAGCACCTCGTGGAAGTATGACCGCGCGGTGCGCGGATCAGGAACACCTCGAACGCGTGGACGAACATGAGGCCCAATTCGCGCGTCTTGCCTCCAAGACGAGGAATTGCAGGAAGGAGAACGATGAAAGCTAATTGTTGGTATGGAAAACGACATGTGCAGGTGGTTGATGTGCCGGATCCCATAATTCTCAATCAGCGCGATGCCATCGTCAAAATTACGTCGACGGCGATTTGCGGGTCCGATTTGCACCTCTATAACGGCTTCGTGCCCACGATGGAACAAGGCGACATCATGGGGCATGAATTCATGGGTGAAGTGGTGGAAGTGGGGCGGGAAGTGAAAAAGCTCCGCGTGGGCGATCGAGTGGTGGTCGCGTTTCCCATTTCGTGCGGCAATTGCTTCTTTTGCAAGGGTGAAATGTATTCGCTATGCGAGAATTCCAATCCGAATGCCTGGATGGCGGAGCAATTTTTTGGCCATTCGCCAGCCGGTATCTTCGGCTATTCCCATCTCACCGGGGGGTTCGCCGGTGGACAGGCGGAATACGTCCGCGTCCCTTTCGCTGATGTCGGCACCGTCAAAATTGAAAATGGCTTGTCCGACGAACAAGTCTTGTTCCTTTCCGACATTTTCCCGACGGGGTACATGGCCGCAGAAAACTGCAATATCTCCCCGGGCGACACGGTGGCCATTTGGGGGTGCGGTCCCGTGGGCCAATTTGCGATCCGGAGCGCGTTGATGCTCGGCGCTGAGCGTGTCGTCGCGATCGACCGCGTGCCGGAACGGCTCAAGATGGCCCGTGACGGAGGCGCCCACACGATCGACTATGAGGAGACCGACGTCTACGACATGCTGATGCAGTTCACAGGGGGACGAGGGCCTGATTCATGTATCGATGCGGTTGGACTTGAAGCCCATGCACCTACCCCGTTGTATTACTACGATCGTCTCAAACAAGCCATGATGCTGGAGTCCGACCGGCCGATTGCGCTGCGTGAGGCCATCATGGCCTGCCGTAACGGGGGAACGGTATCGATTCCGGGCGTGTATGGAGGCCTGATCGACAAAATGCCGATGGGGGCGGTGATGAACAAGGCCTTGACCCTCAAAACGGGACAAACGCATACACAACGCTATCTCAAACCGCTGCTCAAACGGATTAAGGACGGCGACATCGATCCGAGTTTTGTCGTGACGCACCGGTTGAAGCTGGCTGACGCGCCTCAGGGCTTCGCGACGTTCAATGACAAGCAGGACGGTTGTATCAAGATCGTGATGACTCCCTGACGCATGCCACCGAAGGAGTACAGATGAAACCCGTATGGTCCACGTCTCTGTTGGCGGGGATGATCTTGTGGTGTGCAGGAGACGTGTTGGCCCTCGCAGAAGTGAAGTCTGACGCCTCCATGGAAGCCTTGCGGTGGGCCAAACAGGCGGAAGCCTCAGGCGTGGCACGCGATCAGGCACGCTTTGTCGAGGAGATCGACAGAGCGTTGCAGGTGGCCCTGGATGCCGGCGCTAAGACGCCGAATCACCGCTTGGCCGAAGCGGTGCATGCGCTGATGGAGGCCCGGGCACTTGGCCAGCAAGGCAATTTGGCGGAGGGGCGTGAGGATTTGCAATCGGCCATCGTCTGGCTCACCCGCGCAGCTGGGCTTCCGGCAGCCAACCCTTCAGCCGACTGGTCCATGAACCAACGAGACTCAACATCTTTGAAGGGCCACTCAGCCCGACCAGGAAAGGAACACCCGATGGATCATTTCTTAATTGATATCGAAGAGGCGACGATTCGCAACAACAACTTTCGTCAGGTGTTGTTCACCGCCTCCCACAGTCAGCTGGTCTTGATGAGTTTGAAGCCGGGAGAAGAGATCGGCACCGAGACGCACCATCTCGATCAGTTCATCCGTGTCGAGGCAGGGGAAGGCAGTGCCCGCCTGAATGGCAAGGATTACGCGCTGAAAGACGGGAGTGCCCTTGTCATCCCGGCGGGGACTGAACACAACGTCATCAACGACCGCAAAGATCAGCCGTTGAAGCTGTATACCATTTACAGTCCGCCAGAACACAAGGACGGGGTCGTTCACCGGACGAAAGAAGAAGCGGAAGCGGACCGCGATGACCACTTCGATGGAAAGACTACGGCGTTATTGCACGAATCGCCGGCATCTCGGTAAGCGGGCTATCATGCGGTGTCGACCCCTACCGAGTGGCGTCAGAAAATTACGTTGAGCGGGGAGTGAAGGGACTCGCAGCTTCGTCTCAATTGCTCAGCCCTTCTCGGGCACATCCTGTCCAGTCCTCAGACAGCTTGTCTGAATGACTCGGGTGCTGCCTAGTCGCTCGAGTATTCGAAACTCCGAGACAGGCCGTTTTCCGGCCCGCACGAATCCGCCGGTTGGTCCAACACTTGCTCGCAATGATTGTATTGAGAATCCATGACACAACAAGGGGGGTGTGCAATGGGTGCAAGATGGAAACTCATCGTGATGAGTGTGCTCTTCCTGCTGCAAGGCATGCATGCATCTGCAATGGGCAGTACTGCGGAGGGGCAAAAGCTTGGGGAAAGCAAAGAGCAGGTTGTCACTGAACCGACCCAGAGCCAGTTGCCTGGCAATCGCCTGGTCACCGGCCGCATTCTGTCCATTCGCAGTAATCAAATGGAAATCGATATCGGGAACGTCAAGTCGCTGTACGTGCCGCTCCGGCCGGCTCAGGTGAAGGGCCAAACGTTTGAGGTGGGGCAACCGATTATCGTCACACTCAACGATCACAATGCCGTGGTCGATTATCATCATCCCAATGAACGGTCCGACCATCAAGTATTGCACGGTCGTTTGACCACGCCGCTGACAGTGGGATTGGACAAGGCGGTGATCGAAACCAAAGATGGAACCAAGACGTTGATGGTGACCGATCGTGCCAAAGGGAAGCTCTCGGCCATTCCGGTGGGGGTCGACGCGTACTTTTTGGCTGATGAGAGCGGCCAGTTAGTAGACGCCCAACTCGCCAGCCCTGAGGCGGTCCGAGAATCAGGGCAGAACAATAAAGCCCGAATTAAGGGCGCGCATGAGCAAGTGAGGGCCACTTTCAAAGGACAGGGCGGCGAAGGCAAGTTAAAAATTGCCGAAGCGGGCAAGGAAAGGGAAGTCCCGTTTCGTCCTCCGCTGGAAAAGCTGGACCGGCTGAAACCGGGGCAGGACGTCGTCTTATTAATGGACGATCAAGGGTACGTTCTGGAGATCGCTACGCCGGAGGTCGCGCCTGCGCGGTAGGCAACACGTCGGGGGCTGTAATGGGAACATGAGCATTACGGCCCCTAACACTCCACTGAATGGCGTACACAAGGCATGTATTCGGGCCTCTTCAACTTGACGCATAAGACTCGGACTCGGGCACGATCCCTCTATGGCGAGGGTCGCTACCAGTCGGATGAGAAGCTGCTGAAGATTATAATGAAGCATGAGGTGAGATGCTCGGTCAAATGTGCCATGCAGATGTTTCCTTCTCCTGAACCATGACCTCGAGGTCCTTCTCGCTACGTAATGCACTCCATTTCATGAGTTGATCAGGCCTGCTGTCGGGGACTAACTGACACTCGCGAGACGTCTCGCGCGGGCCTCTTGTTTTTTGAAAGGTTCACCGGAATGCCATCAGTTTCGTGTTCCTGTCACATCTAAACCCCGAAAGGAGTTTGTACATGGCCATCGATTTATTGCGCGACAAGGGCACTCCGCTCGATCGGCAACAATTTACCTGGAAGGATGTGGTCCCTAGGCCGATCAGCAAACTCGATGTCGATGCATTCACCCGCGTGCGCATCATCCTCATGAACGGCATCGAGTCCGAAACCATCCGTTTCAGCCATGCCTGCGCCCGAATGAACAATCAGGACCTGCAGGCCTCGCTCGCTCGTGTGCGACGCAAAGAGCAACACCAACAAACGGTCGTCAACTGGCTGTTGCCAGCCGATCAGTCGCCGCTTGAAACGACCATTGGCTACGAGCAGGTGGCCATTGAGGTGACCGCGGCGCTCGCGCAGGCTGAGCCAGATCCTTACATCGCGCAGGTGTTGCGATTCGGGTTGCTCGAAGACTTTGACCATCTC
>JARDZZ010000074.1 GCA_029240595.1 Nitrospira sp. | reverse complement strand
TGCCGATCTTCAACGACGCCGTGTTGTGCGCCCCACTTTCATCATGACAAGGAGGAAGACGATGCCAACCACCACGGTCGCGACCCCAAGTGCCTCAGACGTCCTGTTTCATCGTGCAGCATCCGTTACCAGCACCGGACCGGTGAAGCACAAGCCGGAAGCGCCACGCATGGTTCGGTTGACCGTTAATCTGCCCTCGCACCTCGTCGAACAAATGCGCGACGCGGTGTACTGGACGCCGGGACTGACACTCGCTTGGCTCGTGGCAAGGGCAGTGCGCGCCTCATTGACGGAACTGGAGGCCATGCACCAAGGACCTTTTGCCAAACGTACGAAGCCGCTCCGGGCCGGCCGGCCCAGACTGTTGGGCCAATCCATGAAGGTCCAGCCGAAGATAGGCGGGGACTCCGTAGACACCTCACACCAAGAGGCTGTCTCGTTACGACCGATACCCTGATGGAGCGGCGTGTGACTCGATTGGACGGAAGGCGAACAAAAGCAGGATTAGCGAGATCTCCTAGAACTCGCGCCGGTTCCCTTGAAGACCCCGCGGATGCCGAAATAGGCGAACGAGTCCTTGAGATTGGAATAGAGCCGCTTGAAGCGGCCCATCTCCGGATTGGTCACGTACTCCATCGTCAAGGCAATCCGCTCCTCTCCGGCTCCCAGCGGGGTGACAGCGTGCCAGAGCTTGTCGCCATTGAAAATCACCATGTCGCCTGGTTGCGTGACCAGTTCGAGTGTGCGAGGCGTCCGGTCGGGAACATCCTTGAAGAGTTCGCACACCAGTTTGCACTGAGTGGACTTGTCGACGAGCCCCATGAGGATCGTGTAACGGGCTCCCTTGTAATAGCTGGTGTCATAATGAAATCCGATGTGATCGCCCGCTTCCGTGTAATAGTACAACGCGCACGAATGTGGATCGTTGTCAGGACAGAGCATGAGCCTGGCTTCGGTAAGCCGGCTAAGAAATGCGAGAAAGTCGGGTGAGCGGTACAAGTCGAGAAAGAGCGGCGCCTGCTCCTGCACCGTGTAATAGCTTACGCTGCCACCCTTTTTATGGCCCGGGATATAATTCCGGTTCAGATGTCCCTTGACGCCCTGGGCCTGCGGGACCAACGTCGCCTCGACGAAGTCCCTCGGAAGAAATTGCGGAATAACGACAAATTCATTCTGGTCCCAATATTCGCGGTGTAATCGGTCCACGTCCAGCTTCCCGACCGCTTGTGCCGTGGCTTCGGCGACCGTCATCAGCAGCGCTGTACTCATCGGAGACATTCCCTTCCCGGCTCACGGCTGTCGGCCTGCACGAATCAGGGCTGGCCGAGTACCGGAGCCTTGACGATTTCGACATCGGGCGGCAGTTTCGGCACAAAAAGATCGTCACCGAGCCCGATGTTGGACTGCAAAGAGGAAAATTCGAAATTCGATACATTGCCGCTTGACTCGTAGAGCCATAAGCTTCGAATAAAATAGGTCTTGGGAAACACTTCGACGACGATTTTCTGCACGGTCCGATGCGCGTCACCGTCATGCGCCTTCGGCACCAAGGTCACCAGCCTCACTCCCCCAATTCCCCGGCCGTTACCCGGTGTCGGCTCGGGATCGAATGAGGCGTCCAGTTTTGCGGCGCCTTGTAAGAGCTCAAGCGGCGCCTTTGACGCAGCCATTTGCGTCAGCTTTCCCACCAGGACTTGTTTGTGCTCCGGGACGTACACTTTCACATCATCCCTATCCACATAGATGTCCTCGGTCGAAGGCTCCAGATAGTTCCATCGCAAGCGGCCGGGCTTTTTAATATAGACTTTGCCCGATGAGGTCATCGGTCGTTCAAATCCTTCTATCGTCGTCCTCTGTGTAAAATCCGCCTGAAGATCTCTGGTCTTCTCATAGCGCGATTGCAGGCGCTTCACCACTTCCCGCACTTCTTTGCGAGACTGGTCATCCGTGACGTCTTGAGCCCACGCCGTCACCGAGACGCCGATCGTCAACAGGACGGCGCACCCCATGCATCCCCACCGGATCATTCGTGGGCGTCTCCAACAGGGCCGCGCCGTCCGATGACTTCACGACGGCCGTCGCGTCCCGCTGCTCCTACGAGACCGTCCGCCTCCATCTGCTCGATCATTCTTGCGGCGCGCGGATAACCGACCCGTAAGCGGCGCTGGATCAGTGAGGCTGAAGCTTGCCCCGTCGAGAGAACCAACTCTTTGGCCTGCTCATAGACTTCGTCCTGCGCTTCTTCCTCCTTCGCCTCTTCCTGCTTCAAGGATTGCAATTCCTGATTGTAACTGGGCAATGCCTGTGCCTTGACGGATTCAACAATGCGGCGCACATCATCATCAGAGACGAACGAGCCGTGCAGACGCATCAGACGCCCGGTTCCGGATGCGAGGTAGAGCATATCGCCTCGACCAAGTAACGCCTCGGCTCCGTTGGCGTCGAGGATCGTCCGCGAGTCCGTTTTGGACGAGACTTGAAACGCAATGCGGGCAGGAAAGTTGGCCTTGATCAAGCCGGTCAGCACATCCACCGACGGTCGCTGTGTGGCCAACACCAAGTGAATACCCGAAGCCCGCGCCATCTGCGCGAGGCGGGCAATTTTGTCCTCGACGTCTTTCGGTGCGACCATCATCAAATCCGCAAGCTCATCAATCATGACCACGATGTAGGGTAACGGTTCCGGAGGCGTCGGAGGAGGCATGAAGGATCCTGGACTTCCATCCTGTAGGGCCGTCTCGCCGGCGGCGAGGCGCTCCTCTTCAGAGAGAAACCGGATCGGGAGCTCGGGCTGGTCGGGCTTTGCTTCCGTACCGGCGTCACCCAGCACGCCCTGAGCGCCGGCGACTTTCCGGTTATAGGAATCGATGTTGCGCACACCGGCTTCGGCCAGCAGCTTGTACCGGCGCTCCATTTCCTGCACGACCCAGCTCAGCCCGCGAGCCGCCGATTTGGGATCGGTGATGACGGGTCTCAGGAGATGAGGAATGCCGTCGTATGTTTGGAACTCCAGCATCTTCGGGTCGATGAGAAGCAGCTTCACTTCGTTCGGTTTTGCCGACAGCAAGATGCTGATCAGCATCGTGTTCAAGCTGACGCTCTTGCCGGCACCCGTCGCGCCAGCGACGAGCAAATGCGGCATCGTCTTGAGGTCCGCCGTGACCGGAGTCCCGAAGATGTCCTTGCCAAGGGCGAGGGTGAGCTTCGAACGCGCTCGTGTAAAGGCGTCGCTGGCGACGACTTCCTTCATGGAAACGGTTTCGCGCTGCGAGTTGGGCACTTCGATGCCGACGACGGATTTTCCCGGAATCGGGGCGACAATGCGCAAACTGATCGCTTTCATGGCCAACGCCAGATCGTCCGCGAGATTCACAATCCTGGCCACCTTGGTACCGGGCGCCGGCTCGAACTCATACATCGTTACGACGGGGCCTGGGCGCACCTCGGTGACTCTGCCTTCAATGCCGAAACTCAGCAACGCTTTCGACAAGATGTCCGACTGCCCCTTCAATTCCTCGTCGGTGATGCGGGCGAGTATCCCTGAGGGTTCCGTCAATAATTCATCGGCATCCGGCAATTGATAGTCGCCGGTGTCCTCGATTTTGCCGACGAGGGGCGCATCCGGCTCCGGTTCAACCACTTCACGCGGCTCAGGCAAAACGACCGTTGGCGGCGTCACCGAAAACACCTCGGCGGAAGGGTTGTCTTCGGCCGTGGGGAGGACTTCTTCAATGACGGCACGAAGTGACTTTGGCTTTCGGGTCTTGGTCGGCTTCGCCGCATCCGGCACGACCGCGTCCTGCTTCCGCTTCGGCATCAGCGCATTCAGTCGTGCAAACGCGTTTCGTCCCCACTGTGGCGCTTGCACGGCGAGTTGAGCCAGCGACAACGGCGCGGTGAAGAGCAGCGCGACCAGAAAGCCGGAGATGATGAGAATATGGGCGCCGGTATTCGCAAAATAGGCACGCAATCCCTCGGCCAGCAGTTGTCCGAAGAGGCCTCCCGCCTGGCCTCGAAAGACCATTCCGCTTGAGACGGTCGGCACCGCCGTCACTTCCAAGTGAAGCAAACCGCTCAGGAACAACAGAGCGGCCAATGAGGCTCCGGCGTTCCGTAGTCTGATTGAAAGATCGCTCTGGGTAAAACACCGGCCCCCGAGCAGTCCCAACAGGATGGGGAACAGATAGGCGGCACCGCCGATGAGAGAGAACAACAGAGAGGAAAAGACCGCACCCACGGAGCCAATCAGGTTGTGAGTCGGTGGGGTCATCGTCGCTGCCGGGGTGGCGACGACCTTCGGCTCACCCGGCACAAAGGACAGGAGGCTTAATAGCGTGAGCAGGCTGAGCGCAATCAGCATGACGCCGATCACTTCACGCTTGAGATGGGAAGGGGGGGCAGGGGCGCGGCGGGTCTCGCCCCGCTTGGCCGAGCTGGTTACGCCCATGTGCCGGATGCTAACACAGGGGGTCAACCAATTCAAACGACGACTGTCATCATGACATGTGTTTATGACGGCTTGGGACGATCGAGGCGTGTGGCAAGTCGACTGAAAGTGTCGAGACTCAATGTCTCTGCCCGAACGGTCGAGACGATCCCGACTGCGCTGATGGCATCTATGACCGCCTGTGGGTCGTATCCCTCATCGCGAAGGGAGTTCACCAATGTCTTTCGTCTGTGCGCAAACGCCGCCTTCACCACAGCGGCAAAAGCCGGTTCTTCTTCTGGTGATAGGAGGGCTTCCTGCTTCGTGCGCAACACGACCACTGCGGATCCCACCTCCGGTCGAGGACGAAAACAATTGGCCGATACTGTGAACGCCTTTGAAATGTCGGCCGCATATTGCGCCATCACCGATAAGACGCCGTATGCCGATGTGCCGGCCTTCGCAACCAGGCGGTCGGCAACTTCATTTTGAAGCATCAGCACCAGCCGTGGAAAGCGATGGCGATGCTCGAGGAATTTGAACAGCAGAGGTGTGGAGATGTAGTAGGGGAGGTTCCCCACGACGACAGTACCGGCGGCCACTGCCTCGAGCGAATACGAGAGCGCATCGGCGCACACGACTTCGACGTTCTTCCACTCGCTCTGCCGGGCCTGCAGCAACCGGTGCAACTGCGGATCGATCTCAACGGCCACAACCCGACGGGCAACTGAAGCAAGGGCCTCCGTGAGTATACCCCGGCCGGGCCCGACTTCGAGCACCGTCTCATCCGGGGTCAGTTCCGCCGCGGCCACGATCTTTCGGACGATATTCTGGTCGATGAGAAAGTGCTGTCCCAGTCGCTTGTTGGCCCGCGGGAAAGCCGGGCCGGGCACCTAGGAGCCCCCATCAGCCGGACGCTGGGCCGTCTGAGAGAGCTGCTTGGCCAGCGCATTGAGAGGCACGCGAAAGCAGTCGACGAGATCGGTGAATTCCTCGACCAGGTCATTCGTAAAGACCATTCCGGGCTGAAGCCGGGCAAAGTCCTGCGCCGCCTTTTCCCCAACCGACTCGGCCAGCAACGACACCGTTCGAACACGCCATTTTGCGACTCGCTCTGTCCCGGCCACCGTGTTGAGCGACATCTGCAGGGTGTCCCGATAAATGACATCGAGTTCCTTGAGTTGCTGCTGTATGACGAGCAGCGCATTGTTGACATCCAATGGCATGGTGGGCGTGTTCTCCTATGCTCGAGCGTGAGACATTCGACGTCGCGCAAGCGACGCAGCCAATTTAACCGCTTCGATCAGACTTCCCGGATCAGCAATGCCCTTTCCGACAATGTCGAATGCGGTGCCATGATCAACCGACGTGCGGATGATCGGCAACCCGACTGTCAGATTGACGCAGCTTCCAAACGCCACCATTTTAAGCGGGATCAACCCTTGATCATGGTACAGCGCCACGACGGCGTCATAATCGCCCTTGGCGGTCTTGCCAAAGAGGGTATCGGCCGGCAGAGGATCACTGGCCAGAATACCCCCGGCTTGAGCGGCGCGTGCGGCGGGTCCGATCAGGCGGATTTCTTCGTCGCCGAACAGTCCATGCTCACCGGCGTGCGGGTTCAGCGCGGCGACCCCGATGCGGGGTGTTTTTATGCCAAAGAGGGTCGTCAAAGCGAGATGCGCAAGCCGAATGCCCTTTTCGATCTTGGCTTGCGTCAAAGCGGCGGGAAGCTCCTTTATCGCGATGTGCGTCGTCACAAACATGATTTTGAGCCGGCCCCCGATGATCATCATGCCGGATTCCGGCGTCTGCGTCAGCTCCGCCAGCAGCTCGGTGTGACCGGGAAAATGGCAGCCGGCCATGTTCATCGCTTCTTTGTTGATGGGCCCAGTGACCATCCCGTCAATGCATTCCGATTGGGCCAGACGCACTGCTGTCTTGATGAATGCGACGGATGCCGCCCCGGTTTCGGCCGCCGCCACGCCTAGCTTGTAGGGACCAAGCGGCCGCTCGAGAGGATCGAGTACAGCGACGTGTCCCCCGCTCAGACGGATGGGGTTGTGGCCCTCCACGGGACGCACGGCGAGCTTGAGCTTCAACTGCTTCACGGTACGCTGCATGACCTCCTGCGCTCCAATGACAAGGGGAACACAGATCCGGCGCAGCGCGGTTCCCGCGAGGGCCTTCGCAATGACCTCCGGTCCTATCCCGGCAGGATCACCCATCGTTATCCCGAGCATGGGGACGCGAGGTGGCGATTGAGGTTTTTTCACGGTTGCTTCCGGGTGAAGACGGCAAGGCGCTGGGGCTGACGTGAGGCCAGTCTGTGCGCAGGGGTACTCTTTTTCAGAGTCCCTGAATCAATAGCCATACAGATAGCATGCATATCCTATATAAAGTATCGCCCCGATGGTGAGCAACCACGGCCGCCATTGGCCGGACCAGACAGCTTGAAGCAAGAGACTCCCTGCCGCCAGGACGGCCAGGACCATCGTCAAGAGCGCCGACGGCGCGAGCGTCCATTCGGTTCCGACCAACCCGACCGAGACCGGAACGGTGCCTTGGAATACCATTGCGCCTGTGACGTTGCCCACGGCGAGGCGATCCTTTTTCTGATAGAGCCAGAGAAAACTATTGGACATCTCTGGCAGTTCGGTCGCGAGCGGCGCAATGAGCAGCGCCAAAATCAGCGGAGAAATGGCGAGCAGCTGCGCCGTTGAATCAGCCGCCATGACGAACAAATGCGCGCCGAGCGCGAGACCTCCCAGGCCCGCCACCGCCTGCAGTCCGATGAGGGCATAGGACGGCCGGGCGCTGTTTTTGGCGAACACCAGCGGACTCAAATCGCTCGGCTCACCACCGGCATCATCGTCGCTGAATTTGATTTTCACGTAGTAGCCGTACAAACCCAGCAACCCCACTGCCACGAGGATCCGCAACGGCCTGGACGGCACGAAGGTGCAGGCCATCGCGACTGTGTAGGCCAGGGCGAAACAAGACAGATCGACCGTGACGTCTTTGTAGTTGAGACGAAAGGAACGGCCGCGTTTCCCCAACTGCGCATAGACCAAGAGAAGTCCTGCGAGCAGAGGGACAACCAAGGTACTGAGCATGAACGGCGCGCCCAGGATGGCGCCCAGGCCGACTTCTGCTTCTTGCCGGGTGGCGCCGAAAAAAATCGCCACGATCGGGATAGAGGTTTCGGGCAGAGTCGTTCCGATCGCGGCCAGCACGCTGCCGACTGCGCCCTCGGACAGATTCAACCGCTTCCCCAGCCATTCAACCGCGTTGGTAAACAGCGCACAGGCGCCCAGGGTAATGATGACAGAGGTTCCGAACAGCAGGACGTATCCCAGCAGCGTCACGGACGGTCCTTTGCAGTGCTCCGGGTCTTCGCATAGGCCAATGTCGCCTCTTCCAATACCGTCTTCACGGGACGGCCCGTGCGTTCGGCTATCCGTTTACAATCGATGAACTCGGGAGCGGCCTTGCTGCTCGTATGGTCGACCGCCGCGATCTTGATGCGGACGGTGCCGCCGCGGATCTTCACCGACGTAAACCGTCGTGGAAGGATGTGCCGGGTGACTTCTTGCACACGCACTCCCAAAGCCGTGGTCTCTTCGAAGAGGACATTCAAGAGCGAATCGACCGCCGTGAAGGGGGCAAGGCAAGTCAGCACGATCGCGGGGCGCCCGCGTTTCATGATCACGGGAATCAGCGCCACATCCAGAGCGCCAGCATCGAAGAGGCGCTCCGTGATGTGTTCATAGGTTTGAGGGTTGACATCGTCCAGGTTCGTTTCTATCTGCGCCACGGTGTCGCGGCCCCGTCCATCAGAGCCGGCGTCTCGCGACAAAAACACCCGAAGCACATTCGGCCAGCCTTCGGGGTTGCCATCCCCTGCGCCATACCCCACGGCGACCGGTTTCATCTGAGGCATCGGCCCGAAGTCCTCCGTGAGAGTTCGTAACAAGGCGAGGCCGGTCGGTGTGGTCAATTCCCGCGCAGGTCCGGCACTGTATATGGGCACGCCTTTCGCGAGTATCGCCACAGCAGGGCCTGGAGCGGGAATGATGCCGTGTGCTGATTGCAATGTGCCGGTTCCAACATTGACCGCAGAGGCCGTGACACGGCCAACATCCAGCAGGTCGCAGCAGATGAGCCCTCCCACGATATCGACGAACGAATCCACCAGTCCGACTTCATGGAAATGCACATGGTCCATTGCGACGCGATGGGCTTTGGCTTCTGCCTCGGCTAGCCGCTCGAATACCGCGCGGCTTTGCTGCTTGATTTTCTCAGAGAGCCGGCTCTCGGAAAGTGTCTTCCGGATACGGCTGAGCGGCCAGGGTCGCGGAAGACCGGACGTGATGACGACGTCTACCTTCGTCGCAGAAATGGCGCCACGCTGCACTCGCCTTTTACGGAGTGTAAAGCCCGGGACGCCGAGTCGTTTGAGTCTCTTGACCAACTCACCGAAGGGTGCACCCGCATCCACAAGCGCACCCAACGTCATATCCCCGCTGATTCCGGAAAAGCAGTCAAAGTGGAGATGTGCGCTCACGCCATCCTTTCGCTCATCGTACGTGACCATACCGGTGCGCTGGGATGCGCCTTCGCGTCACGATGAGGAAAACGTTCCCAGCTTCCACCGCCGAGACATGGTTGATGTGCTGGTGGTAAAAGTCGGCTCATCTTACCCAACGGTCCCTTGAGACGGCAATGATGAGTGCGCATTGACAGCTTCTGTGCACTGTGTTATCCCACTGCGGCAATCGGTCTCTCCTGCCTCCTGGAAACCTGAGCCTATAGATCTCCATGCTGGGAACCATACCCGCCACTGAAACGCCACCACCCTGCTTCCATCTCATTCGTGCGCTTCTCGCATTCACCCTGGCCTCTTGTATCTTCCTGCTGCACCCGGTCGCCCTTTCGGCGAAATCAAAGCCGGCAAGAGCTCCACGGCCTGAACCCGAATTGAAGGTGCTTGAATTGAAGATCAGTCCCAATCCTTACACCGTGTCATCCGGGTCTCTGGAATTTTCAACCCTCGTGCAATTACCCCGAGAACTAGAGGGGGCGACCATCTTGGAAGTGTCATCACTGGTCACCTCTCCCTCCAAACGATCCATCCGCTTTCTTTCCCTGCGGAAGCCGCTCGAATCGCCGGCGATCACGCCTATCAACACCGATCGAAGGACGATTCCCGTCGTCCTGACCTGGGACGGCATGGACCAGACGAAAGCGCCGGCGGAGGCAGGAATCTATCAATTCGAACTGCGGGCGAAGCTCCTTTCCAATGGCGAAAAGGGGCCGCGGACGCTCATGCTGTCCTGGCCAAAACGCGGGACACTGGAGGTGAAGTAACTCGTCGCGACGCCTGGAACATCAGCCTGACCGATCCTGCTTCATCCCGAAGGCGTTGATGCGGTGCGCCAGACAGCCCGCCCCGAATCCATTGTCGATATTCATGACCCCGACGCCGGCCGCACAGGAATTCAGCATGGTCAACAGTGCGGCCAGTCCGTTGAAGCTCGCCCCATACCCGCGACTCGTCGGCACTGCCACCACAGGACACTCCACCAGGCCTCCGACCACGCTCGGCAAGACCCCGTCCATACCGGCCACCACCACGATGACATGGGCGTCGGTGAGCTGTTGATGCCGGCCGAGCAAGCGATGAATACCCGCAACGCCTACGTCGTATAGCGTCTCAACGCGGCTGCCCATGACTTCCGCCGTGATACGGGCTTCCTCGGCGACGGGGACATCGGATGTTCCAGCCGTAATGACGAGGACACGGCCATGAAGCCGTCGCTGCGCATCGCGCACGGCGACGATCCGGGCGGATTCGTGGTAGACCGCCCGGCGATTGATCCGTTTAATGACGGCCGCGATGTCGCGAGTCGCCCTCGTGGCGAGAAACGGTCGATGGTGTTTCAACAGCGATCCCGCAATGCCGCGGATCTGCGCCGGCGTTTTGCCTTCACATAAGATCACTTCAGGAAATCCCTGACGGATCGAACGATGATGATCCAACGAAGCAAAACCGAGATCTTCGAAGGGAAGGGATCGAAGCTGCTTAAGAGCGCTGGCAATGGAAGCCTTGCCGCTCTTGACCTCGCCGAGGAGGCGCTCAAGCCGTTCACGATTCATGGATGCCCCTTTTCAGGTTTGGCGACCCGCTCCATGAGATCGCTGACGGCTTTGCGACACGATTTCCCTTCAAAGAGCACAGCATTGACTTCCCGGACAATCGGCATTTCGACCCCGTGTCGCAGCGCTAACCCGGCAGCCGCCCGGCTCGTCCGCACCCCTTCCGCCACAGCCTGCATCCCCGCGAGAACGGCGTCCAATGTATCGCCTTGGCCGAGTCGAACGCCCACATGATGATTGCGACTCAAGGTACCGGTGCACGTCAACACCAGATCGCCGACGCCTGATAAGCCATAGAAGGTTCTTGGATCCGCTCCCATCGCCATGCCGAGCCGGACCATTTCCGCCAGGCCTCTGGTGATCATGGCGGCCCTCGTGTTG
>JARDZZ010000073.1 GCA_029240595.1 Nitrospira sp. | reverse complement strand
TTGCATGAACGCTGCAAGATCGGCAAGTTCGTGACCATTGGCCATCAGGTGTCGATTGGCGGGCGTTCGCGCCGATGGGGCGTGCCGATCATTGAGGACCGTTGCGTGATCGGTGCGGGAGCAATCTTACTGGGGCCGATTTCGATCGGCGCAGAATCGGTCGTCGGGGCCAACGCCGTCGTGTTGGAGGACGTACCGCCGAAGACGGTGGTGGCCGGTGCTCCTGCCACCGTCGTCCGAAAGGACATCGACATCATGGATTATACGTGCTTGCAACCTCCTGAGGAAGCTGAAGCCCTGTCCTTTCGATCGACCGATAATCTGCTCGTCACGGTCATTCAAGATTCCGGTCGCGTCCGTCATCTGGCCGACGAATGGACGGAATTACTCAGTGACAGTGATGCCGATTGCGTGTTTCTGACGCGGGAATGGCTTGAGACCTGGTGGGAACACTTCTCCCCGAAACGGACATTGGCCTTGATCACGGTGCGGCGTCAGAACCGCTTGCTCGGCCTGGCTCCCTGCTTCATGGAGACCAAACGGTTCGGCGGCATCATGCCCTATCCGTCACTCCAGTTCCTGGGAACGGGACTCGTGGGGTCCGATTATCTGGACGTGGTCATTCGACGGGGACACGAAGCACAAGTGTCCCGCAGCCTGGCCGAATACTTTCAAAGCCGTCGGCTGGTGATGACCCTCAGTCATGTGAAACAGCAGGGCGCTCTTGCCGCCGGATTCGTCAAAGAATTGGAACAAGCCGGATGGACTGTGGAGCGCCGTCCGATCGACGCCTGCCCGCATATTCCTTTGAAGGGACACACCTGGGAATCCTATCTCGCCAGCTTGGGATCGCAGCACCGGTACAATTTCAATCGCAGACTCAAGAATTTTCAGAAGGAGGGCACGGTCGTCTTCGAAGTGGTGGAAAAGGAAGACCAGCGCCGTGAGGCGCTTGAGACCTTGATCGACCTGCACAATCTTCGATGGGATGAGCGCGGAGGGTCCGAAACCTGGCAATCGCCGGCGATGCGTGCCTTTCATGAGGCCTTCACCCGCACGGCATTGGAGCGCGGATGGTTGCGGCTCTTCATCCTCCGGCTGAATGGCTGTCCCGTGGGTGCCTTGTACGGATTGCTCTACGGTCGTCGGTTCTATTTTTATCAGTCAGGATTCGACCCGATGTATCGACAGCACAGCGTGGGATTGCTCACGATGGGTCTGGCCATCAAGCACGCGCTCGCGGAAGGTGCAGAGGACTACGATCTCCTCCATGGCAAGGAAACGTACAAGTTTCTGTGGGCGAAGGAAACCGCCGAACTTGATCGGCTGCATCTCTATCACCCCGGTGTAGGAGGAGCGGTGTGCCGGCGAGCCGTCATGCTCGATGAGCTGGCCAAAACCGCCGCCCGCCGGTATCTACCGCCGGCGGTTCTCGAACACGCCGCCGCCTGGAGGCGCGGAGAAATATTGCGGTCCTCCTCATGTTAAAAGCCTTTGCCAAGACGGGTGTCGCTGCAGTGCTGGGATGGACAGGGGCTGATCGCGCGGTCAGCTCGCTGGCAGGGACGACGAGGCTCCCGCTGGTGGTGGGCTACCATGCGGTCGTCGAGGATGTCCGCGCGCACGTCGGACGCGCGATTGCCCCCAATCTGATCAGCGTCAACATGCTCGAACGTCAGTTGGAGTGGATCGGGCGACGATATCGCTTCATGACGCTGGACGATCTCGGGGCCCAATTGGAACGAGGAGATCCGTTCGAGCGGCCATCCGCCGCCGTGACGTTCGACGACGGCTATGTCGGTGTCTATCGTCATGCCCTGCCGCTGTTGAAGCGAATGGGCATTCCTGCTGGTGTCTTCATCGTGACGGAGTTGACGGGCCGTTCGGAACTCCAAGTGTACGACAAGATCTATTTGCTGTTGGAAAAGGCGCTTCCGCTTCTCGGACATTCCGAGATGCGATTACGGCAACTCGTGCAAACCAAGAACGTGTCCCTCGGCGAGCGCCACGGATCGCGGCGACTGGACGCCTTCAGCACGATGCGATGGCTGTTGAATACCCAGACGCAGAAAGGCCTTCGCCGCGTCATCGAGGCGTTAGAAACGGTGTCGGAAGTCCGGGACTCAGACTATCCTGACCTGCAGGTGATGGATTGGGAGATGGTGCGAACGATGGAGGCGTCAGGGATCACGATCGGGTCCCACACGCAAACCCATGCGCTGTTAACAGAAGAGAGCCTCGAGCGAGCCGCCAACCAGGCGGTGGGATCCATGTATACATTGCGGGATCGGCTTCAGCGCCCGATCAGGCACTTTGCCTATCCCGACGGGCGCTTCAATCCCGCCGTCGTGTCTGCCGTCGCCCGAGCCGGATACCGCTACGGCTACGGGACGTGTCTGCGGCGTGATCACCGACACCCCAATCTGACCATACCCCGTACGTTACTGTGGGAACGATCCTGCATCGATGCTCGTGGGAGATTTTCTTCTTCGCTCATGCGCTGTCATGCCTACCGCCTGACCGATCTCTGGGCTCCTTGCACGCACAATCATGGCGATTCCGCGACCTCGGCAGCTTCCCAACGGTCCGAGGCCCGGCAGAGGCAGCATGCTTAAGCCGGCGCTGACTCTCATGGCAGGCCGGACGCTGGGGTATGCCGTCTTGTTTCTCGTTCCAATCATTCTTGTCCGTCTGTTCAGCCAGGAGGAGTTCGGCACGTACAAACAAGTCTTCCTGCTCTATGGCACGATCCTCAACCTGGCGCAGGTCGGGATGTCGGAGAGTCTGTTTTATTTCATTCCAGGCTCATCAGAGGACGCTGGCCGGTATGTCTGTAACTCGATCCTGGTTCTCGGTGGCATCGGTCTGCTGACCGGAGGCCTGTTGTATCTCGGCGGGGACCTGATCGCGCATTCCCTGAACAATTCAGCTCTTTCGCCGCTGATGCCATTACTGGCGGCCTACTTCTTTCTGATGCTGGCGTCGTATGTGTTGGAGATCGTCATGACGGCTCGCCACCAGTATTCCTATGCAGCGGCGGCTTATGGATTATCGGATGTCGCTCGCGCGGCCTTGATCGTCATGCCGGCGCTGGTGTTCCAGACAGTGGCCAGCGTGCTCTATGGCGCCATTGTGCATGCCGTGATCCGGCTCGGCGCGACCATCTGGTATAGCGTCAAGCAGTTCGGCGCCGGCCTCCGTCCCGACCGGTCCGTCCTTCTGCGGCAACTGGCCTACAGCCTGCCGTTCGCGTTGTATGTCCTATTTCAAACCGGCCAGGAGTCTTTGCATCTCTTTGTGGTGTCCTCCTGGTTTGACGCCACCACCTTCGCCATCTACTCCGTCGGATGCCTCCAGATTCCTCTGGCGGAGGTGGTCAGCATGTCGGTGGTCAACGTCATGATGGTCGGCATGGTGCAGGCTATTCGGGATGGTCGTGAGGCCGCCGTCGTTCCGATGTGGCACGACACCGTGAGAAAGCTGGCCCTGATGTTTTTTCCATTTGCGGCCATCCTGCTCATCACCGCTCGCGATCTCATCATTTTTCTTTTTACTGACGCCTACGCGGCCAGCGTTCCGATTTTCAGAACGTGGTCTCTCGTCGTCCTCTTGTCGGCCGTGCCGATGGACGGATTACTCAGAGTGTATGCGCAAACCCCATTTTTATTGGTCATTAACGTCGTCAAATTCATTCTCGTGGCCGGGGCAATTTACTGGTTCGTGTCTGGCTTGGGCTTGATCGGACCTGTCGTCATCACCCTGCTCGCTTTGGCAGCGGGGAAGGCCATTGGCTTGGCACGCATGATGGTGTGCGGGCATCTGAATGGAGGGAATGTCCTGCCGTGGCGCAGCCTGCTGGAAATCGGCTTTGTAGCGGGCGCCGCGTCACTTCCTGCCTGGTGGATCACCGCACAGGTTTCCGCTCCTCCTGTGGCGCGGCTCGCGATGACCGCAGTCACGTACGGAGTGGTCTACGTTGGTCTTGCGCTGCTCTGTGGGGTCATTCGAAAAAACGAACAGGATCGGGTCTTGCGCTGGATGCAGCCGGCGTGGCGCCCCATGCGCCTCAAAGCGCTCTTTATGAGATGAGAAAGCCTACGTTGCCGCACATTACCATTGTCGCTCCCCATGTGACGAAGTCCGGCGGCGGCCAAGCGCTGCATGCGGCGGACTTGTCCGACCATTTGCGACGAGACGGGTATTCGGTACACTTGCTGCCGATCGATCCGGATTTTCCGCCCGGCGCCCGTTGGGTGCGACGGGTTCCGTATCTTCGCACCCTTCTCAATCAGAGTCTGTATCTCCCCAGCCTGCTGACATTGCGCCGGACCGACATCGTCCACGTGTCATCAGCCTCCTACTGGTCGTTTTTACTTGCTCCACTTCCGGCCATGATCATCGGACGGCTCTTGGGCAAACCGGTCATCCTGAACTATCACAGCGGGGAGGCCGCCGACCATCTCGGCCGGTGGGGAGTACTGGTTCATCCGTGGTTGTCGCTGGCGGACGAAATCGTCGTCCCTTCCGAGTACTTGCGTCAGGTATTCAAGTCCCACGGCTATTGCACGAGGGTCATTCATAATACCGTCGATACGAGCCGGTTCCTGTACCGGGTACGCGACCCCCTCCGGCCGCGGTTGCTCTCCACACGGAATTTCGAATGGTATTACGGGGTGGATCACACGTTGCGCGCATTCAAGCTTATCCAGCGCACCTTTCCTGACGCCACGCTCGAGATCGCGGGCGCAGGAAGTCGCGAAAGAGACCTTCACGCCTTGGCCCGCTCGCTGAAGCTCACGGGTGTGCACTTCCTCGGCCCCGTCGCTCCGTCGGACGTACCGGCTCTGCACGAACGCGCTGACATTTTGATGAACTCCGCTCTCATCGACAATCAGCCGCTCTCGATCTTGGAAGCCATGGCGTCAGGCATGCCCGTCGTCAGCACCAATGTCGGCGACGTCGGCAATATGATCGAACACGGAGTCAGCGGAACCATTGTGCCCCAGAAGGATCCCGCCGCGATGGCGGCAGCCGTGGTCTTTTTGCTCAAGTACCCCGACGCGGCGCGCGCGATGGCTTCCCGCGCCGTCGAGCGGCTCGGTCGCTATTCCTGGAACCGGGTCGGATGTCAGTGGTCGGACCTGTACTCGGATGTGATGCAACAGCGCCCGAACGAGCGCCCTCGTGGAATCCGGCATGCAGCCTAACTCCGCCGTTTCGGCCATCGAACACACGGACACTCGGCGACCCTCGACCGGTCCGCTGCGCGTCGAGGTGGTGACGGATTATCGCGACTTTCTGAAGCTTGAACCTGAGTGGAATCGGCTCGTGGAGGAAGCCGGCATCGATTTCCCGTTTGTCCGGCATGAGTGGATCCGGGCCGACTGGGATTGCTACCACCATGGGGCAACACTTTATATCATCGTCGTGCATGACAGGGGCCGTCCTTTGGCGATTGCTCCGCTGATGCTGGAGCGCGTCAAAACGTACGGATTTCCGGTACAGCGATTGCGAGGGATCGCTCACGTGTACACCGAGCGGTTCGATTTCATTCTTTCAGTCCGGGCCCAAGAGTGCTGTGAAGCTATTTGGACGTATCTCGCCGATGATGCGCATCAGTGGGATGTGCTGGAACTGCCGCACTTACCGGCCAGAAGCCTTACGCTCGACATGTTTCCTCCGGTGACAGCGCGGACGCGGTGTGCTCTCACTCGTTGGCCATCGGCCGAGTCTCCGTATGTGGCAGTGCGCGAGACATGGGACACCTATTGCAAAGGCCTCAAAAAAACGCACCGGCACGACATGAGAAAGCGGGTGGCGAACCTGGAACAGAAGGGTCCCCTGGAACTGGAAGTCATCCTGTCGGATCGCTGCATGGACCGCGATTTCGAAGACGCGCTGCGATTGGAATCTTCGGCCTGGAAGGGCGCGGAAGGAACGGCCATCGAAAGCCGGAAGGACAGTATCTCATTTTATCGTGATGTCATACAGATAGCGGTGCGCAACGCTTGGCTTCGGTTGTATTTTTTGAAGGTGGGCGGTGTTCGCATCGCGGTGAGGATCGCGCTGCTGTTTCAAAACAAACTGTACATGCTGAAAGCCGGATACGATCCGCAATATGCCTCCTATGCCCCGGGACATGTCTTGTCCATGAAGATCCTGGAAGAAGCCTGGCGATTACGCTTCGACGAAGTGGACTTTCTCGGCGATGCAGAACGATGGAAGCTCGATTGGGCAACCGACCTGCACCGGCATGTCTGGCTGTTTGTGTTCCCCGGCCATCTCAAATCCCGGCTCTTATACCATCTGAAGGTCCGTGTGATGCCGCGCATCAAGGCGACCAGGAGGGCAGTCCTGCGACACGGTGTCCGTGGCTGTCTCACGCTGGCCGCACGTCATGCGAAGCAAAATGTGCTCACGACCTTATATCGACATGAGCGGCATGTCTGGTATGTGGCCGCTCCGAGCGACGTTCACGCCGCGCCTCTGGCGGACGGACTGAAGTTACGCCGGTCCCGTCGTGAACATCTTGATCTGCTGACTCAGTCCAATCTGTATGGCTGGAGCGCAGCGGAATCGTATCTGGGAGAAGGCGGTGACCTGTGGATGGTACGCGATAGCCAGCGGCCGGTGTTTTGTTGCTGGGTATTTCGGAAACGCATGCCAACGGTCGCAGCACCAGGTGGCTGGAAGGACCTGCCCGCTAAGACCGTCTGTTTCGAAGGCGTGGTGACGGATGCCGAATATCGCGGCCGCGGGATTGCGCCGGCGGCCTGGGCCTTGATCGCTCAAAGTCTGAACGACGAAGGGATACGCATGATCGCCATCAAAGTAGAAGAAAAAAACCGGTCCATGCGACGGGCGGTCCAAAAGGCCGGGTTTCACGAAATGGCGATTACCGACTTCCGTCAGGTGGCGGGACACTCCCGCATTCAGGTGGTGCCGGTCAACGGGACGTCCGGTCGCGGGGCGGACATCCTGGCCGAAGTTCAAAAGCTTGCAAAGAAGTGATGGAAGGAGGCGCAGAGCAATGTATCTGCCCGCATGGCCAGGCCTGGGAATGAAGGAGTGGCGCGGCACGAGTGGCTGCCATCTTCCGTTCCCTCTCAACGCACAAAACACCACCTATTTTCACACAGCCCGGAGCGCCATCTACTACCTGTTCAGGGAACTCGTGAAGAGCGGCCGTGGCGTGGTGCTGGTGCCCGACTACCACATGGGCAACGAAGTGCGGGCGATTCGTGCGTCCGGAGCGCAGATCGCCTGGTATCCGGCGACAAGACGGTTCGAGCTTGACGTGGACGGGCTGCGCCGGTCCTGTCAACGCGCGCGTGCCCAAGTGCTGTTCGTGATTCACTATGCCGGTTGGCCGCAACCGATCGAAGCCCTGAGAACGTTCTGCGAAGAGTACGGCTTGATATTGGTGGAGGATTGCGCGATGGCCCTGCTCACAGAGCGAGAGGGGCAGCCGGTCGGCACGTCGGGCGACTATGCGATTTTCTGTCTCTACAAGACGCTTCCGCTTCCCGATGGAGCCGTCCTCGTCCAAAATCGGGGCAAATTCGACCAGTTGACAGCCCTGCCGTTGCGCAGAAGCGGCCGAATCTTTACCGGCGGCCGGATCGCTGAACTGGGCTTGGAACGGATTCGCAGCCGCTGGCCGAACATGGGGCGGCACTTGATGGATTGGAAACTCGCTGCCGGCCGATTGCTGACCCGGCTCCGTGTTGAACGGGTTCCGGTCGGGGATACCGGATTCGATGTCGCGAATGTCGATATCGGGATGGCGTCTGTCTCGCGGCGGTTGCTGACCCGGCTGGATTATGAAGCCATCAAGAAACGGCGGCGCGAACATTTTCATCTCTTGGCTGAGCAGTTCCCTGCAGAAGCGGTCCGCACGGATCTGGAGCCGGGAGTCTGTCCGTTGTTCTTTCCATTGCTCGTGGCGGACAAGGCGAAAGCGGCACAGGCACTTTGGAGCCGTGGCGTGATGGCCACGCCACTCTGGAATGAGGGTGATGCGTCCCTCGGATTGCATGAAGGGGAGGCGTCACGCTTTCTTCGCCGTCATGTGTTGGAACTGCCAATTCATCAGGACCTGAATCAGAAACACCTGACATACATGGCACGACAGGTGAGGGATCTGGGCATCGCGCTTCGCTCCGAATCTATTCGCGACCCGGAATTCCAGCCGGTGTGATCCAGGTGATGACGGTAAACACGTATTATGGATCCACTCAAACTACGGATGACCCATTCTATGCCAGCGTCGGGTCGTACCCGGAGCAAAAAGGAGGGAAGTGGCATGCAAACGGCGGCGATAAGTCCGGTGGAGGAGCAGGAATCGGTGCAGCCACATGAACGAATCGGGACCGGCCCGCCGGAGGAGGTGCCGGTCAAAGAGTTATCGGTCGACGTGGTTCGGGATTACGAATCCTTTGTCGCCCTGAAATCGGTTTGGAATCGGCTCGTCACCGAGGCGGGCATCGATCATCCTTTCATCCGGCATGAGTGGGTTCGAACCTGGTGGGAGTGCTTCGAACACCACGGCACCTTGCATATACTGGTCGTGCGGGAAGGGAGTGAGCCGATCGCCATAGCGCCGCTGATGTTCGACCACGGCCGCCTATTTGGGTGTCCCGTCCGCCGCTTACGGGGGATCGCCAATGTCTATACCGAGCGGTTTGACATCATTCTGACCCGTCGGGCTGAAGAAGCCTCCAGAGCCATTTGGCAGTGCCTTGCTGCCGACGCCTCCACATGGGATCTGTTGGAACTGCGGCAAATCCCGAACGGCGCGCGGGGGGTGGAACATCTTCGCTTCTGGGCATTCGAAAGCAATTTTCTGCTTGGCCAATGGCATTCATCAGACGGTCCATTCATTCCGATCGATCGGCCATGGGAGGCCTATGCGAAAACCCTGTCCAAAAAACATTTATCCAACCTGCGGGGTCGCACGAAAGGATTGAATCGAATTGGAGAAGTCCAGCACGAGATTGTGACAGGCGGTGAACAGTTGAAGCGTGCGTTGGACGAAGCCTTCCTGCTGGAGGCGGCTGCGTGGAAGGGGAAAGCCGGTACCGCGATCATGAATCGGGGCGATCGCCTTGCGTTTTACCGGACGCTCTTGACGCGAGCGTCGGAGGCAGGATGGCTGCAACTGCATTTTTTGGCGGTCAGTGGGAAACGGATCGCGGTGCAAATTACTCTGCTCGTTCAAAACAAGCTCTATATCCTCAAATCGGGGTATGATCCGCACTTTGCGCCGTTCGCGCCCTCCCTGCTGCTCTGTGAATTAATGTTGCGCGATGCCTGGAAACGCGGCTTGGCCGAGGTGGATTTTCTCGGCAATTCTGAACGCTGGAAGCTCGAGTGGGCCCACGAGAGCAGGCCGCACTCCTGGATCTTTATCTTTCCGAATCGCCCGCCGTTGCGTCTCTTGCATCGACTGAAATTTTCGGTCTTACCGCGGCTCCAGAAATATGCCGCCTATCGCTTTCTGCGAAGCGGGATTTGTGGACTGAAGGTCAACGAGGATTAAGACCACTCCGAGCTCGCATGTGAGCCACGGTCTCTTGACTTGGCCGTTTGGTCATCGTATCCGAGCCCTCGAGCGACAGCTTTACGGTACGACGTGTACGAACAGACACCGCTCAAAGCCGGTGGGCTTTATGATCGTTGGAGAAGATTATGGTCACGAACACGCTGACGTTAGTCAATCACGCATCGGTACTGATCAAAGGTAAAAAGCAATCCATCTTGACGGATCCCTGGTACGACGGCGAGGCGTTTCATCGGGGATGGCGGTTGCTCTATGAAAACAAAGAGAATGAGATTGAATATGTCCTGAATAACACCAAGTTCATTTGGATTTCGCATGAGCATCCTGATCACTTTTCCATCGGCTTTTTTAGAAAGTACAAGAGCTTGATCATTGACAACAAGATCGTCGTCATGTTCCAGCACACGAAAGATAAGCGCGTCATCAGTTTTCTCAAGAAAGGCGGCTTTCAAAGTATGGAACTTGCGTCGGGAGAGCCGTTCGCGCTGGAAGATAAGTTCACCGTTCGCGTGGTCAAGGACGAATTTTACGACTCCGCGCTACTTGTCGATGTGGCAGGGATCAGCATTTTCAATCTGAACGATTGTGCGATGCATTCCCAAAAACGCATTACGGCTTTCAAGAACCAATATGGTTGTTGTGATGTATTGCTCACCCAGTTCAGTTATGCCGCATGGAAAGGCGGGCGGGATCATATCGAGTGGCGGCGCTCGGCGGCGCAGGATAAATTGACGAGCCTGGTCCGGCAAGCGCAAACGTTACAAGCCAAGACCGTCATTCCCTTCGCAAGCTTCATGTACTTTGCCAACGTCTTGAACAGCTATTTGAATGATGGCGTGAACACGCCTCGACGCGTCCGGGAATTCTGCCGCGCGTCGAACGCCGATTTTCGATGCGTCTTTCTCAAACCGATGGAATCCCTCGATTTGGACGACAACGACCGTCCGAAACAACAGGAGTCGTCCCTGTCGTTTTGGGAGAATGCGTACGCATCGAATAAAACGTATATTCAATATGAGGACTCCTACTCGATTGATCAACTGTCTAAATTGTTCAAGACCTATTGCGAGAGACTGAAAAAGAAGAATGCGTGGTGGTTGATTCGGGTGTGCCGGTATCTGCGCATCGCGTTCAGGCCAATCACGATCAAGCTTGTGGATACGGGAGAAGTCCTCCGCGTGGATCTGTCGAAGCGCAAGCTTGGTCCGGCCGTTGCGGATCCGGAAATCGCGTTGCATTCGGAATCATTGGCCTTCATTTTTAAGTTTCCTTACGGGTTCGATACGCTGGGGGTGAACGGGACATTTGAAGAACTAAAACACGGCGGGTTTGATAAGTTTACCAAGACCTTTGCCATCGAAAATCTGAACAACATCGGGTATTCCTTCAAATTATCACTCGCATTCGATCTGAACGTGATACTGATTTTCATCGGAAGGCTCATGCGGGCATCGCGCAAATTGAATGCGGGGAAGCCGGTGGCCCGTGAAGTCGTCAGAGCCAGAGCGGCGTGAGTGGATCCTGC